>NZ_BAABHS010000004.1:0-377450 GCF_039542225.1 Yinghuangia aomiensis | reverse complement strand
CCGGGGTCGCGGCCGGCGCGGGTGCCGCGGCCGCGGCCGCCGCGGGCGCCTCCGCGGCCGGTGCGGCACCGGTGCCGTCGTCGATGATCGCGAGTTCGGCGCCCACCTCGACGGTGTCGTCCTCGGCCGCCTTGATCGACACGAGGATGCCGGAGGCCGGCGCGGGGATCTCGGTGTCGACCTTGTCGGTCGAGACCTCGAGGAGCGGCTCGTCCATCTCGACGCGCTCACCCTCCCGCTTGAGCCAGCGGGTGATGATGCCCTCCTGCACGCTCTCGCCGAGCGCGGGCAGTGTTACAGAGACCGGCATGGGGTCAGTGACTCCTTCGTACGCTTCCGGGCAAGTGACAGCAGGGGCGCGTCAGTCGTGCACGTGCAACGGCTTGCCGGCGAGCGCCAGATGCGCTTCGCCGATCGCCTCGGACTGGGACGGGTGGGGGTGGATGAGCTGCGCGACCTCGGACGGCAGCGCTTCCCAGTTGTAGATCAGCTGGGCTTCGGCGACCAGCTCGCCCATGCGGGCGCCGACCATGTGGATGCCCACGACCGGGCCGTCCTTGACCGACACCACCTTGACGGAGCCCGCCGTCTTGAGGATCTGCGACTTGCCGTTGCCGCCGAGGTTGTAGTCGATCAGGGCGACCTTGTCGGAGCCGTACCGCTCGACGGCCTGCGCCTGGGTCAGACCCACGGACGCGACCTCGGGGTCGCAGTACGTCACGCGCGGCACGCCCGCGTAGTCGATCGGCGCGACCCGCAGGCCCGCGAGGCGCTCGGCGACGAGGATGCCCTCGCCGAAGCCGACGTGCGCGAGCTGCAGGGTCGGGATGAGGTCGCCGACCGCCGAGATGGTGGGCACATTGGTCTGGCAGTACTCGTCGACCAGGACGTAGCCGCGGTCCATCGCGACGCCGGCCTCTTCGTAGCCGAGCCCGGCCGAGACCGGTCCGCGGCCGACCGCGACGAGCAGCAGCTCCGCCTCGACCTGCTTGCCGTTCTCCAGCGAGACCCGGACGCCGGCGTCGGTGTACTCGACGCCGCTGAACCGCGAGCCCAGCTCGAACTTGATGCCGCGCTTGCGGAACGCGCGCTCCAGCAGCTTGCTGCTGCTCTCGTCCTCGACCGGGACCAGGTGCGGCAGGGCCTCGACGATGGTCACGTCGACACCGAACGACTTCCAGGCGCTGGCGAACTCGACGCCGATGACGCCGCCGCCGAGGATCACCGCGGAGGCCGGCACGCGGTCCAGGACCAGCGCGTGCTCGCTGCTGATGATCCGGTTGCCGTCGATCTGCAGGCCGGGCAGCGACTTGGGCACCGAGCCGGTGGCCAGGACCACGTGCCGGCCTTCGTAGCGGACGCCGCCCACCTCGACCGCGGTCGGCGAGACCAGCCGGCCGTCGCCCTCGACCACGGTGATGCCGCGGCTCGCGATGAGCCCGGTCAGGCCCTTGAACAGGCGCGAGACCACGCCGTCCTTGTACTTGTGCACGGCCGCGATGTCGATGCCCTCGAAGACCGACTTCACGCCGAACTGGGCGCTTTCGCGGGTCTGGTCGGCCACCTCGCCGGCGTGCAGGAGGGCCTTGGTCGGGATACAGCCCTGATGGAGGCAAGTCCCGCCCAGCTTGCCCTTCTCGATCAGCGCCACCCGCATGCCGAGTTCGGCGGCTCGGAGGGCGCAGGCATAGCCGCCGCTTCCGCCTCCGAGGATCACTACGTCGAAAACGGCTCCGGCGTCGTTCGCCACTGTCACGTCCTCCTGCTGGATCTGCGTGTGCTCACCCGACGGGTACTGCCGGGTAGCACCCCCTTCTTGTGGAAGGTTCCAAGTGCCGGTACAACATCCTCCCACTTGTTGTCGGGAGGCGGGCACCTCGGGTACGCACGGCACGTTGGTCTGCTGTGTCGACTGCGCCACATGCCCGCCGGCGAAACAGATAGGGGACCGTACGTGGGATTGTTCCGACGCATCTCGCGCGGAGGCGGAGCCGGGGGCCGACGGGGCGCGCGCGGCGAGGCGGCGGCGGCCGCCGACCACCTCGCGGAGTTCGCCCGCAGCCGCCGGGGCGTCGAGGCGTACCTGGAGCCCACCACCACGGTCAGCGGCACCACGGTCGTGCTCGTCGCGGACACCGGCGAATGGACCCGGCGCCGGATCGCCGACGCCGCGGCCGGGGCGTCGCTGGCCCGCAAGCTCGGGATACCGCTGTACGAGGCCGGGATCGTCGGCTACCCGCAACGGATGCGCGAGTGGACGCAGAAGAACCGCAGCGGAAAATGACCGGGCCGGGGGTGCGCAAAACGCACCCCCGGCCCGCGCATACCGTCAGTCCGGCCGAGCGGGCGGCCCGGACGACCGGGACGACCACGACGGCTCGGACAGCCGGGACGGCTCAGATGGTGCCGTCCGCCACGTCCGCGGCGACCTGCACGAGCGTGCGCACCGCGCAGCCGGTGCCGCCCTTCGCGGTGTAGCCGGACACCTCGCCCTCGTTGTACGCCGGGCCCGCGATGTCCAGGTGCGCCCACGAGACACCCTCGGCGACGAACTCGCGCAGGAACACGCCCGCCGACAGGGCACCGCCCATGCGCTCGCCGATGTTCTTCAGGTCGGCGATCGGCGAGTCCAACGTGCGGCGCAGTTCGGCCGGGGTCGGCATCGGCCACGACGGCTCGCCGGTGCGCTCGGCGGCGGCGTGCACCGCGGAACGGAACTCGTCGTCGTTGGCGACGATGCCGAAGGTCTTGTTGCCGAGGGCGACCATCATCGCGCCGGTCAGCGTCGCGACGTCGATCAGCTTCTCCGGGCCCTCCTCGCACGCGCGGGTGATCGCGTCGGCGAGGACCAGGCGGCCTTCCGCGTCGGTGTTGAGGACCTCGACGGTGCGGCCGCCGTACATGCGCAGCACGTCGCCGGGACGGGTGGCGGTGCCCGACGGCATGTTCTCCGCCAGCGCCAGCCAGCCGGTGACGTTGACCTGGAGGCCCAGGCGGGCGATCGCGATCATCGCGCCGAGGACCGCGCCCGCGCCGGCCATGTCCATCTTCATGGTCTCGTTGGCGCCCGCCGGCTTGAGCGAGATGCCGCCCGAGTCGTAGGTGATGCCCTTGCCGACCAGCGCGATGCTGCGCTTGGCCTTCGGGTGCGTGTAGCCGAGGCGCACCAGGCGCGGGGGCTTCGCGGAGCCCTGGCCGACGCCGAGGATGCCGCCGTAGGCGCCCTTGGCGAGGGCCTTCTCGTCGGTCACCTCGACCTTGAAGCCGAAGTTCTTGCCGGCGTCGACCGCGATCGCCGCGAAGGTCTTCGGGTCGAGGTCGTTGGAGGGGGTGTTGACCAGGTCGCGGGTCTTGTTGACGCTCTCCGCGACGACCTGGCCGCGCTCGAACGCGGCCTTCACGGCCTTGTCGCGGGCCTTCGCGCCGACCAGCACGAGGTCCTTGACCGGGTCCTTGCGGCCCTCGCGTGAGTTCACGCGGTACGCCTCGAAGGTGTACGCGCCGAGCAGCGCGCCTTGGGCGACGGCCTCGACGTCCTGCGGACCGGCGTACGGCAGCGCGAGCGCGACCTTCTTCAGACCGGCCGCCACACGGGCCGCGTTGCCGCCCGCCTTGCGCAGCGTCTCGGCGCCGAAGCCCTCCTCGGGCTCCTCGCCCAGGCCGAGCGCGATGACCAGCGGCGCCTTGACGGCCGCGCCGGCCGCGGGAATCCGGGTCGTCTCGCCCTCCGCGCCGGTCGCGCCCAGCGCGGTGAGGACCGAGGCCAGCGAGCCGTCGAACGCGGCCTCGACGCCGTCGCCGCCCGCGGCGACGACCGGGCCGTCGGCGCCCTTGGCCAGACCGATGACGATGGCGTCGGCGCGGAGCGTCGCCGCCGAGCTGGTGCTCAGGCTCAGTGTGGTCACAAGTGTCCTGTTCTGTTCTCGTCGTAAATTCGCGTCGATGTTCTCGGCGGAATTGCCTGTCCGGAACTGCGGTCCTGCCGGGTGTCGCAGGCGCGCTGAGGCACCGTCAGGGGACGCTGTACGTCCCGGTGTGTGCCCCCAGCATTACATGGGCGGGTTTGCCTTGTCTCAACCCGTGGACAGGACGACGAGCGCAGCCGCCGCGGCCGTCTCCGCGAGCGCGCCGAGCACATCGCCGGTGATGCCGCCGAACCGGCGAACGGTGTGGCGCAGCAAGGCCGTTGCTGCGAGGAGCCCGACCGTGACGGCGAGTGCGCCGCGCAGCGCGCCGAGATCGGTGGCGGCGCCGAGCCCGGCGGCGGCTCCGGTCAGCAGGACGGCGGTGCCCGCTGCCGCGGCCGGCGGCAGCGTCCCGGCGACCATCGCGCCGAGCCCGTCGGGGCGGGCGCTCGGCACCGCGCGCAGGCAGCCGATCCCGATCGCCGCCCGTCCGGTGACCACCGCGATTGCGAGTGCCGCGGCGGCTTCGGCTTGGCCGTGCCCGGCCGCTCGGGTGAGTGCGGCGGCCTGCACGAGCAGGGTGAACACCAAGGCCAGCACGCCGAACGGGCCGATGTCCGAGGCCTTCATGATGCGCAGCGCGTCCGGCGCGGGCTTGCCCGAGCCGAGTCCGTCGGCGACGTCGGCGAGCCCGTCGAGGTGCAGGCCGCGGGTGAGGAGCGCGAGCGACCCGAGCGCGAGCACCGCGGCGAGCAGCGCGCCGGTGCCCGCCCACAGCGCCAAGGCCTGGACGCCCGCGGCGAGTCCGGCCAGCACGGCGCCCACGAGCGGTGCCGCGGCCATCGCCCGGCCGGCCACCCGCCGGTCCACATGCGGGAACCGGACGGGCAGGACGGACAGGGTGCCGAACGCCAAACGCAGCGCGTCGCCCGGCCCGGCCTCGCGGGAGGTCATTTCTCCAGGGAGATGTCCGGTGCGGCGGCCGGGAGTTCGTCCGCGGCCGGAGCCTCGTCGGCGGGCTTGGGCTCGTCCGCCACCGGTTCGGTCACCGGCAGTTCGGCGGCGAGCCGGGCCGCGGCCTGGACGATCGGCAGGGCGAGCAGTGCGCCGGTGCCCTCGCCGTAGCGCAGCTTGTAGTCCAGCAGCGGTTCGAGGGCCATCCGGTCGAGGGCCTTGGCGTGCGACGGCTCGGGCGTGACATGCCCGGCCAGCCACCAGTCCGGCGTCCGGTACGCCACGCGCTGCACGACCAGGCCGGCCGCCGCACTCGCGACGCCGTCCAGCACCACGGGGGTGCGCCGGATCGCGGCCTGGAGGAGGAAGCCGCTCATGGCGGCGAAGTCCGCGCCGCCGGACACCGCGAGCAGCCGCAGCGGGTCGCCGAGCACCGGCCGGGCCCGACGCAGCGCGTCGCGGATGGCCGCGCACTTGCGGATCCACGTCGCGTCGTCGATGCCCGACCCGCGGCCGATCGCGGCCGCCGCGTCGGTACCGGTCAGCGCGCCGACGAGCACCGCGGCGACGGTCGTGTTGCCGACCCCGATGTCGCCGAGGAGCAGCAGGTCGGCGCCGCCGTCGATCTCCGCGTCGGCGATCTCCATGCCGGTGCGGAACGCCTGTTCGGCCTCCGCCGGGGTGAGCGCGTCCTGCCGGTCGATGCTGCCGCCGGCTTCCCGGACCCGGTGCTTGGCGACCGCGTCGGGCAGCGTTGCGGCGTCGGCGTCGACGGCCATGTCGACCACGCGCACGCCCGCGCCGAACTGCTCGGCGAGCAGCCCGACCGCGCCGCCGCCGGCCGCGGCGTCGCGCACCGCCTCGGCGGTGTGCCCGTACGGGTGCACCGAGACCTCGCGCGCGGCCACCCCGTGGTCGCCCGCGAACACCACGACGCGCGGCCGTGCGATCGCGCGCACGGTCTCGCCGCCCTGGACGCCCGCCAGCCACACGGCGACGTCTTCCAGCCGCCCGAGGGCCCCGGCCGCGCCGGTCTGCTGCGGCAGCCGGGCCTTGAGCCGGGCACGCGCCTCGTCGTCGGGTCGTTCGACGAGCGCGGACAGGGAGTCGAGGTCGAGAGTCATCGCGGGCCAGCGTAGTGCGTGCTCAACTGCGGGCGTGCCGCGCCTTGCGGGGAAGTCCGCGCAAGGTCAGCACCTGGCCCGCGACCACCAGCAGCACCTCGTCGGACTCCTGCGCGATCGCCGCGTTCAACCGGCCCAGTTCGTCGCGGTACCGGCGGCCCGACGCGGTCGCCGGGACCACGCCGCTGCCGACCTCGTTGCTCACCGCGACCAGCGGCATGCGGCAGCCGCGCCACGCGTCGGCCAGCTCGTCGACGCGTTTGCGGACCGCGTCCCGGGCGCCGTTCGCCCAGGCGTCGTCGTCCCACGCGCCGCACTCGTCCATCGCCGCGGTCAGCCACAGCGACAGGCAGTCGACCAGGATCGGGGATTCCGCGGCGGCCAGCACGCCGGGCAGGTCCGTCGACTCGACGGTCGTCCAGCCCGCGGGGCGCCGCTCGCGGTGCGTCGTGACGCGGTCGGCCCATTCGGCGTCGCCCTCGCGGGTGCCGCCGGTCGCCACGTAGACGACGTCCGGGGCGGTCGCCAAACGCCGTTCGGCTTCGGCGGACTTGCCCGAGCGGGCGCCGCCGAGGACCAGCGTCCGGTGCGGGCGCGGCGGCTGCCGGTCGCTGTCGGCGCCAAGGCGCACGACGCCGCCGTCCGCGACGGCCCGCGCGCCCCACGCGGCGAGACGGCGCTGCAGCTCTTCGCCGGGCGGCGCGTCGTGCGACAGGTGCACGGCCAGGACGTCGGTGGCCTCGGTCACCGCGCCCTCGCGGCGCAGCGCGGCCAGGCGTTCGGGCCAGGTGACCACGTCCAACAGCACGGCGTCGTACGGGCGTCCGTCCGCCCACGCCTGCGCCGCGGCGGCCTCGGGGACCAGTGCCGAAGGTATGTAGAGCAGCCGGGCGCCTTCCGGCCCCGTCACGGCGTACGCCACCCGCCCCGGCGAACCGCCGGGCAGCACCCGCACATGGTGCGCGCCGAGGGTGAACTCCTCGCCCGCCGCCACGGTTTGCCACGGCGGCCCGCCCGCGGTCGGCGCGGGCAGCCCGGGCGGCGGACCCGACGGCGCGGCGACCGCCTCCAGCCCCGCGGCGGGCAGCCACGCCAGCGGAGCCGATTCCGCGGGCCCGGTCAGCAGCAGGTGGCGAACGCCGGTCAGCGGCCGCGCCGCCCGCGCCGCGGCATGCGCCGGAGCCGGCCCGCAGTCGATCAGCAGCGATCCGTCGACCAGCACGGAACTGGGCTCGCGCACCGCGGAACCGGTGCAGCCCAGACAGGACGCACAAGTACAGAACGGCTGGGGCCAGCCCCGCGGGCCGGCCGTGCCGAGGAACGTCAATTCCATGGTGTGCTGCGCTACTCCCGAGCGTGTTGCGTTTGAATGTCCGGAGGGTCTGTTTGGCCCCTCGGCGTCGTCAGTTGTCGGCTACTGTGCGGACCGTCGCGACGGTGCGGTGCGCGGTGATCCGCTTTGAACGCATCCGATCGGGTCCGCACGAACCCGGCGGGAACTGACTGAGGGAGCCGACGATGATGTGGCAGTGGCGGTACGAGAACGCGGACGGCACCCCGGTCCCCGGCCCCCAATCCGAGGAGTTCTCGAACCAGTCCGACGCGGAGAGCTGGCTCGGCGAGAACTGGCGCGATCTGCTCGACGCGGGCGTCGAACAAGTCAGCCTCCTGGAAGGCGACAACGTCGTCTACGCCGGCATGAGCCTGCGCGCCGCGCTCTGACCCCCGCGAGGACCACCAGGCCGCGGGATGCACATCGCGGCCCCCGCCGCGCGGACGGGGGCGGCCCGGGATTCCGGACCGCCCCCACCGCACGCGGACCTTGCGGATCGCCGGGCCGCGCGAGCCTACGGCCGCTCCGCCGGGCTGACCGTCCGCGCCGGGTCGCGCTGGACGAACGGCTCCAGGATCACGTCGATCTTGGACAGCAGCTCCTCCTCCAGCTTCACGCCCGCCGCCTTCACGTTCTCCGCGACCTGCTCCGGCCGCGACGCGCCGATGATCGCCGCCGACACGTTCGGGTTCTGCAGCACCCACGCGACCGCCAACTGCGCCATGGTCAGGCCCGCGTCGTCGGCCAGCGGACGCAGCGACTGCACCGCCGTCAGCAGGTCGTCGCTCATCATCCGGGAGATGAAGTCCTGGCCGCCCTTGGCGTCCGTGGCCCGCGAACCGGCCGGCGGCGGGTGCCCCGGACGGTACTTGCCGGACAGCACGCCCTGCGCGATCGGCGACCACACGATCTGCCCCAGCCCGAGCTCCTCCGACGCCGGCACGACCTCGGCCTCGATGACCCGCCACAGCATCGAGTACTGCGGCTGGTTCGAGATGAACGGGATCCGCAGCTCGCGCGCCAGGTCGGCACCCGCCCGGATCTGCTCCGCGTTCCACTCCGACACACCGATGTACAGCGCCTTGCCCGACCGCACCACGTCGGCGAACGCCAGCATGGTCTCCTCGATCGGCGTCGAGTGGTCGAACCGGTGCGCCTGGTACAGGTCCACGTAGTCGGTGCCCAGCCGGCGCAGCGACCCGTCGATCGACTCCATGATGTGCTTGCGCGACAGACCCCGGTCGTTGCGGCCCGGCCCGGTCGGCCAGTAGACCTTCGTGAAGATCTCCAGGCCCTCGCGCCGCTCGCCCTTCAGCGCCCGGCCCATCACCGACTCGGCACGCGTCTCCGCGTACACGTCGGCGGTGTCGAAAGTCGTGATGCCCGCGTCGAGGGCGGCACGCACGCACGCGAGCGCGGCCTCCTCCTCGACCTGGGAGCCGTGGGTCAGCCAGTTGCCGTACGCGATCTCGCTGATGACCAGACCGCTGCGGCCGAGGTGTCGGAATTCCATGCGCCCACCCTATGCCGGGCGGGCCGGAGTTCAGCGCACGGTCTTCTCGCCCACGACGTGCAGGACGCCCGCGATCGCCCGGTACGGGTCCGTGCGGCCGGCCTCTTCCTCGACCGCGATCAGGTTCTGCCACGCCTTGCCCTTGCGCGGCGGCGCCGGGTCGTCCGGACGCAGCGCGCTGAACACGCCGACGCCGTACCACGCCAGCACCGGCGCGCCGAGGTCGGCGAGCATCGTGGACAGGCCCTCGACGCTGTCCGTGCGGTTGCCTTCCGCGTTCGCCGCGACGGTGCGCGCGGCCAGCGCCTTGCGGGTCGCCGTCCACTCGCCCGCGCTGCCCGGCCGCATCGGCGCGGCGGCGCCGTTCGACGCGGTCACCGACAGCAGCCCGCCCGGGTTCAGGATGCGGGCGAGCGCCGCGAGCATCCCGTCCGGCTCGGCCAGCCCGTCCAGCACGCCGTGGCACAGCGCCAGGTCGAAGCTCCCCGGCGGGAAGTGCCGGCCGGCCTCGCTGCCGTCGCCTTCGACGAGCCGCAGCCGCGCCCGGACGTCGTCGGAGTCCGCGGCCATCTCGTCGTGCAGCGCGGTCAGCTGCAAGGTGTCCGTGCTGACCGCGGTCACCAGGTGTCCCGCACGCGCCAGCAGCAGCGACGGCGTGGCGGGCCCGCAGCCCACGTCGAGGACCTTCAGCGGGCCGCGCTCACGCAGCCGGACCAGGTGCTCGGCGAGCTGCCGCGAGGCGATCTCGCGCTGCACCTGGGTGTGCAGATCCATAGGCCAGGTGGTCGCCTCGTGCAGGGCGGTGGACATGCTGCTCCGTTGTCGGGGGACGGGGGACACAGCGGAGCCGCGCGGGACCGGCGCGGCTGCGCGTCAGGGCTTCTCGCCCCGGGCCACCTGCGGCTTGGGCAGGCGCAGGCGGCGCATCTGCAGCGACCGCATCAGCGCGTACGGCGTGCAGCCCTTCAGGTTCGCGTCCGGGAAGCGCTCGCGCAGCTGCTTCTTGAGCGTGTAGTTCAGCCGGACCGAGTCCAGGATGATCAGCGCGATCGCCGCGGCCCACCCGAGCAGCGACACGTTCTTCAGCGTCGTGCTCGGCATGATGCTCAGGATCAGGATCAGCACGGCCGACGGCAGGAAGAACTCGGCGGCGGTGAACCGCGAGTCGACGAAGTCGCGGCAGAACCGGCGCAGCGGGCCCTTGTCGCGCAGCGGCAGGCCCTTCTCGTCGCCGGTGACCAGCGCCTGGCGCTGCGCCTCGCGGTCCTCGCGGGCCCGCTGACGGGCGACCCGGGTGGCCTCCTTGCGGTCCTTCGGCGGGGTGACGCGCGTTTTGCGGTTGGCCTGGGCCTCGCTGCGCTTGGGCGTGGGGCGGCCCTTCGGGGCCTCGGGTCCGCGGACATCCTCGACGGCCTCGGCCGTCTCTTCGGGTGCGGACTCTGCCTGGGAACGACGTCTGAACACGCCTCCAGCCTACGTGCTGGGGCAAGCGGCCCGGACCGGCCCCGGCCCTGTGCGGCCGGGCCGGTCTTCCGGGGGTGCGGAGGCGGGACGGCGGCGGGTCCGGCGGCACCTTCCGAGGGTCTCGTTCGTTCTCCGACGGAGAAGCGGGCACGGCAGGTGATGGACTGCCCTCCTGCCGGAAGGTCCTTTGGCCATTTAGGCTGGCTACAGCGCATTGGCTTGCCTACGAAGGGGGCGCGCAGGGTCATGACCGGCGTTATGAAGCGGATGGCGATGATCTTCCGCGCAAAAGCCAACAAAACGCTCGACAAATACGAGGATCCGCGCGAGATGCTGGATTACTCGTACACGAAGCAGCTCGAGCTGCTGCAGAAGGTGCGCCGCGGTGTCGCCGACGTCGCCACCTCCCGCAAGCGGCTGGAGCTGCAGCTCCAGCAACTGGAGCGACAGGCGGCCAAGCACGAGGACCAGGGCCGCAAGGCGCTCTCCCTCGGCCGCGAGGACCTGGCCCGCGAGGCGCTGACCCGGCGCAGCGGCATCCAGCAGCAGATCACCGACCTGCGGGCGCAGTACGAGCAGCTCCAGTCGGAAGAGGAGAAGCTGACGCTCGCGTCGCAGCGGCTCCAGGCCCGGGTGGACGCGTTCCGGATCCGCAAGGAGACCATCAAGGCGACCTACACGGCGTCCGAGGCACAGGCCAACATCGGCGGCGCGATCGCGGGCATCTCCGAGGAGATGTCCGACGTCGGCCTCGCCATGCAGCGCGCGGAGGACAAGACCGCGCAGATGCAGGCGCGGGCGGGCGCGATCGACGAGCTGCTCGCCTCCGGGGCGCTGGACGACCCGACGGGCATGACCAAGGACGACATCACCGCGGAGCTGGAGCGGCTGTCCAGCGGGTCGGACGTCGAGCTGGAACTCATGCGCATGAAGCAGGAGCTGGGCCAAGGCCCGGCGCCGCAGGCGATCGGCGGAGCACAGCAGACCCCGGGCGGGCAGCAGGCGCTCGGTCCCGGCCAGTCGGGGCAGGTGCCCGACCCCGGGCAGCAGCAGGCCGACCCCCAGTACCACCCGCGATTCGAGAAGCACGGGGAGTAACCATGATTGTCCGGATCATGGGGGAGGGGCAGTACGAGGTCGCGGACGAGCAGGTCGCCGAGCTGAACAGGTACGACGACCGCATCGAGGCCGCGATCGCCGCGGACGACGAGAGCGCGTTCCGGGACGCCTTGGCCGCACTGCTCGACGCCGTCCGGGCGTCGGGCGCCGCGGTGCCGGACGACGTGATCGAACCGTCGCAGCTCATCCTGCCGCGCCCGGGCGCCGACGTGGACGAAGTGCGCGAGCTGCTGGGGGACGGGGGACTGATCCCGGGCTGACCCCGGTCGGCAAAGCGAACAGCCCGCGTATCCACGCGGGCTGTCGGCTTTCTCCGGGGTCTTCCGGGCTCTCCGGGTTTTCGGGGGCGCGGTTACGGCAGCGCGAGCATCTGGTCGAGCGCCTGCTTCGCGTACTTCTCGGTGTCCGCGTCGACCTGGATGCGGTTGACGACCGTGCCGTCCACCAGCGACTCCAGCGCCCACACCAGGTGCGGCAGGTCGATGCGGTTCATCGTCGAGCAGAAGCACACGGTCTTGTCGAGGAAGACGATCTGCTTGTCCGGGTGCGCCTTGGCGAGCCGGCGGACCAGGTTCAGCTCGGTGCCGATCGCCCACGCGGAGCCGGGCTCGGCGGCGTCGAGGGCCTTGATGATGTACTCCGTCGACCCGACGTAGTCGGCCGCGGTGACCACCTCGTGCCGGCACTCGGGGTGCACGAGCACGTTGACGCCCGGGATGCGGTTGCGGACGTCCTCGACCGAGGCCAGGTCGAAGCGGCCGTGCACCGAGCAGTGGCCGCGCCACAGGATCATCTTCGCGGCGCGCAGCTGCTCCGCGGTGACCCCGCCGTTCGGCTTGTGCGGGTTGTAGACGACGCAGTCGTCGAGCGAGAAGCCCATCTCCAGCACGGCGGTGTTGCGGCCGAGGTGCTGGTCGGGCATGAACAGGACCTTCTCGCCCTGCTCGAAGGCCCACTCCAGGGCGCGCTTGGCGTTGGAGGAGGTGCATATGGTGCCGTTGTGGCGGCCGGTGAACGCCTTGATGTCGGCGGACGAGTTCATGTACGACACGGGCACGGTCACGTCGGCGACGCCCGCGTCGGCCAGCACGTCCCAGCACTCTTCGACCTGGTCGTACGTCGCCATGTCGGCCATCGAGCAGCCCGCGGCCAGGTCCGGCAGGATCACCTGCTGGTGCTCCGCGGTGAGGATGTCCGCGCTCTCCGCCATGAAGTGCACGCCGCAGAAGACGATGTAGGGCGCGTCCGGCCGGGCCGCGGCCTCGCGGGCCAGCTTGAACGAGTCGCCGGTCACGTCGGCGAACTGGATGACCTCATCCCGCTGGTAGTGGTGGCCCAGGATGAAGACCGAGTCGCCGAGCTTCTCCTTGGCCGCGCGGGCGCGCGCGACGAGCGTCGGGTCCGCCGGGCTCGGCAGGTCGCCGGGACATTCCACGCCGCGCTCGCTGTACGGGTCGGATCCGCGGCCGAGCAGCAGCAGGGCGAGCGGGGTCGCTTCGACGCCCGGAGGGAGGTCGAGGTCGTTGGTCGCGGTCACGTCGCACATCCTTTTCGTCTATCTGACGTTATGGATCCTACCTTCATTGCGTCGGATTGACGAGAGTGGGGGTCGGGTACGCGACGCGGGTCACAACGGATCGCCCCGACGGCCCGTCCCGATACGTCCTGCGGTATGCGACCATGAACGAATCGGGCCTGGAATAGAAACCAGGACACCGTTCGTTGCGGACGGTGACAGCCGTATCCAGCACCGAACCACCACGTGGGAGCTTCCAGATGACGGTCAAGGACGAGACCGCGACCACTGGCGTCATCCTCACCGATGAGGCCGCGGGCAAGGTCAAGGCCCTGCTTGAGCAGGAGGGGCGCGACGACCTCGCGCTGCGCGTCCAGGTGCAGCCGGGCGGCTGTTCCGGCATGCGCTACCAGCTGTACTTCGACGAGCGGTCGCTCGACGGCGACAGCGTCCAGGAGTTCGGCGGCGTGCGTGTCGTGACCGACCGCATGAGCGTTCCGTACCTGGGCGGCGCCACCATCGACTTCGTGGACACCATCGAGAAGCAGGGCTTCACGATCGACAACCCGAACGCGGCCGGCTCCTGCGCCTGCGGCGACTCCTTCAGCTGAGCCCGGTCCCACCGGGCCCGCGCGCCGCTCCGGCGGCCGACGCGAACGCCGATGCGGCGGCGACTCGAGAGAGTCGCCGCCGCATCGGCGTGTGTGCGTCCGGTGTGCTCGGGCGGCGTGCGTGCGCCGGTCCGACGGCCGGGTCAGTCGCCGAATTCGGCGAGGCCCGCGACCAGCGCGGCACCGCGCGCCGGGACCACGACCGCGGGGGCGGTGGTCGAGAACGGCGTCGTCGGCAGCGGCTTGGTCACATGCGGGGTCGTCCACGACACGTCGATGTGCGTGCAGTCGCCGCGGAGTTCGGCCATCGACTCGGCCTCGCTCCGGGGCGGCAGGAACGAGCGCACGGGGTCTGCGGACACGTCGGACTCCTCGGGACGATTCGGTTGTTCCGGGCTTCTGGTCCCCACCCTAGGACGTACGCAGGGTGACGGCAGCATCTACCCATCGGTAGTTTCCGGCCCCCGGTGTCCCGCCCCGCGCGGGGCGGGTACAAGCACCGGGTACTGCCATCGAGTACAACGAATACCGACAGACATGCCGTGCGCCGGCCGCCTCGCGGCCGCCCGTGCGGCACCACCGCTCACCCCAGGAGCCCACGCCGTGCGCATCGCCGTGACGGGGTCGATTGCCACCGACCACCTGATGACCTTCCCCGGCCGCTTCGCGGACCAGCTCCTCCCCGAAGAGCTGCACCGGGTCTCGCTGTCGTTCCTCGTGGACACGCTCGACATCCGCCGCGGCGGATGCGCGCCCAACATCTGCTTCGGCATGGGCGTGCTCGGCCTGCGCCCGATCCTCGTCGGCGCGGCCGGCGCGGACTTCACCGACTACCGGTCCTGGCTCGACCGGCACCGCGTCGACACCCACTCGGTGCACATCTCCGAGACGCACCACACCGCGCGGTTCCTCTGCACCACCGACGAGGACCACAACCAGATCGCGTCCTTCTACACCGGCGCGATGAGCGAAGCCCGCGAGATCGAACTGCGCCCGGTCGCGGAGCGCATCGGCGGCCTCGACCTGGTGGTCATCGCGGCCAACGACCCCGAGGCGATGATCCGGCACAGCGAAGAGTGCCGCGAGCGCGGCTACACCTTCGCCGCGGACCCCTCGCAGCAGCTCGCCCGGATGGGCAAGCACGACATCCGCGGCCTCGTCGACGGCGCCGCGTACCTCTTCACCAACGAGTACGAAGCCGCCCTCATCGAGGAGAAGACCGGCTGGTCCAACGAGGAGATCCTCGACCGGGTCGGCATCCGGGTCACCACGCTCGGCGCCGACGGCGTCCGCATCGACCGCCGCGGCGAGGAGACGATCCGGGTCGCCAGCTGCGAGGAGTACCGCAAGGCCGACCCGACCGGCGTCGGCGACGCGTTCCGGGCCGGCTTCCTCGCCGGCCTCACCTGGGACCTCGGCCTCGAGCGCGCCGCGCAGGTGGGCTGCATGCTCGCCACCCTGGTCATCGAGACGGTCGGCACCCAGGAGTACGCGCTGCGCCGCGACCCCTTCCTGGAGCGTTTCGCGAAGGCCTACGGCTTCGAGGCCGCGGAAGAGGTCGGGGCGCACCTCAAGGTCGCCTGACGCCAGAACGGCGGAACGCCAGAACGGCGGAACGGCGGAACGGCAGAACGGCAGAGAAGACCGGGGCGGGCGCCCCGGGTCAGGCCCGGCGGACGAGGTACGCGACTCCGCCGGGCCCGCCCGGGCGCTCGCCCAGGTAGGTGTTCCCGGTCATCTCGCACCACGCCGGCACGTCCAGCCGGGCCGCCTCGTCGTCGGACAGCACCGCGACCACGCCGCCCTCGGGCACCTCGCCGATGTGCTTGGCCAGTTCGATGACCGGGATCGGGCAGCGGCGCCCCAGGGTGTCCAGCACCAGATCCGGCTCGCCCGCCGCCTCGTCGTGCACCCCTTCCGCCGCCGCGTGACCGCCCGGGGCCGCCGACGGCACCCCGGTCACCGCGCGCAGGTCGGCGACGATCCCCGGCAGCACCGCGAGGAACCGGTCGACCTCCGCATCCGGCGTCCCCTGCGGCAGCGACACCCGGATGTTGCCCTGCGTCAACACCCCCATCGCCGCCAGGACATGACTGGGCGTCAGAGTCGACGACGTGCACGAAGAGCCGGACGACACCGCGAAACCCGCGCGGTCCAGCGCGTGCAGCAGTGCCTCGCCGTCCACGTACAAGCAGGAAAACGTGACGATGTGCGGCAGCCGGTGCACCGGGTCGCCGACCACCTCGACGTCCGGCACCGTCTCCGGGACCCGCGTGCGGATCTTGTCGACCAGCGCGGACAGCCGCCGGTTCTCCGTGTCGTCGCCGGTGGCCACCGCACCCAGCGCGACCGCCGCGGCGACGATCGCGGGGACGTTCACGAAGCCCGGCACCCGGCGCGCCTCGCGCTCGTCGTACGGCAGCGGCGACACATACCGGGTGCCCTTGCGCACCACCAGCAGGCCGACGCCGGCCGGCCCGCCCCACTTGTGCGCGCTCGCGGCCAGTACCGACCACCCGTCCGGCACCGCGACACGCCCGACCGACTGGGCGGCGTCCACGACCAGCGGGATCCCCGCCGCGGCACACCGCTCCGCGACCTCGGACAGCGGCTGCAGCGTGCCGACTTCGTGGTTGGCGCTCTGCGCCGCGACGGCCGCGGTGTCGGGCCGCAACGCCGCGGCGAGCGCCTCGACGTCGACCCGGCCCGTGCGGTCGACCGGCGTCCGGGTGACCTCGCCGCCCTTCGCCTCGTGGAGTTCCGCGGCGTGCAGCACCGACGAGTGCTCGACCGCGCTCACCACCGCGTGCGCGCCGACCCGGCGCCGGCCGCCGAGCGTGCCGAGCAGTGCCAACTGAGCGGCCTGGGTACCCGATCCGGTGAACGACACCTCGTCCGGGCGAACCCCCAGCACGCTCGCCACGGTCTCCCGGGCGGCGTCCAGAAGCACGCCCGCGCGGCGCCCGTCGTGGTACAGCCGCGCCGGATCGGCCCAGCCTTCGTCCATCGCGCTGAGGAAAGCCGCACGTGCGGCGGGGTGCAGAGGCTCGGCGGAAGCGGCGTCGAAGTAGCTCACACAAGCGACGTTAATGCGCCGCGGCATGGTGCCGAGCACCGGCGCCTTCACCCGTTCGGACGGTGTGTCACATTCCCGTTCTCCGCGACACCCGACCTCGGCGCGCGACCCGAATACCGCTCCAGTAGGGTTGCCCCGCAGAAACATCCAAACGTGCCTGTACGACGGTCGGCATCGGGGCGAAGTTCCCCCGCAGTGACCGCCTTATGGGCGAGACATTCGGGAAGGCGCTACGTGAGTCCCTACGGCTCCGACCGCTCGCCGCGGCGCTGGATGCGGCGCAGGGTGCCGCTGCTGCTGGCTCTGGGCCTCGTCACCGCGACCGCCACCGGCTGCTCCGTCGACTCCAAGGATCTGCCCAGACTGGGTCTGCCGTCGCCTGCCACCGAGCAGGGACACCGGGTTCTCTCCCTCTGGCAGGGCTCGTGGATCGCAGCACTGGCTGTCGGCGCTGTGGTGTGGGGGCTCATCCTGTGGAGCGTCGTGTTCCACCGTCGCAGTCGCACCAAGCAGGAGATCCCGCCGCAGACCCGGTACAACCTCCCCCTGGAGGTCCTGTACACGGTGATCCCCGGCATCATCATCGCGGTCTTCTTCTACTTCACCGCGCGTGACGAGACCAAGCTGCAAGAGACGACGAAGAAGACGGACCCGGCGTACACGCAGGTCAACGTCATCGAGGTCGTCGGTTACCAGTGGCAGTGGGCGTTCAACTACAAGGACGGCCCGATGAACAAGACCGGCGCGGTCTACGACATCGGTTCGACCAAGAACATTCCCACGCTCTGGCTTCCGCAGGGCCAGAAGGTTCAGTTCGAACTGAACTCGCCCGACGTGATCCACTCGTTCTGGGTGCCGGCGTTCCTCTACAAGCAGGACATCATCCCCGGCAAGACGAACAAGTTCGAGATCACGCCGGAGGTCCTCGGCGAGTACGACGGCAAGTGCGCGGAACTGTGCGGCGCCGACCACTCCCGGATGCTCTTCAAGGTGAAGATCGTGACGCCGGAGGAGTACCAGAAGCACCTGGCCGAGCTGAAGGTGGCCGGTCAGGACGGGGCGGTGCGCAGCAAGATCAACATGCCTGCCATCCCCGAGCACACCCCGGGAAGTGAGAAGTGACCATCCTCAACGAGCCGCAGGCTGCGGCGGTCGGCACAGCAGGGGTGCGTCGCAAGTCCCCCGGCAACGCCGTGGTCAAGTGGATGACGACCACCGACCACAAGACCATCGGCAGCCTGTACCTCATCACGTCGTTCGTCTTCTTCTGCATCGGCGGTGTGCTGGCGCTCTTCATGCGCGCCGAGCTGGCCCGTCCGGGCACGCAGATCATGTCGAACGAGCAGTTCAACCAGGCGTTCACGATGCACGGCACGATCATGCTGCTGATGTTCGCGACGCCGCTGTTCGCCGGTTTCACGAACTGGATCATGCCGCTGCAGATCGGCGCGCCCGACGTGGCGTTCCCGCGGCTGAACATGTTCGCCTACTGGCTCTACCTGTTCGGCTCGATCATCGCGGTCGCCGGCTTCCTCACCCCGCAGGGTGCGGCGGACTTCGGCTGGTTCGCGTACGCCCCGCTGTCGGACTCGGTCCGCTCGCCGGGCATCGGCGCCGACATGTGGATCATGGGCCTGGCGATGTCGGGCTTCGGCACCATCCTCGGTGCGGTCAACTTCATCACGACGATCATCGCGATGCGGGCGCCCGGCCTGACGATGTTCCGCATGTCGATCTTCTGCTGGAACGTCCTGCTGACCTCGATCCTGGTCCTCATGGCGTTCCCGGTCCTCGCGGCCGCGCTGTTCGCCCTGGAGGCGGACCGGAAGTTCGGCACCCATATCTTCGATCCGGCAAACGGCGGACCGATTTTGTGGCAGCACCTCTTCTGGTTCTTCGGCCATCCAGAGGTGTACATCATCGCCCTGCCGTTCTTCGGCATCGTCTCGGAAGTCATCCCGGTCTTCGCCCGCAAGCCGATGTTCGGCTACAAGGGCCTGATCGGCGCGACGATCGCGATCGCCGGTCTCTCGGTGACGGTGTGGGCGCACCACATGTTCGTGACCGGTTCGGTGATGCTGCCGTTCTTCTCGTTCATGACGTTCCTCATCGCGGTGCCCACCGGTGTGAAGTTCTTCAACTGGATCGGCACGATGTGGCGAGGGTCGCTGTCCTTCGAGACGCCGATGCTCTGGACGATCGGCTTCCTGGTCACCTTCGTCTTCGGTGGTCTGACCGGCGTCATCCTCGCGTCGCCGCCGCTCGACTTCCACGTGTCCGACTCGTACTTCGTGGTGGCGCACTTCCACTACGTGGTGTTCGGCACCGTCGTGTTCGCGATGTTCGCCGGCTTCCACTTCTGGTGGCCGAAGTTCACCGGCAAGATGCTCGACGAGCGCCTCGGCAAGATCACGTTCTGGACGCTGTTCATCGGCTTCCACACGACGTTCCTCGTCCAGCACTGGCTGGGTGCCGAGGGCATGCCGCGCCGCTACGCCGACTACCTCGCGTCGGACGGCTTCACGTCGCTGAACATGGTCTCGACGATCGGCTCGTTCCTGCTCGGCCTGTCGATCCTGCCCTTCCTGTACAACGTGTGGAAGACGCACAAGTACGGCAAGAAGGTCACGGTGGACGACCCGTGGGGCTACGGCCGTTCGCTCGAATGGGCGACGTCCTGCCCGCCGCCGCGGCACAACTTCACCTCGATGCCGCGCATCCGTTCGGAATCCCCGGCGTTCGACCTCCACCACCCGGAGATCGCGGCCCTGGACTACCTGGGTGCCGAGCCGCAGGCCGCCGTCCAGGCGGGCAAGGAGAGTGAGCGGTGAAGTTCACCGGTGCACTGATGACGCTGGTCGCGCTCTTCCTCCTCCCGGTGACCATCATCTACTGGGTGCTGTCGGAAGACCCGACCGGAACGACCGCGCTGGCGCTGGCGTTCGGTCTGTCGATCATGATCGGCTACTACCTCTGGTTCACCGCGCGGCGCAGTGATCTGCTCCCGCAGGACAACGAGGACGGCGACGTCGCGGACGACGCCGGGGAACTGGGCTTCTTCAGCCCGCACAGCTGGGCTCCGCTGCAGCTCGCGGTCGGCGGCTCGCTGTTCTTCCTGGGCATCATCTTCGGCTGGTGGCTCTGCTTCTTCGCCGCGCCGCTCGTGGCCATCGGGCTCTTCGCCTGGGTCTTCGAGTACTACCGGGGCGAGAACCAGAACCAGTGACTCCGCGGGTCCCGCACCGCACGGTGCGGGACGCCGCAGCAGGTCGGCGAAGGCCGGTCACCCATCTGGGTGGCCGGCCTTCGGCGTTCGGGTCACTCTTGGACACATCGGACCTTGCCGCCGGGCTGCCGCCCGGCCGGAAGGCGGTGTGCCCGCGGGAGTTCCCGCGCAGGTCACAGACGATGCAGCCTGGTGTCACTGTTCTGTGACTGCGGAGGGATTCCTGCAACCTCTCTCGCTGACGCGACGTCAGAGAGAGTGCATAGGGAACGCAGCAGGTCTGCGCACGGGGAAGAGGGAGGGATCGCGTGCCCCGCATCACTGGAGCATCGCGTACAGGGGCCGCCAAATGGGCCGCAGGACTGCTGGTCGTGCCTCTGGTTCTGCTCACCGGATGTTCGTCCGGGGGCGGCAACGGGGGTTCGTCGGGCGGGGGCGGCACGACCGGGGGCTCGGGCGGTGACGGCAAGGGCGGGAAGGCGGCGCCGGCGGCGCTGAGCATCGCCCCGGCGGACGGCGCCAAGGCGGTCGAGACCGACGGCGCGCTGACCGTCTCGGCGACCGCGGGCAAGGTGACGTCCGTGACGGTCACCGACCCGAAGGGCAAGGCGATCGAGGGTGCCACGTCGCCCGACGGCACCAAGTGGACGCCGAAGATCCCGCTGGAGAACGCCACCAAGTACAGCGTCGCGGCCAAGGCGGCCAACGCCGACGGGGCCGAGGTCACCGCCAACAGCAGCTTCACCACGATCTCGGCGGACAAGACCTTCGAGTACTCGTACCGGCCGGACACGGACGACGGCGGCAAGCTCGGCGTCGGCACGATCATCTCGATCAAGTTCAACAAGGCCATCAAGGACAAGGCCGCGGTCGAGAAGCACTTGAGCGTCACCGCCGAGCCCGCGGTCGAGGGCTCGTGGAGCTGGCTCGAGGACCTCGACGGCAGCATGCGCGTCGACTACCGGCCGAAGGAGTACTGGAAGCCGGGCACCAAGGTGACGTGGCGCGCGGACCTGGACGGCGCCAAGTCCGGTGACGGCACGTACGGCACGCAGAACCGCGGCGGCGAGTTCACCATCGGCGACTCGATCGTCGCCACCGCGGACCTGGCCGACAAGCACATGGCGGTCAAGAAGAACGGCGAGGTGCTGTACGACCTCCCGATCTCCGCGGGCAGCAGCGAGAACCCGACGTGGACCGGCACCATGGTCGTCATGGACAAGGTCGACGGCATCGACATGAACTCCGAGACCGTCGGGCTGGGCACCGCCTACAACATGAAGGCCGTCCGGTACGCCGTGCACCTCACCACGTCCGGCACCTACACACACGCCGCGCCGTGGAACGACGGCAAGTTCGGCAAGGTCAACGGCAGCCACGGCTGCGTCGGCATGAGTACCGAGGACGCCGGCAAGTTCTTCAAGGCCGTCGGGTTCGGCGACGTCGTCGAGGTCATCAACGGCACCGAGAAGAAGGTCAAGGCCGGCAACGGCTTCGGCGGCTGGAGCGTGGACTGGGACACCTGGGTCAAGGGCAGCGCGCTGAACGCCGCGGGCCCGGCGGGCGCGCCCAGCGCGGCGCCGGCCGCTCAGTAAGGCAGCAGCCGGGTCCCGTGGACGGGGCTCGAGGGCGGGGCCGTTCCCTTCGGGGAGCGGCCCCTTCCGCTTGTTCCGGGTATGCCGGTTTTCCGCGCCCGACGCAAACGCTCCCGCGCAATAGTGTGATTTTTCCGCCCGGACGGGCGCATCGGACGCTCACGCGCGGCGCCCCGGGGTGAAGCTGGTCGGGTCAACGACCGCGCAGCAAACCCCCCGTGGGAGGTCCACGATGCGCAGGACGAAGGGCGGCCCACCCGCCCACGCGATAGCCGCCACCGCACTTGCCGCGGCCGCGGCCCTGGTGCTCGCCTCGTGCGGGTCGGGCGACGAGCCTGCGCCCAAGCCGACCGTCAGCACCGCCCGCGTCGGCATGACCCCCGGGGACGGCGCCGACGCGGTCGCCCCGGACAAGCCCGTCACGATCACGGTGGCCGGCGGCATCGTGGCGACTGCCACGGTCACCGCCGAGGACGGCTCGACGGTGACCGGCGCCTACCAGCCCGGCGGAGCCACCTGGACCACGACGGCGCCGCTCAAGTACGGCACCAAGTACACGGTCCAGGCCACCGGCGTGGACGCCCACGGGCTGCCGAGCCGCGGCACCGAGACCTTCACGACCCTCACCCCGCAGAGCCTGGTAGCGGCCTCCAAGGTCACCCCCGGCAAGGGCGACACGGTCGGCGTCGGCATGCCGATCAGCATCGAACTGGACCACGCCGTCGACGACCCCGCGGTCCGCGCGGCCGTCGAACGGCGTCTCAGCGTCAGCGCGTCGGTGCCGATCGAGGGCGCGTGGGGGTGGGTGGACGCCAAGACCGTCCGCTTCCGGCCCAAGGACTACTGGCCGGCCGGGACCAAGGTGAGCGTGTCCGGGAACCTGTACGGCGTGTCGTTCGGCAACGGCGCCTACGGCGCGGCCGGGACCACCACCGACTTCACCGTCGGCTCGGCGCTCGTCGCCACGGTGGACTCCGCGGCGCACGAGATGACCGTCGTGAAGGACGGCGAAGTCGTGCGCACGGTGCCGGTGACCACCGGCAAGCCCGGCTTCACCACACGGGCCGGGACCAAGGTGATCCTCGGCAAGGAAGAGCACGTGCTGATGGACGGCACGACCGTCGGCATCGCCGAAGGCAGCTCGGACGCGTACCGCTTGGACGTGTACTGGGCCACCCGGGTGACGTGGAGCGGCGAGTACCTGCACGCGGCGCCGTGGTCGGTCTCCTCGCAGGGCAGCGAGAACGTGAGCCACGGCTGCGTGGGCATGAGCACCGACAACGCGAAGTGGTTCTTCGGGATCTCGAACGTCGGCGACGTGGTCAAGGTCGTCAACACCGGCAGCGACAAGACGATGGAACTGAGCGGCAACGGCTACGGCGAGTGGAACTACTCGTGGGACGAGTGGCTCAAGACCAGCACCGTCGGCACCGTAACGACGGGAGCGCTCCCGGCGGACGCATGAGCAGGTGGTGACACGTCGGCCCCGTCCCTCGGAAGCGGGACGGGGCCGACGTCCGCGCGGGGCGGTGCGGCGGTTCGGGCCGGCTTCAGCGGTTCCCGGCCGCGCGGGTGAGCGCGGTGGCAAGCAGGTCGGGGGACAAGGCGTCGTGGAAGTCGCCGCTTTGCAGGTAGGCGAGGGTCACGACGGTCTTGCCGCTGCGGGCGAGGGCTTGGAAGCCGTGCGTGCCGGACCCGTTGTCCGCCTTCCACAGTTGGGCGTCGTCGGGGCCGGAGACGCGGCTGACCGAGGCGCCCGGTTGCGTGGTGGGGCAGTCGCGCAGGGCCGCAGCGAGGGTGTCCATGGCGGCTCGGGCGTCCTGCTCGGTGGCGAAGTCGGCGATGGTCTCGACGAAGGTGGCCGGGGGCGGGTTCCCGCCGAGTGCGTAGCTGGTTTCGGTCGTCGGGGTTGCCTGTGCGGCTCCCGCCCGGGGCAGGCAGAACACTCCGGGCGCGCCGACGGCGTCGGTGCGCGTGATTTCCCAGGAGATGCGCGGGGGGATCCACGTGCCGCCGGGGACGACGGGCAGGTCGGCCGTGGTGAGCGCCCGGGGATCGGCCGGGAAGCGCACGGAGATTTGCGGACAGGTCACAACGGGGGAAGCGAGCGGGCTGCCCGGCGGAAGCGAGGCCATGGTGGGCGGAGCGGCCTTCGTCGCGGTGGCGGCCGCGGTCGGCGGGGTCGGCGGCAGGGAAGGCGGTGGGATCGATGACGGCGTGATCGTGGGCTTCGGCTCCGTGGGGAACGGGGTGGCGGCGGAAGCGGTCGGTGGCGTTGGGGCCGCACCGCAGGATGCGGACGCGGACGGGCTTGCCGGGCCCGCCTGCGTGGCCCCGCGCTCGGGGCCTGCCGCCCACGTGATGCTCGCCGCGGTCACGGCCGCGCCGGCCACCACGGCCGTGCCGACCGCGATCCGGGTCCGGTGCCGCAACCGGGCGCCGCGGGCACGCGCTTCGTGGGCGGGGGAGAGGACGACGGCCTGGTCGAGTTCGTCGACGAGGTCGCGCAGACGGCGGTCAAGGTGGTCATCGGGCATCGTGGCCTCCGGAGAATCGGGCGGCGGGGCGGGGCGGGGCGGGGCGCGGCTGGTTGGGTGCGGGTGCGGTGTGGGCCGGGCGGAGGTGTCGGCTGTCGGTGGGTGCGTAGGCGAACTCGCGCGAAGCCCCCGTCCCACGCCGGAACCTCATGCACGAGCCACCTGACGAGAGCCGCGAGGGGCGGGCCCGCGCCCCGACATGCGCGCTCTGGGCCGCAGCGGCGAGTCGGCGCGGCAGTTCGTGAGGGCTCTCAGACGAGGAACGGCGGTGGGCGCCTCGGGGTGAGGCTTCTGCGCGCGGCGTCCTGTGGCGGCCTCACAGCGCCGTCCTGGTGCCGCCGCGCGGCCCCGCGGCCACCGGGGGCGGGGCGGTGTCCGCCAGCTGTTCGGCGAGGGCCTTGCGGGCGCGGGTGAGGCGGGTGCGGAGGGCGCCGGGAGTGCAGCCGAGTTCGCGGGCGACGGTTTCGGCGGGGAGGTCGTACAGGTGGAACAGGACGAGCGCGCGGCGTTGGTCCTTGGGGAGCTTCTGGAGGGCGCCGACCAAGGCGACGTGGTCGGGGCCGAGTTCCGGGGCGGCGTCGGGTGCGCCGTGGCGGCGGTGGGCCCGCAGGCGGTTGCGGGCCTTGCGCCACGCGCTGACCGCGAGGCGCTGGGCGACCACCCGGACCCACGCGGCCGGGTCGCCGCCCGCCACCACCGACGGCCACTTCGCCCACGCTCGCGCGTACGCCTCGTGCACGGCGTCCTCGGCGTCCGCCAGGTTGCCGGTCAGCGCGTACACCACCGCCACCAAGCGGCGGGCCGTCGCCGCGTAGAAGGCGTCGAAATCGGCCTGCGGGTCGTCGCGTTCCCGCGGCGGCGGGGCCGATCCGGCGCCGTCGGCGTGCTCCTGCATGCGGTCCCTGCCCCCTCGGCGATCCGTTGTCGTCGTATGCACGTGCGGGGGAGGGGGAGTGTTACACGCCGAAAGCCCGAGGGCCCCGCCGGATTCCGGCGGGGCCCTCGGGGCTGCTGATGTGGCGTCAGCGTGGCGGGGTTACTCAGTGATGGCCGTGGCCGCTGGTGATCTCCCGGTACTCCTCGGCGGTCGGCTTCTCGATCTGCTCCGAGAAGTACCAGCGCGACAGGCGCACCCGCAGCTTCTCGCCGACCTTGAGCTTGCGCGCAACGCCGTTCTCGTCGACGGCCGGCGGCAGCTCCGCGGGGGTGTGCTGCTCGTGCGCGGTGAGCACGTGCAGCTTCTCCGCGTCGAGCGGCTCGTGGACCTCGATGAACTCGCCGTGCGGCAGCTTCTTGATGACACCGGTCTCGCGGCCGTGCAGCACCTTGTCGCGGTCCCGGCGCTGGAGCGCCATCGCGATCCGGCGCGCCACCACGAAGGCGACGACCGGGGCGACGAAGAACAGCACGCGCATCGTCCACGTGATCGAGTTGATCGACAGGTGGAAGTGCGTGGCGATGATGTCGTTGCCACCACCGATCCACAGCACCGCGTACATCGCGATCCACGCCGCACCGAGGCCGGTGCGCACCGGCACGTTGCGCGGCCGGTCGAGGATGTGGTGCTCGCGCTTGTCGCCGGTCACCCAGGCTTCCAGCCACGGGTAGGCGGCGATGAACGTGAACATCACACCCGGTACCACGAGGGACGGGATCAGGACGTTCCAGCTGATCGTGTGGCCCCAGAGGTTGGTCTCCCAGTTCGGCATGATGCGCAGGGAGCCTTCGAGGAAGCCGATATACCAGTCGGGCTGGGAGCCCGCGGTGATCTGCCCCGGGTTGTACGGGCCGTACGACCAGATCGGGTTGATCTGCACCAGGCCGCCGAGCAGCGCCGTGATGCCGAAGACCACGAAGAAGAAGCCGCCCGCCTTCGCGGTGTAGACCGGCAGCAGCGGCAGGCCGACCACGTTCTTGTTGGTGCGGCCGGCACCCGGGAACTGCGTGTGCTTCTGGTAGAAGACCAGGATCAGGTGGACCGTCACCAGGCCGACCATGATGGCCGGGACCAGCAGCACGTGGATGGTGAACAGCCGCGGCACGATGTCGTGGCCGGGGAACTGCCCGCCGAACAGGAAGAACTGCAGGTAGGTGCCGACCAGCGGGATCGCCAGGACCACGCCTTCCGCGATGCGCAGACCCGTACCGGACAGCAGGTCGTCCGGGAGCGAGTAGCCGGTGAAGCCGTTCACCATCGCGAGAACCAGCAGCAGGAAGCCGAACAGCCAGTTCATTTCACGCGGCTTGCGGAACGCGCCGGTGAAGAAGATGCGGAACATGTGGACGAAGAGGGCCGACACGAAGATCAGCGCCGCCCAGTGGTGGATCTGGCGGATCGCCAGACCACCCCGGATGTCGAAGCTGATGTCCAGAGTCGACGCGTACGCCTCGGACATGTGGATGCCCTGCAGCGGGACGTACGACCCGGCGTAGACGACCTCTTCCATGCTGGGCTTGAAGAACAGCGTCAGCCAGACGCCGGTCAGCAGCAGGATGATGAAGCTGTAGAGCGCAACCTCACCCAGCATGAAGGACCAGTGGTCCGGGAAGACCTTGCGCAGGTTCTTCTTCGCGGCGCCGTAGATGCCCAGGCGCTCGTCGAAGTAGTCCACGGTCTTGGTGGCGGCGTTGTCCGGGATCTCCTCGGACGCCGCGCTGCTTGCGTGCACAGCCATCAGCCACGCTCCCAGAAGCTCGGGCCGACCGGCTCGGCGAAGTCACCGACGGCTTCGAGGAAGCCGGTGCGCTCGTTGACCGTGATCTTCAGCTGCGGCAGCGAACGCGCGGCCGGGCCGAAGACCACCGCACCGTCGTCGGCGAGGTCGAAGGTCGACTGGTGGCACGGGCAGAGCAGGTGGTGCGTCTGCTGCTCGTACAAGCCGATCGGGCAGCCCACGTGGGTGCAGATCTTCGAGTACGCCACGATGCCGTTGTACGACCACTCGAGCTGCTTCTTGGACTTGATCTCGTCCGGCTCGAGGCGCACCAGGAGGATGGCGGCCTTGCCCATCTCCTCCAGGTACTCGTGGTTGTCCTGGTCGAGACCCTCCGGCTTGCCCATGACGAGCGAGCCCTTGGTGATGTGCTCCGGACGGAGCGGCTTGCCGGTGTTCTCGTTGATGATCGTCGTGAGGCCGTTCTTGCCGTGCCGGCCCCAGAAGGTGTGGCGCAGCGCCACGCCCGGCAGCGGGCCGAGGTCGCGCAGCAGCACCACGCCGGACAGCGGGACCAGCGCCATGGCGCCGATCATCGTCCGGCGGATCAGCGGCCGACGGCCGATGACCGAGTCCGCGGCACCCTGCTGGAACTCGCGGATGGCCGCCTCGCGGTCCTCCGGGGAGGACTTGAGCTCGTGGCGCTCCTGGACGATCTCCTCGTCCGTCATCAGCGTGCGCGCCCAGTGGATCGCGCCGGCGCCGATGCAGAACAACGCGACACCGAGCGTGCAGCCCAGGGCCAGGTTGAGGGCGCCCACCTTCCCGAAGAAGAAGATGTCGATGATCTTGTACTTGTCGATGCTCACGTACGAGGCGATGAAGCCCGCAGTGGCCAGCATCGAGATCACGAACAGCAACGACACCTGGCGCTCGGCGCGCTTGGCGGCCTTCTCGTCGATGTCGGTGCGCCGCGGCTCGTGCGCCGGGAGGCCCGGGTCGGCGAACGGGTCGAGAGCCGCGGCCGAGGCGTGCGCGGCCTCCGGCAGCTTGTCCTCTGACATGTCCTGGTGGCTACTCACTTGTTCCTGGCCTTGGGGGTACGGGCGGCGATCCAGATGGCGGCGGCGATCACGATGCCGAGCCCGAACGTCCACACGAACAGACCTTCGGAGACCGGGCCGAGGCGGCCGAGACCGAGACCGCCCGGGTTCGGCTCGTCCTTCGTCACGCCGGTGATGTAGGTGACGATGTCCTTCTTCTGCTCCGGCGGCATGATCTGGTCGTTGAAGGACGGCATGTTCTGCGGGCCGGTCAGCATGGCCTCGTAGATGTGCTTGGGGTCGACGTCCTTCAGCGGCGGAGCGAACTTGCCCTCGGGCAGCGCGCCGCCCTCACCGGAGAAGTTGTGGCACTGCGAGCAGTTGGTGCGGAAAAGCTCGCCGCCCGCGGGGACGTTCCCGTTGAGCGCGTACTCTTCCGGCTTCGGCACCGCCGGGCCCGCGCCCAGCGACGCGATGAACGCGCCGATCTGGTCGGACTGGGCCTGGGTGTACGCGGTGGGCTTGCGGACGGCCTGGGGGCCCTGCTGCTGCAGCGGCATGCGGCCGGTCATGACCTGGAAGTCGACCGAAGCCGCACCCACGCCCACCAGGGACGGGCCGTCGCTCGTGCCCTGGCCGTTGAGGCCGTGGCAGCTGGAACAGCCGCTCAGGTACAGCTTCTTGCCCTCTTCGACGGCGATCGAGGAAGGGGCGTCCTCGGCCTGCGCCGACTTGGCGGGCGCGAACGCGGCGTACAGCCCCCCGGTCGCCGCGAGCGCGAAGAGTAGGACGACGATCGCCGCCAGGGGGTGGCGCCGTCGTGCGGAGAGCTTCTTCACCAAAAACCTCGGTTGGGTTCGTCGTTCTAGTCGGTCGGACCGGCGGGCCCGGAAACGCCTACGTCTACTTGATGAGGTAGATCGTGGCGAACAGCCCGATCCACACCACGTCGACGAAGTGCCAGTAGTACGAGACGACGATCGCGCTCGTGGCCTGCTGGTGCGTGAACCGCTTGGCCGCATACGTCCGCCCGAGAACGAGCAGGAACGCGATGAGGCCGCCGGTCACGTGCATGCCGTGGAAGCCGGTCGTCATGTAGAAGACCGAGCCGTAGGCGGCCGACGAGAGCGTCAGGCCTTCCTTGACCAGCTCGGTGTACTCGTACACCTGTCCACCGATGAAGATCGCGCCCATGATGAACGTGATCACGAACCACATGCGCAGCTTCTTGACATCGCCGCGTTCGGCCGCGAAGACGCCCAGCTGGCAGGTCAGGGAGGAGAGCACCAGGATCGTGGTGTTCACCGACGAGAACGGGACGTTCAAGAGCGAGCTGCTCTGATCCCATACCTCGGGTCCCTGGACCGACCGGATCGTGAAGTACATCGCGAACAGGGCCGCGAAGAACATCAGCTCCGACGCCAACCAGACGATCGTGCCGATGCTGACCAAGTTGGGGCGGTCGACCGCCCCGTGGGGCGCATGCCCGGTTTCTACTGCTGTTGCTGTCGCCACGGCCGCCATTATTGCGGTCGCCGGATCTGCCCGCGCTTCGGGGGGCATCCTTCGCTGAACGTGTCTGACGGCGGGTGCTGTTCCCGGGCGGCGAGATTCGTCCGAACGGGTGGCGAAGCCCTCCCTATAAGAGGGACGTTGCCCCCTGGCCGGGCGCGGTCCCGGCCGGCAGTGGGCGCCGGAACCGCAGGTCCGGGGGGTCCGCGCGGGAATTCCTTGATCCGTTCCGAGATCGTTCGCCGGCAATTCGGCGCGTCGAGTTGACGGACTGTGCGAGGGCGTCGGCAAATCCGTCGGTCACGCTGGGTGAATCTCGATCGGGTGAATCCCGTATCGGCACCGCCAGGGTTCGCCCGAACGAGGGAGGCGGCGGCGAACCCGGCCGGGAAACACGGGCAGGCGGAGCGCGCCGCGGAGGGGCGGGTAGCGTCGCGGCATGGCCATGGCAGGAATCGGGCGGTTCTTCCGCCGCCGGAGTGCGGACGCCGCACCCCCGCTCGTCGACGACGGCACGCTCGTCGTGGTCGGCGAGAGCTTCGACCCGGCGCGCGCGGACTCGGCGGTGCTCGCGGACCTGGCCGAAAAGGGCGTACAGGTCGAAGGTCGCGAACTGGTCCTTCGTCACGTCCTCCGGCTGCCGGACGCCGCCGCGGCGGCCGAGGCGGCCCGGCTGCTGGCCCCGGACGGCTGGACGGTCGCCCCCGGCCCCGACGGCGTCACGCATGCCGACCGGCAGCAGAAGGTCACCGCCCTCGAACTCGCTCGCGAACGCAGCCGCATGGCGGGACTCGCGCAGCGGCTGGGGGGCGACGCGGAGGGGTGGCTGCTGCTGGGGAGGGAGTGAGGGCGAGGCGCCCGGTCCGAATCGGGAAATATGTCCCGTTCATTGGCTCTTGCCCGCGCTCGCTTGTCGATCACGTGCTTGGAGTCCGTGATCCGCGAGGGGTAGCATCCGCGGTGTTGTAACGCGGATCACAGCGGGACCGCATCCGGGCTCCGGGCGGCGGACGCCGGCGGACGACGACCAGGGCAGGTGGCTATGGCGCACAGCGGCGACACCATGACCGTCCTCGTGTACAGCGACGACCGCAACACCCGGCAGAAGGTCATGCTCGCGCTCGGCCGGCGCCCCGCGGCGGACGTGCCGCGGCTGGAGTACTACGAGTGCGCGACCGAACCCGCGGTCATCGCCCGGATGGACAAGGGCGGCTACGACTTGGTGGTCCTCGACGGCGAGGCCGCGCCCGCCGGCGGGATGGGCATCTGCCGCCAGCTCAAGGACGAGGTCTACAACTGCCCGCCGGTGCTCGTGCTGGTCGGCCGCCCGCAGGACGCGTGGCTGGCGACCTGGTGCCGCGCCGACGCCGTGGTGTCGCATCCGCTCGACCCGGTCACCCTCGCGGCGTCCGCGGCGGGCTTGCTGCGGACCCGTGCCGCGGCCCGCACGCGCGCTTCCTGACCGGCCGACGCGCCTCGGGCGTGTCCGAGGCGCGCGCCGACCATCCTGCGGACACGCCGGAATGCGCTTGCCGCGCGCGGCTACGCTGAGTCCGACCTGATCGGACACGTCACGCGGGAGCGGACCATGAGCGCCTCGGCCTCGGCAGCGGTGAAGAGCACCAACCCCGGGCAGGGCCGGTCCTGGCCGGACGTCCTCACGGCGCTGATGCACGGCGAGGACCTCGACGCGCCGACCACCGCGTGGGCGATGGACCGCATCATGTCGGGCGAGGCGACGCCGGTGCAGATCGCCGGGTTCGTCGTGGCGCTGCGCGCCAAGGGCGAGACCGTCGAAGAGGTCACCGGCCTCGTCGACGCGATGTACGGGCACGCGGTCACCATCGAGGTGCCCGGTCCGATCGTCGACATCGTCGGCACCGGCGGCGACCGGGCCCGCACCGTCAACATCTCCACGATGTCCGCGATCGTGGTCGCCGGGACCGGCGCCACGGTCGTCAAGCACGGCAACCGGTCGGCGTCCTCCGCGAGTGGCGCGGCCGACGTCCTCGAAGCCCTCGGCGTGCGGCTGGATCTGACGCCGGAGCAGGTGGTGCGCACCGCCGTCGACGCCGGGGTCACGCTGTGCTTCGCGCAGCGCTTCCACCCTTCCCTGCGGCACGCGGCGCAGGCCCGCAGCGAACTCGGCGTGCAGACGACGTTCAACATCCTCGGCCCGCTGACCAATCCGGCGCGCGCGCCGCACGCCGCGGTCGGGGTGGCGGACCCGCGCATGGCGCCGCTGATGGCGGGTGTGTTCGCCCGGCGCGGCGCGTCGGCGCTGGTGTTCCGCGGCGACGACGGCCTCGACGAGCTGACCATCACCACCACGTCCAAGGTGTGGATCGCCCGGGACGGCGAGGTCCGCGAAGACCGGGTCGACCCGCGCGACTTCGGCATCGCGCAGGTGCCGATCGAGGCGCTGCGCGGCGGCGACGCGGCGCACAACGCCGGAGTCGTGCGGCAGCTGCTCGCGGGTGAGCGCGGCCCCGTCCGGGATGCCGTGCTGCTCAACTCCGCGGCGGCGCTGGCCTCCCTGCACCCGGCCGACGACACGCCGCTCGCCGAGCGGCTCGCGGACGGCATCGCCCGCGCGGCGGACGCCATCGATTCGGGCAAGGCCCAAGCGGCGCTCGACCGGTGGGTCGAGACCACGCGCTCCTTCGGCTGAACCCGTTTCACGCACCGGTATCGGCCGTCTCGCGATGCGGGACGGCCGATATCCGTGTTGAGCGGCCGCCGCTGATGGGGTAATAATCCTCCCAGGTCACGAGTGACAGCGTTTTGGCCCCGGCTTGCTGTCCGGCAACCCTCCTCCGCGGCGGGGTGCCCCGGGTGATGACCAGGCCGGACGCAACAGCGCTCCGGCAAGCGCGGACCCTCTCGACGCACTGGCATTCCGGGGTCCTCGACCCTGGAGGCTCGCCATGTCCGCTGTCGCTTTCGTCACCGAATCTTCCGTTTTCTCCGCTTCGGCCGACGGTGTGCTGCCCGCGCCGCTGCCGGTCGTCGGGCGCGACGTGCGGGTCCCGCTGGTCACCGGCGGCGACGCCGAATACGCGGCCCTCGACTACGCGGCCAGCGCGCCGTGTCTCCAGCGGGTGTGGGACGACGTGGCCGCGTACCTGCCGTACTACGGCAGCGTGCACCGCGGCGCCGGCTACCTGTCGCAGCTGTCCACGGACCTGTACGAGCAGAGCCGCGCCACCGTCGCCGGCTACCTGGACGCCCGCGCCGACGACGTCGTGCTGTTCACCCGCGGCACCACCGACTCCCTCAACCTGCTCGCCGCCGCGCTCCCGGCCGGCACCCGGGTGTTCGTGTTCGAGACCGAGCACCACGCGGCGCTGCTGCCGTGGCGCCGCACCGCCGACGTCACCCAGCTGCCCGCGCCCGGCAGCCCCGCCGAAGCGGTCGCCGCGCTCGACGCCGCCCTCGCCGCGAGCGACCCGGGCACGCCGCGGCTGGTGTGCGTGACCGGCGCGTCCAACGTCACCGGCGAGCTGTTCCCGGTCGCCGAACTCGCCGCCACGGCGCACCGGCACGGCGCGCGCATCGTGCTGGACGCCGCGCAGCTCGCGCCGCACCACAAGGTGTCGCTCGCCGGGCTCGACGTGGACTGGGTCGCCTTCTCCGGCCACAAGCTGTACGCGCCGTTCGGCGCGGGCGTGCTGGCCGGGCGCGGCGACTGGCTCGCGGAGGCCGAGCCGTACCTGGCGGGCGGCGGCGCGAGCAAGACCGTGACCGCGGACGCCGTGGAGTGGAACGACGGTTCGGCCCGGCACGAGGCCGGTTCGCCGAACGTCGTCGGCGCCTACGCGATCGCGTCGGCGTGCCGCGCGCTCGACGAGGCCGGCCTGGAGGGTCTCGCCGCGCGCGAGGGAGCGCTGCTGGCGCGGCTGCGCGCCGGGCTCGCGGACATTCCCGAGGTGCGCACGCTCGACCTGTTCGGTCCCGAGTCGGCGCGCGTCTCGGTGCTGTCGTTCGTGGTGGAGGGGTGGAACAGCTCGCGGTTCGCCGCCGCACTGTCCGCGGAGTACGGCATCGGCGTCCGCGACGGCCTGTTCTGCGCGCACCCGCTGGTGCGCAAGCTCCTCGGCGGCCGCTCGGACGCGCCCACCGAGTGCGGTGCGCCGGACGCGCCCGCGGGGGAGCAGAACCTCAACGCGATCCGGGTGAGCTTCGGGGCGGGTACGCCCGAGGAGCACCTCGACCGGTTCGTCGCCGCGGTGCGCGAACTGGTCGCACGCGGGGCGCGGTGGACGTACCGCACGGACGGCGGGCGCTGCGTGCCCGAGGCCGACCCGCGGGGCCCGGTGTCCGCGGCGGCGCTGGGCTGAAATCCGGGCGCCGCCGGGCCGCCGGGCCGGTAGGCCGGGTTGGGCCGGTCGGTCTAGAAGCCGTCGTCGAGGCCGATGGCGAAGGCCGCTTCCAGGTCGTGCTTGGAGTAGGTGCGGAACGCGATGTGCGTTTCGGTGTGCACGACGCCCGGCACCTTGTTCAGGCGCCCCGGGATGACGTCCGCCAGTTCGTCGTGCTCGCGCACCCGCACCATGGCGACCAGGTCGAACTCGCCGGTCACCGAGTACACCTCACTGACGCCGTCGATCGCGGCGATCGCCTCGGCGATCTCCGGAATGCGGTCGACGCCTGCCTTGACGTGCACGATCGCGGTGATCACAGCGGCGGCCTCTCGTGGGACGGAACGGGAGTACGAGCCTACCGGGGCGGATCACCCGGCTGGATGACCGGCGCGGCAGGCAGGGTGGGCGCCCCCGCGAACGAGCTTTCGTGCACGACCGGGACGCGTTTGCCGCGGTCGGGGTGCCGGTCGCGGTGGTACAGCGCCCACGCGTAGCAGAAGCCCGCGGCGAAGCCGACCAGGTGCGCGGCATAGGCGACGTTGGCTTCGCCGTTGACACCGATGCCCCGGAAGTACAGCCACTGCAGCACGAAGTAGAAGCCCAGCACGAGCCACGCCGGGAACCGCAGCGGAAGGAAGAGGAGCAGCGGCACCAGGCTCGTCACGCGCGCCTTCGGATAGAGATAGAGGTAGGCGCCGAGCACCGCGGACACCGCGCCGGACGCGCCCACCAGCGGCTGGTGCGAGCCGGGATTGAGTAACGCGAAGCCGTAGGTGGCGAGATATCCGGCCACCAAAAAGAAGATCGCGAAGTGCGCGCGCCCCATCCGGTCTTCGACGTTGTTGCCGAAGACGTAGAGATAGAGCATGTTGCCGATGAGGTGCACCCAGCCGCCGTGCATGAACATCGCGAACAGCACCGTCAGTGCGGGGATCTTGTCCGGATCCGCGCGGTCCCGGCAGGTGATCGGGCCGTGGTCGGTGGGGACGGTCGCGGGCGGGGCGACGATGCGGCCGTCGCCGACGAGTTCGCTCGGCACCGCGCCGTACTCGTAGTAGTAGCGGCTCTCCGCACACACCTGCGCCTCGGGGCTGCCGAACCGGGCGCCGCCGAACCCGGACAGCGGGCTCATGAGGAAGATCAGGGCGTTCAGTGCGATCAGCGCGTAGGTGACCACCGGGGTCCGGCGGGCCGGAAGCTGGTCGTGCACGGGGATGAGCATGAGCCTATCGTCAGGTATTGATAGGTATTGCCCTGTTATGCCCCGGCGGGGGAAGGGGCTCAGACCAGGCCAGGTTCACCCGGATGGCCGGTGCATTGGAGCAGACCCGAAAGATCGTGCACGCCCGCGCGCCGCAACCGGTCGATCAGCGCCCGCAGGATGTGCGCCGTCGCGCGAGCGTCGCCTATTGCCCGGTGGTCGGCGGGCGCCGGAGCCTCGAAGAGGCGTGCCAGCGTGCCGAGTTTGTAGCTGCCCACTTCGCCGCGCGACACCAGCGTGCGGGCCAGCTCCAGGGTGTCCACCACGACCAGATGCGGCCACGGCTCCCCGCACGACGCGCAGGCCGCCCTCAGGAAGCCCACGTCGAACGGCGCGTTGTGGGCGACCAGCACCGCGTCACGGGCGAACTCCCGGAACGCGGGCAGCACGTGCTTCAGCGGCGGGGCCCCGGTGACCATCGCGTCCGATATCCCGGTCAGCGACGTGATGAACGCCGGGACCGGCACACCCGGCGCGACCAGCGTCGCGAACTCGGCCAGCACGTCCCCGCCGCGCAGCCGCACCGCGGCGATCTCGGTGATCCGGTCCGACTCCGGGTCCAGCCCCGTCGTCTCCAGGTCCACCACCACGAACACCTGGCGTTCGAGGGGCGCGTCGGGATCCCACCCGGCGGACGTTTTTCGCGCCGGGCGCGCCGGAACGGTAACGTCCCGCGCGGGCCCGCCGGACCACGGCGGCGCCGCATCACGCGACCCGGGCAGCGACACGGACTGCGGCACGAAGGGGTCGGGCACCTGGCTGCTCATGCCTCGGACGGTACGGATCCGCCCTGACACGGGCGCAGGCACCCCTCCCGGACGGCGCGCCGGTCCGGCCGCGCGGGATGATGGTGTGCGAGACCCCGATTGGGATCAGACCCGATTCAGATCTGAGAGGAACGTGCATGTCGGTCCCGGCCCCCACCGAGGCGACCCGGTGGCGCTGCTCGCTGTGCGGCAACCTGACGAGGTTCGACGTGACCCGGACGACCCGGGCGGTGGAATTCGTCCACCTCGACCTCGCGGGTGAGCCCCGGGTCGACGAGCGCGAGGTGCTCGAGGACACGATCGAGTCGGTGCGCTGCCGGTGGTGCAACGCCACCGACTCCGTGCAGCTGGTCCCGCGGCCGGGAACCGACGAGAAGAGCTGATCCCGACCGGACCGGTGCCGGGCGCTCCGGCTTGTGCATCGGTTCGGCATCGGCACGGGGAGGCGTGTCCGCCCGCGATGGCGGGCACGCCATGATCAGGAGCACGTTCGAGCCGACCCGGGGCGGGGAGACCGGGCGGAGACGCAACCGGAGGACCAGTGGGCGAGTCGGACACACGCGCGGACTACACAGCCCGCCCCTCCGCCGAGCCCTGGCCCGCTGCCGATGTCACCCCGCCGGGCCACGGTGGGGGCATGCACTCCGCACCCAACGGCGCAGCCCGGCCGCCGCATGCCGCCGCGCCGTCGGCCGAGGCTCCGGGGCACGCGAGCGGAGGCCGCGCGGCTGCCGAGGCAGCCGCCGGCGGCCACGACCGCGGTCCCCGGCACGGGCGTTCCGGTGTGCAAGGTGCGGAGCCCACCCCGATTCCCGATGCGGCTCGCGCCGCCGACGCGGCCGAGAGCGGTGGCCCGGCGCCCCGGTCCGCTGCCACGGCTTCCGGCGGTCCGGGCCCCGACGGCTCTCGCGGGTCGCGTTCCGAGGCGGAAGCCCCCCACGGCCCCCTTCCCGACGGTGTCCGGCAGCGGGTCATCGCGTTGGCCGCGGACGGACTCGGGGCCATGCCGCCCGACGAGATCCCCGTCCCGCTGCGGCAGTTCGCGCGGTTCACCCCCAGCCGGCGCGCCAAGCTGGCCGCCACGCCGCTGGCGGGCGTGCTCGAGAACGACCCCGTCTTCCGGCAGCGGATAGCGGAACGCCTGCGCCGCGCGCTGCCCGACCTCGCCGCCGCGCTGGAATCCGGGCGGCCCCCGGCCGCCGCCGACCCGCTCGACGTCGCCGCCGCCGCGTACCTGCTGCGGCCGCCCGGCTGGGTCACCCTGCTCGACACCGCCGGCCAAGCCGCCGAGAAGGCCGCACACGACCGGGCCGGCGCCGAACAGGCCGCCGTCGTCGCGCGTCTGGAATCCGAACTGGCCGCCCTGCGCGCCTCCACGAAGTCCGAGCACGACAAGGTCCGCGCCGAACTCGACGAGGCCCGCAAGGAGACCGAGCAGCTGCGCCGCCAAGTCCGGGGCCTGCAAGGCGCCGCGAAGCACGCCGAGAAAGAGGCCAAGCACGCCAAGTCCGAACTGGACGCGGTGCGCGCCGAAGCCCAGGCCTCGGTGGCCGCCGCGGACAAGGAGGCCCGGCGGCTGCGCGGCCGGGTGTCCGAGGCCGAGTCGGCGCTGGAAGCCAGCCGCCGCGCCGCGCGTGAAGGCCGCAGCATGGAGGACACCCGGGTCCGCCTGCTCCTCGACACCGTGCTCGAAGCCGCCCAGGGGCTGCGGCGCGAACTCGCGCTGCCGCCGGTCGGCATCCGGCCCGCGGACACCGTCGACGCGGTCGAGCCCGAGGCATCCGGCACGAAAGACATTGCCCAGCGCGCTTTGGAAGGCGACGACCCGGCACTTCTTGATCAACTTCTTGCATTGCCGCAGGCACATTTGGTCATCGACGGCTACAACGTGACCAAGACCGGTTATCCCTCGCTCGCATTGTCCGAGCAGCGGGTGCGGCTGCTCGGCGGACTCGCGGTGATCGCCGCGCAGACCGGCTGCGAGATCACCTGCGTTTTCGACGGCGCACAGCTCGACGCGCCGGTGCTGCTCGCCCCGCCGCGCGGCGTCCGGGTGCGGTTCAGCAAGGCCGGCGAGACGGCGGACGAATTGATCCGCCGCCTGGTCCGCGCCGAGCCGCCGGGCCGCCCGGTGGTCGTGGTGTCGTCCGACCGCGAGGTCGCGGACGGCGTGCGCCGGGCGGGCGCGCGGCCGGTGCCCTCGACGATGCTGCTGCGCCGGCTCGCCCGCGGCTGACCCCGCCCCCGCGGGCGCCCCTTCGCCCGCGGATTGCCGCCCGAACGTGGTCGACCTGTGACGTTGTGTCGGTCACCCTCCCTACCGTGGGTGCGGAAGGTGCTTTTCGGAACGCAACGGGAGGGGTGGCCGACCATGCGGATCTGCTGCCGTACGTGCCGTGCCCGCGGACCGGCGTGCGGAGAATGCGTTATATCGACATTTCTTCGCACGCCCGAGGAAAAGTCGGACTTTTCGCACGTTTCTTCGGAATCCGGCGGCGGCTGCCCGCGCCCGCCGCGCGGAAATACATCCGGTTTCGACCGGTGTGTCGACCTTGACGAAGAATCCCTCGACGCCCTCGCGGTGCTCGCCGACGCGGGCCTGAGCCCTCCGCTCCGGTACCGGGACCGCCGCCCGAAACGACGCTCCGGCAGTCGAGAAAACCGCACGTCCGACGGTGTTTCGGGGGCTCGCGGAGAGTCCGGGACCGGGGTTTCCGGGCCTTCCGGAACACGCCCGAATGCGTCCGGAAAATATGAACAGATGGTCGCCCTGTGATCACCATCCGTGGATCTCGCCGAGTTAATCCCGGGAGATCCGGTAAAACTTTGCGGATTGATTTGAATACGGGCTTGCGCAGTCACTAATGTCTCGGGCTGGGTGACCGCCGAGTCGTCCGCCTTGACCGGGGCGGGCAGCGGACACCCCCGCCGAATCCGGCGAGGTCTCTTCCGGACCGACCCGGAGCCGGGGAACCACCGTTCCCTGGGGTGAATCGGCGCGGTCCGCCGCGCTGTAGGGCCCGCTTCCGGCCCGAACCCGTCAGCTCACCCGGTAGGCGGCGACGGAAGAAGGAGTCCGCCCCTCGTGGCGTCCCACCGACGGCCCAAGAAACCTGGCAAAGCGCGCGTCGGCGTCATCACCGCCGCCGCCGCGACCGCGGTAGCCCTGTCCCCGGGAATGAGCCACGCCGACCCGGCACCGTCCAAGGACCAGGTCAAGGCGCAGATCAACGACCTTCAGCACCAGGCGGAGATCGCCACCGAGGAGCTGAACGGTTTCCAGGAGAAGACCGAGCAACTGCAGGGCCAGGTCGGGCAGATCCAGGAGCGCATCGCCCAGGAGCAGTCGGACCTCATCTCGCTGCAGGACAGCATGGGCGCGGTCGCCAGCGCGCAGTACAAGAACGCGGGCATCGACCCGACGATCGCGCTGCTGCTGTCCGAGAAGCCCGACGACTACCTGCGCAAGGCGTCGCAGCTCGACCAGATCACCGCGCACCAGGCCGACTCGATCCAGGCGATCCAGGCCAAGAAGCGCTCGCTCGACCAGGAGCGCAGCGAGGCGTCGCAGAAGCTCGGCGAGCTGGAGCAGACCCGCAAGAACCTCACGACCAAGAAGTCCGAGGTCGAGGAGAAGCTGCAGAAGGCGCAGCAGCTCCTCAACACGCTGAGCGAGGCCGAGCGCGCCGCGATGCTCGCGGACGACGGCCACGGCGACGACGCCCGCGCGTCGCGCGACGACTCCCGCTCACCGAGCACGCCGACGGCCAAGGCGACGCAGAAGGAGACGCCGCCGGTCGACATCCCGGCGGTCAGCGGCCGGGCCGGCGCGGCGATCGCCGCAGCCCGGGCGCAGCTCGGCAAGCCGTACGTGTACGGCGCCACCGGCCCCAGTTCCTTCGACTGCTCGGGCCTCACCGGCTGGGCCTGGCGCCAGGCCGGCGTCTCGCTGCCGCGCACCTCGCAGGGCCAGGCCGGGATCGGCCCGAACATCCCGAAGAGCCAGGTGCAGCCGGGCGACCTGATCATCTACTACAGCGGCTACTCGCACGTCGCGATCTACATCGGCAACGGGCAGATCATCCACGCGCCGAAGCCGGGCACCAACGTGCGCGTCGCGCCGTGGGACTCGATGCAGATCACCAAGATCGTCCGCCCCTCCTGACCCGTGCGGCCGACCGGTTCGCCGGTCGGCCGTTCCCTCGTCCGCCGGACTCGGCAGGTGCGGCCCCCGTTGGTCTCGTACGATCGGTCCGTGGACGACCGGAGCCTGTGGCTGCGACGAATCCCGCGGTGGCTCCTGGTACTCGTGGCGGTGACCGCCGCGATCCTGATAGGCGTCACCCTGGGACTCGTCGGCATGGGCCCGGGCCGCGGAACGGCTCACCCGCCCGCCGCGCCGGCCGCGCCGAGCGTGTCGGCCCAGGCCGAAGCCCGCGGTGCGGGGCACCCGGCCGGGCAGGAGGAACGGGCCGACGCCCGCCGGAACGACGTCGGGCATCTGCTCGACCGCCGGGCCGCCGCGATACGCGCGCACGACCGCGCCGCGTTCCTGGCCACGGTCGATCCGCGCGCCACACCGTTCCGGGACCGCCAGGCGGCCCTCTTCGACAATCTGGCACAGGTGCCGCTGGCGTCGTGGGATTACCAGGTCGTGGCGCCCGACGTGTTCACACTGACCCCGGCGCGGCAGGCGGAGCTGGGCGGCGACCAGACGTACGCCGCACAGGTCGATCTGACGTACCGCATCGCGGACCTGGACGGCACGCCGATGCGCAGCCCGCAGTACCAGACCTTCGTCAAGCGCGACAACGCCTGGTACGTCGCGGCCGACACCGACGGCGCCACGGCCGACCTCACCTCGGGCGTCAACCTGTGGGACCTGGGCCCGGTGACGGTGCTCAAGAGCAGCGCGGGGGTCGTGCTCGGCATCGGCAACAAGAACGACCTCAAGGCCTACCAGCACGACATCGAGACCGCGGTGCCCGACGTGACCAAGGTCTGGGGCAGCTCCTGGGCGAGCAACTCCGTCGTCGTGGTGCCCGCGGACGAGGCGCAGATGGCGCGCCTGCTGGGGGCCGAGCCGCAGAAGTACGCGCGTATTGCCGCGGTGACCACCGGCGAGCGCGGCGCGGCGGCGGGTGCGGCGCCCGCGGACCGGGTCATCGTCAATCCGGAGGCGTTCCGCGAGCTGGGCGCGGTGGAGCGGCGCGTCGTCATGACGCACGAGATCACCCACGTGGCCAGCCGGGCGTACACCCGGAACTGGACGCCGACGTGGCTGTCCGAGGGCTTCGCCGACTACATCGGCTACCTGGACTCCGGTCAGCCGGTCCGGAACGCCGCGCCGGAGCTGCGGCGCGACGTGCGGGACGGCAAGATCCCGACCGGGCTGCCGACCGACGAGCAGTTCGAGACCACGCAGGACGAGTTGCCGCAGGCTTACGAGATGGGCTGGCTGGCGTGCCGCATGATCGCCGAGCGGTGGGGCCAGGACAAACTGGTCGCGTTCTACCGCGCGGTCGGCGAGCCCGCGCCGGACGGCGCGAAAGTCGACCAGGACAGCCGCCTGTCCGGCGCGATGGTGTCGGTGCTGGGCATGGGCCCGGACGAGTTCACCAAGACGTGGGTGCAGTACGTGCGGATGCAGCTGAAGTGACGTGCCGAGCGACCGGTGCCGACACCGGTGCGGCGACCTGCTCGGCGACCTGCTCGGCGACCTGCGGAGTGACCCTGACGTGAGGATGCCCGGGGGAGGGAAGCGATGAGCGGGCAGCGGATCCTGGTGGTCTGCCTTGCCGTCACCGCGGCGGTGCTGCTGGTGGCGCTCGTCGTCACCACGCCGTGGCGGCCGCTGCCGAGCGTGCCGGGCGGCGCGGTGCATCCCGACGCGGCGCGGGACTTCTCCGCGGCGGAGATCGCCCGCGGACAGGCGTTGGCACGCGAGGCGCGGCCGCCCGCGTACCTGTCGATGGCCGCGTCGCTGGTGGTCACGCTGCTGCTCGGGCTGACCCCGCTCGGCGCCCGGATCGTCACGGGCGTGGCCCGCCCCTTCGGCGGCGGATGGGTGTGGCAGGTCGTGGTCGGCGGGCTCGTGCTGCTGCTGATCGGCCGGGCGGTGGCGCTGCCGTTCGACCTGCGCCTGGAATCCGTGCGCCGCCGCCACGGGCTGTCGGTGCAGGCGTGGGGCGGGTGGTGGCTCGACGCCGCGAAGGGCTTCGCGATGTCGGCCGGCGTCGTACTGGCCGTGCTGGTGGCGCTGTTCGCGCTGCTGCGGCACTGGCCGCGCGCCGCGTGGCCGATCGCTGCCGGGGCGGGTGCGCTGCTCGTGGTGGCGATGTCGTTCCTGTACCCGCTGCTCGTCGAGCCCGCGTTCAACCGCTTCCACTCCATGCCCGACGGCGAACTGCGCACCTCGCTCCTGCAACTGGCGGAGAAGGACGGCGTGCCGGTGCAGGACGTCCTGGTCGCCGACGCCTCCCGCCGCACGACCGCGCTGAACGCCTACGTCTCCGGCTTCGGTTCGACCCGGCGCATCGTGGTCTACGACACGACGCTGCGGTCCGCCACGCCGCGCGAGATCGAACTCGTCGCCGCACACGAACTCGGGCACGCCAAACGCCACGACGTCCTGTACGGCACCCTCATCGGCGCCGCGGGCGCCGCCGCGGGCCTGTGCCTGACCGGGCTGCTCATGGGCTGGCGTCCGCTGCTGCGCCGGGCCGGCGCGGACGCGGCCGCCGACCCGCGGGCGCTCGCGCTGCTGCTGGCCGTGGTGGCGGTGGTCGCGACGCTGTCCGGGCCGGTGCAGATGCTGGTCAGCCGCCGCATGGAAGCCCGCGCCGACGTGCACGCGCTCGACCTGACCCGTGACCCCGACGGCTTCATCGCGATGCAGAAGCGGCTCGCGCTGGCGAACCGTTCCAACCTCACACCGAATCCGGTTCTGCAGATCCTGTTCGGGTCGCATCCGGCGACGGCTGAGCGGATCGCGCTGGCGCGGGACTGGGCAAAGCTGCACGGGGTCCCGGAGGGGGCCACGCCGCCGCGCTGAACCCCGCCGGCCGGGCCGCGCGCCACAGCCGCATCGCCGACCACACGGCGGCGACGACCAGCAGGAAGTTCCGCAGCATCAGCACCGCGACCGCTTCCGGCTCGCCCGCCATCACCCAGCCGAACCACATCGGGAACTCCCACGTGGTGAACGGCACCGCGAGCAGGATCAGCGCGGCCACCGGCCGCTGCGTGGTCTCCCGGCGGGTCAGGCACACCGCGGCCAGGCCGACCAGCCACACCATGTACTGCGGGCTGAGGACCCGGCTGGTCACCACGAACAGCAGGACCGCGGTGAGCGCCGCATCGTACGGCGTCGCCTCGGTCCACCTGCGTGCCTTGACCCGCCACAGCAGCAGCCACGCGAACGACAGCGCGCTCGCGATCAGGCTGAGCGTGGAGAGCAGGCCGACGTACGGGCCGAGGAACTCGATCGACCCGTAGTTGAACTCGACCCGGCCGGACCAGCCGTGCGACCGCGCGATCTGCAGCGGCATCGCGAACACCGACTCGATCTCGATGCCGCGGTCGCGCTGCGCGGTGAGGAAGTCGAACGCCCCGGGCATCGCCGCGGCGAAGCCGAACACCACGACGGCACCGCCGAACAGCGTCCAGACCACCGCGTCACGGGTGCGGCGGCCGCGCGGCGTGCCCAGCAGCAGCAGGACCGGCCACACCTTCACCGCCGCGGCGACGCCGGCGAGCACCCCCGCGGTGCGGGTGCGTGTGGTCAGCAGCATGAGCGCGGCGACCGCGAGGGCGGTGACGAACAGGTCGTACCGCGACAGGATCGTCGGCCCCAGCAGCGGCACGCCGACGACCCACAGCATGGCGCCGTACGCGGACTTGCCGCGCAGGAGGAACGCGAACGCGACCGCGTCGGCGACGACCATCAGCACGAAGAACGCCTGCGTGTACGACCACCAGGACATCAGCCCCGGCAGCATCAGCACGCCCGCCGCGCCCGGCGGGTACTGCCACATCGTGTCGTCGACCGGGAACGTGCCGGTCTTGAGGACTTCGAACCACGAGAAGTAGGTGATCGACACGTCCTGCGTGACGATCGGATACGGGTTGTAGAGCACGCCGAGCGTGACCAGCAGCAGCCAGGCGCGCGACACCGCCCAAGCGGCGACGATGCTCCACTTGATCTCGCGGGCCATCTCGCGGGCCATGCTCTCCTCGGTCGCGTGAAATCATCGGGTCCTGATGGAACTGACGGAAACTGTGCGCACCACCCGGACCCTGATCGTCACGAACGACTTCCCGCCGCGTCCGGGCGGCATCCAGTCGTTCGTCCATTCGATGGCGTTGCGACTGCCGCGGGACAGTGTGGTGGTCTACACGTCGTCCTGGAAAGACAACCGGGAAGTCCGGGTGTTCGACGCCGCCCAGCCGTTCCCCGTGGTGCGCGACGCCACGCACATGATGGTGCCCAATCCTCGGGTGTTCCGTCGCGCAAAGGACATCGCACGCGCGGAAAAGTGCGACGCCGTATGGTTCGGCGCCGCGGCGCCGCTCGGGCTGATGGGTGTCGGGCTCCGTGCGGCAGGGGCCGCGCGGCTGGTGGCGACCACGCACGGGCACGAAGCCGGGTGGGCGCAACTGCCGGTGGCGCGGGGGCTGCTGCGCCGGATCGGCGACAGCGTGGACACGCTCACGTACCTCGGCGACTACACGCGGTCGAAGATCGCCCCGGTGCTGGCGCCGGACGCGGCCGCGCGCATGGTGCAGTTGCCGCCCGGTGTCGACGAGACGGTGTTCCGGCCCGGCGTGGGCGGGGCCGAGGTACGGGAACGCCTCGGGCTGGCCGGCCGTCCGGTCGTGGTGTGCGTGTCGCGGCTGGTCAAGCGCAAAGGCCAGGACGTGCTCGTCCAGGCCATGCCGGAGATCCTGCGCGCGGTGCCGGACGCGGCGCTGCTGATCGTGGGGGACGGGCCGTACCGCGGCGACCTGGAGAAGCTGGTCGACCGGGTCGGGGTGCGCAAGGCGGTGACGTTCACCGGCCCGGTGCCCTGGTCGGAGCTGCCCGCGCACCACGAGGCCGGCGACGTGTTCGCGATGCCGTGCCGGACCCGCCGCGGCGGGTTGGACGTCGAAGGCCTCGGCATCGTCTACCTGGAGGCGTCCGCGACCGGCCGCCCGGTGGTCGCCGGGCGTTCCGGCGGCGCGCCGGACGCGGTGCTGGACGGCGAGACCGGGTACGTCGTGGACGGACGCTCCCCGGCACAGGTGGCCCGCCGGGTGAGCGAGCTGCTGCTCGACCCGGTGGCCGCGAAAGCGATGGGCGAACGCGGCCGCCGGTGGGTCGAGGAGGCGTGGCGGTGGGACCTGCTGGCCGGGCGGCTGCGCGGGCTCCTGGGATATCCGGAGCAGCTCCCCGGCACGGCGCGGACTCAGCTGTAGATACCTTCGACGTCGTCCGCGAAGTCCTTCATGACCAGGTTGCGCTTGAGCTTGAGCGACGGCGTCAGGTGGCCGCTCTCCTCGGTGAAGTTGATCGCGAGGATGCGGAACTTCTTGACGCCCTCGGCACGCGACACGGCCTTGTTGCCCTCGTCGACCGCTTCCTGCACCGAGGCGATCAGGTCCGGGTCGTCGGCCAGTTCGGCGACGGTCGCGCCGGCGGGCTTGCCGTGGAGTTCCTTCCAGCGGGGGAAGGTCTCCGGGTCGATCGTCACCAGCGCGGCGACGAACGGGCGGGCGTCGCCGACCACCATGGCCTCGCTGATCAGCGAGTGCGCGCGGATGCGGTCCTCGATGACCGCCGGGGCGACGTTCTTGCCGCCCGCGGTCACCAGGATCTCCTTCTTGCGGCCGGTGACCGTCAGGTAGCCGTCGTCGTCGAGCTGCCCGAGGTCGCCGGTGCGGAACCAGCCGTCCTCGAACGCGTCCGCCGAGGCCGCCTCGTTGTGCCAGTAGCCGCCGAAGACGTTGACGCCCTTCAGCAGGATCTCGCCGTCGTCGGCGATCTTCACCGCGGAGTCCGGGATCGGGATGCCGACCGAGCCGACCCGCACCGCGGTGGTCGGGTTGAGCGTGGTGGCCGCGGTCGACTCGGTGAGGCCGTAGCCCTCCAGGATGGTCAGGCCGATGCCGCGGTAGAAGTGGCCGAGCCGGGCACCCAGCGGCGCGCCGCCGGACACCGAGAACTCGCAGCGGCCGCCGAGCGCGGCGCGGAGCTTGCCGTAGACGAGCTTGTCGAACATCGCGTGCTTGACGCGCAGGCCGAAACCCGGGCCGCTCTTGTCGAGCGACTCGCTGTACGCGATCGCGGTGTCCACGGCCTTGTGGAAGATCTTGCCCTTGCCGTCCGCCTCGGCCTTCGCCGTCGCGGTGTTGTAGACCTTCTCGAACACGCGCGGCACGGCCAGCACGAACGTCGGCTTGAACTCGGCCAGTTCGCCGGTGAGCTGGCGGATGTCCGGACAGTGCCCGGTGCGTACCCGGGCCTGCATGCAGATGACGTGCAGTTCGCGGCCGAGCACGTGGGCCAGCGGCAGGAACAGCAGGCACGACGGGTCCTGGACGCTGAACAGGTCGTCCAGCAGCGCGATCAGGTTGGTGGACGCGCCGTAGAAGTTGCGGTGCGTCAGGATGCAGCCCTTGGGGCGCCCGGTCGTGCCCGACGTGTAGATCAGCGTGGCCGGCGACTCGCCGGTCAGCGTCGCGCAGCGGTCCTCCACCGCGGAATCCGGCAGCTCCACGCCCGCCGCCGCCAGCGCGGCCTCGGCCGCCGGGCCGTCGCCCTCGTCCATCCGCCACACGTGCGCGAGGTCCGGCACCCGCTCGCGCACCGACGCGACCGTCGCCTCGTGCTGCGCCGACTCGACGATGCAGCCGACCGCGCCCGAGTCGGCGAGGATCCACTCGACCTGCTCGGCGGACGACGTCTCGTAGATCGGCACGGTGATCGCGCCCGCGCACCAGATCGCGAAGTCGAACAGGCACCACTCGTAGCGGGTCCGCGACATCAGGGCCACCCGGTCGCCGGGCTCGATGCCGGACGCGATGAGGCCCTTCGCCGCCGCGTACACCTGCGCGAGGAACTCCACCGACGTGACGTCCTGCCACCGGCCGTCCACCTTGCGGGCGAGCACCGCGGCCTGCGGGGCCTCGGCTGCGTTCGTCCGGAGGATGTCGGTCAGGTTGCCGTCGGCGGGTACGTCGGCCAGGGCGGGGACGCTGAACTCGCGCACGGACTGCTCCTTGTTGGCGGGTTGCCGGTGGTCGGGCAGACGTTACTGGCAAGTAGGGTCGGAGTGACAGGGGTCTTTCCGATCCTGTGCGGTGTGTCACCCCGGTGGTCCCGGCCTTGCCGTGCGTTTCGTCTTTCCGTGCTCCCGAGAGTAGGGCACCCGACGCGCGTCCCGGCCGTCCGGCGCCCGCCGGTACGCTGCGAGGATGCGGGTCCATGTGGTGAGCGACGTACACGGCGAGGCCGAAGCACTCGCCCGGGCGGGGGACGGCGCCGACGCGCTCGTGTGCCTGGGCGACCTCATCCTGTTCATCGACTACCACGACCTGACCCAGGGCATCTTCCCCGAGCTGTTCGGCCGCGACAACGCCGAGCACTTGGTCGGTCTGCGCACCGCGCGGCGCTTCGACGAGGCCCGGACCTTCTCCCGCGCGCTGTGGGCGTCGCTCGACAGCGACCCGCAGGAGGCGATCGAGCGCGCGGTGCGCCGCCAGTACAGCGACCTGTTCGCGGCGTTCCCCGATCCCACCTATCTGACGTACGGCAATGTCGACCTCCCCGGGCTGTGGAAGGACTACGTGCGGGACGGCGTCACCGTCCTCGACGGGCAGACCGCGGACATCGGCGGACGCCGCTTCGGCTTCGTCGGCGGCGGGCTGCGCACGCCGATGCACACGCCGTACGAGATCTCCGACGAGGACTACGCGGCCAAGGTCGCCGCGCTCGGCGAGGTCGACGTGCTCTGCTGCCACATTCCGCCGGCCGTGCCGGAACTGACGTACGACGTGGTCGCGCGCCGTTTCGAACGCGGCAGCGAAGCCGTCCTGGAGGCCATCCGGGCGACCCAGCCGGACTACATGCTGTTCGGACACGTGCACCAGCCGCTGGCCCGCCGGATGCGGATCGGGAAGACCGAGTGCATCAATGTGGGGCACTTCCAGGCCACCGGGCGGCCGTTCGCGCTCACCTGGGACTGACGCCGCGGGGGGCCGCTGCGTATCCCGGGTATCCCCGGCCTCGCGCCGCGCGGGCGGTCGCCGCCACGGGACAAGCTCGGCGCAGTAGGCTGCGGACGGAAACCGCAGCGTCCCCACCCGGAGCGGCGCGCAGGGTTGAAGGCTTCCCGGAGGGCTGCTGACGATGGCGGAACGGACCAGATCGACGATCACGATCGACGCCACCCCGGCCGAGGTCATGGCCGTCATCGCGGGCTTCGCCGAGTACCCGGACTGGACCGGCGAGGTCAAGAAGGCGGAAGTCCTGGAGAAGGACGACGCGATCGGCCGCGGCACCCGCGTCCGCTTCCTCCTCGACGCCGGCCCGATCAAGGACGAGCACGTGCTCGCCTACACATGGGACGGCGACCGCGAGGTGCGCTGGACGCTGGTGACCAGCCAGATGCTCACGTCCCTGGACGGCTGCTACGCGCTCGCCCCGCACGGCACCGGCACCGAGGTCACCTACGAGCTCCGCGTCGACGTCAAGATCCCGATGCTCGGCATGATCAAGCGCAAGGCCGAGAAGGTCATCATCGACCGGGCCTTGTCCGGGCTGAAGAAGCGCGTGGAGCAGGTGCCGCCGGCGGCGGGGTCGGGTTCGGGCAACGCGTCGGGCAAGACGCTCTGACGGAGCGGTCGGGGGTGTGGGCGGTATGACCCGCGTAGTGCTGGTGACCGGCCTCGGCGGCGCCGGCCGGACGACGGTGGCCGCGGCCACCGCCCTCGCCGCGGCGCGGTCCGGCGCCCGCGTGCTGCTGCTGGCCGCGGACGGCACCGCGGACGCCGACACGGTGCTCGGCACCGGACTCGGCGACGTGCCGCGGGAGATCGCCCTGGACGGCGAACCCGAGGCGGCATCGGGGCTTTTCGCCGCACGCGTGGACGTCCAGGACGAATTCCAGCGCGAGTTCCTCGCCGTGCAGGACACCGTGGGCGGCCTGCTCGGCCTTATCGGCGTCGATCCGCTCGACCCGGAGGAGATCGTCGCGGTGCCGGGCGCGGTCGACGCGCTCGCCCTGCGGGTGCTGGCCCGGCATGCGGAATCCGATGCGTGGGACACCATCGTCGTCGACCTGCCGCCGGTGGACCGTGCGGCGGTCGCGCTCGCGTTGCCGGAGGCCCTGTCCCGCTACGTCGACCGGCTGCTGCCGGTGGAACGCCAGGCCGCGCGGGCCCTGCGGCCGATGCTGGCCGCGGTGGCGGGCGTGCCGATGCCCGACGACTGGGTGTACGCGACCGCCCGCCGGGTGGTGGCGGAACTCGACGCGGTCCGGGCGCTGTTGGACGCGCCGGGGACCGGGATCCGGTTCGTCACCCGGGCGGGTGCGGTGGCCGCGGCGTCCGACCGGCGCGCGGCGGCGGCGCTGGCGCTGTTCGGGCGGCGGGTGGAAGACGTGGTCGTGAACGGCGTGCGGGAAGCGGCAGACGGCGGCGGCTCGGCGGGGTCCGCCTCGTCGCCGGGCGAGCGTGTGACGGCGTTGCGCGAGCTGTACCCCGAAGCCGCCGTGCACAGCTTGGCCGCATCGGCCGACGAGCCGATCGGCCCTGGGCGGCTGGCCGGACTCGGCGTGCCGGGAGTGCGGACGGTCGCCGAGCCGGGCGCGGACGACCTGCCGCCCGGCGCGGTCCGCGACGTGTTCGAGGTGGAGACGGACGGCGAGTACTTCGTCCTGGTGGTGCCGCTGCCGGGTGCCGAACGCGGTGACCTCGACCTGCTGCGGCGCGGCGACGAACTGGTGGTCACGGTGGGCGCGGTCCGGCGGCTCATTCCGCTGCCGTCGGCGCTGCGGCGCTGCACGGTGCAGGGGGCGGGGCTGCGCGGCGGGACGCTGCGGGTGCGGTTCCTGCCGGATCCGGCCGTGTGGATGCGGTCGTAGGGTGCCGCGGCGGGGGCTGTCTGCGGCCGTTTGCGGGGCTCTCGCCTGCGGTGTTCGACCTTCCGGGGCGGGCACGGGAGAATACGACGGGTGGAGCCTTCGATGAGGACGCCGGACGGAAACGACGGAGACCCCGGCCCGGAGGGGCGTGGGGCGGACGAGGCGCGTGAGACCCCGGGTGTGTCGGTGGGCGGTGCCGACGTGTGGGCGGACGTGGCCGATGCGGTCGCGGACCCGCTCGGCCCGCAGGCCGGGGGGCCGGCGCCGGGCGACGCGGCCGACGGTGGCGACGCGGGGGTGAAGGCCCCCGGCGCCGCGGGTGAGCGCGACGAGGCCGCAGCGGGTGACGACTCCGGCGGCGGCGCGGCCCCGGGTCCCGACGCGGACGCCGCAGGGGAGTCCGACCGGTCCGACCAATCCGACCATGCCGACCGTGCCGACTCCGCCGAGCGGCTGGCCGAGGAGGCGCGGCGGTTCGCCGAAGCCGTGGCCGGGAAGCTGGGCGGTGTGCGGCAGCGCGTCGTCGATCCGCTGCTCGAACGGCACCCGGAGGCGGCCGCGCACCTGTCCGCGGCGGGGTCGGAACTGCTGGCCGCGTACCGGGCGTTCGTGACCGACAAGGAACGCCGCTGGGCATCCCGTCCGGCGCCGACGCAGCGCGTCGACCTGGACGACTGACCGGGCGCGGGGGCACGCACGCCGGCTCCGGCCGGGCCCCTTTCTTCTTCCTTTCCCTCTCCGACCACTCCCCCGAGGACGAGCAGCACATGGCATTGACGATCGGCATCGACATCGGCGGTACCAAGATCCTCGCGGGCGTCGTCGACATGGGCGGCATCGTCCTGGACCAGGTCAAGGTGCCGACACCGGGCGACCCCGACGCGATGGCCGAGGCGATCGGCGGTGTCATCCGCCGACTCCGCGACCAGCACGACGTGACCGCGGTCGGCATCGGCGCGGCCGGGTTCATCCATGCGGACCGGGCCACGGTGATCTTCTCCGCGAACGTCGCCGCGTGGGTGAACGAGCCGCTGCGCGACCGCATCGAGGCGCTCGCGGGCCTGCCGGTCGTGGTGGAGAACGACGCCAACACCGCGGCGTGGGCGGAGGTCCGGTTCGGTGCCGCGTCCGGGCACGAGGACGTGGTGTGCCTGACGGTCGGCACCGGGATCGGCGGCGCGATCGTGCAGGGCGGCAACCTGGTCCGCGGCCGCCACGGGATCGCGGGGGAGCCCGGCCACATGAGGGTCGTCCCGGACGGCCTGCCGTGCGGGTGCGGCAACAACGGCTGCTGGGAGCAGTACGCGAGCGGCAACGCGCTCACCCGCTATGCGCGCGAACGCGCCGCGGGCGAGCCGGAGGCCGCCGAGAAGCTCCTCGCTCTCGGCGACGGCACCGCGGACGGCATCCGCGGCCCGCACGTCACCCAGGCCGCGCGGCTCGGCGACCCGGTGGCGTTGGCCGCGTTCACCGACGTCGGCGAATGGCTCGGCCAAGGCATGGCCGACCTGGCCGCGATGCTCGACCCGAGCGCGTTCGTGCTGGGCGGCGGGGTGTCCGAGGCCGGGGAGTTGCTGCTGCGGCCGACGTTGACGGCCTACCACCGCGTCCTGACGCGGGGGCACCGCCCGGCGGCGGACATCCTGGTGGCGACCCTCGGTCCGGAGGCGGGACTGGTCGGGGCGGCCGACCTGGCACGGCGGTAGAGCACCCCGTACGGCTCGGGGTGGTCGAGTGGGCGGCTGCCCACTAAGGTGGGCGGATGCCCACTCCTTCCTCGCGCCCGGAATCACACCACGCTCGGCGGATGGCCGAGTCGTTCGGCGCCGACGCGTGCCGCTACGACGAGGCTCGGCCCGCGTATCCCGACGCGCTGGTGGAGCGGATCCTTGCCGGTGCCGGTGCCGGTGCCGGTGCCGGTGTCGGTGCCGCGGCCGACGTGCTCGACATCGGCTGTGGGACCGGGATCGCGGCGCGGCAGTTTCAGGCGGCCGGGTGCGCGGTGCTCGGGGTGGATCCCGACGTGCGGATGGCCGAGTTCGCGCAAGGTCGCGGGCTGCCCGTCGAGGTGGGCACGTTCGAGGCGTGGGATCCGGCCGGGCGGACGTTCGACGTGGTGATCGCGGCTCAGTCGTGGCACTGGGTGGACCCCGCGGTCGGCGCGGCGAAGGCGGCCCGGGTGCTGCGGCCCGGCGGTCGGCTGGCGGTCTTCGGGCACGTGTACGAACCACCCGAGCCGATCGCCGAAGCGTTCGCGGCGGCCTACCTGCGCGCGGTGCCCGACTCTCCGTTCGCCGGCCAGCCGGCCCGTCGCCCGATCGAGGCCTACGAGGCGGCGTACGCCGCGTTCGGCGACGGCATCGCCGCCGCCGGAGGGTTCGCGGCGCCCGAGCAGTGGCGGTTCGACTGGGAACGGACCTACACCCGCGACCAATGGCTGAACCTGCTGCCGACCACGGGCGGGCTCACCGGGCTCGCGCCTGCCGTGCTCGCCGGGATCCTGGCCGCCGTCGGCGCCGCCATCGACTCCCTGGGCGGGTGCTTCACGCTCGAACACACCACCCTTGCCACCACCGCGCTGTGGGCGACCTGAACAATGGGGGGCCGACCGTACGAAAGGACGAGCGGGTGCCGACTGGAGTGCATCTCCGCGACGCGCGGCAGCAGTTGTTCGACGCCGCCGAGCGCGTCCTGCTGCGCGACGGCCCGAAGGGGCTGACCAGCCGCGCGGTCACCGACGAGGCAGGCTGCGCGAAGGGCGTCCTGCACCGCCACTTCGCCGACTTCGACGACTTCCTGGCCGCACTCGTCCTCGACCGCGCTGCCGGACTCGACACCCAGGCGGCAGAGCTCCGCGCCGCGGTCGGCACCGGGACCGTGGCGGACAACCTCGCCGACGCCCTCACCGGCCTCTTCGGCCCCGTGCCGCTCGCGATCATCCCGCTGATCACCTTCCGTGACGAACTCCGCACCAGGCTCCGCGCATCGACCCCGGGCGGCGGCATGGCGATCCTCGGCCAGGCGACCACCGCGATCACCGCCTACCTCGCCGACGAACGCTCCGCCGGCCGTATCGCTCCCGATACGGACATCGACTCGCTCACGCTGTCGTTGGTCGGCGGAGGGCACCTCCTGCTGGCCTCCGCACCGGACCCATCACCGGCCGCCATCCACAAGTTCGTGAGCGCCACCATCGGACCGACGCTGCGCACCTGACGTGGTCGGGCCGAGCCGGCGGTGGCGCGGCCACGAGCGTCGTCACGTCCTATGCGGATCGGCGCGTGAGTGGACCCGCCTCCCAAGCCTGGGCGCAGCCTTGCTTCCGTCGGTCGTCGGGGCCGACGTTGTCTCCCAGGATTCACTTTGCGGAAAGCGATTCAGCGCGGGTGGAGCGCGGACGCCGCGACCACATTCTCCGGCTCTGCCCGGAAGCGTTGGAGATCAGGGTTCGTCGTCACCGGCGCCGTCGGTGCGCAGCTCGCGGTGCGCCGCGGCTTCCGCTGCCCACCGCGCGCGGACGGCGTTGGCGGCGCGTTCGAAGTCATCGGGTGAAATGGCGAAGTGCGGGACGATCCACCAGGCTTGTCCGTAGTCGACCTCCCGCCGGGCGCAGCGACGTCGTGCCGTGTCGACGAGGGGTGCGGCGGACAGGACCGTTCCGTAGCTGGCCAGTCGGGCGAGCACGATGAAGCCGAAGTTCCGTGCGTAGTCGTCGGCGCGCTGCAAGGCGGTGCCGGCGTGCCGGGCGTCGACTCCCCACGCGACGATGCGTACTTTGACGGCATAGCCGATGCCGTGGGGGTCGGCCGGGTGGACGCCCGCGTCCACGACGGGGGTCAGGTCGATGTACGGCCTTACGAGCGGCGCCGGTTCGGCCGCCGAGACCTGTGTTGCCGGGCCGCTGCTCGTTGTTGCTGCCACGCCGGTGCCTTCCCCTGCGAGTCGGTTGGTCACGTTCCGTACTCACACACTGACCGGATGGCCCTACTCTTGGGAGTGACGCACCTGTACCAGGGGGCCTTGGTAATGACGGAGGCGATCAAGTGCATTTCCAGGCAAGCGCGTTAACCCCAGGGCTTTCGCCGCGCCACGCCTACGGCGCGATGATCCGACTGCATCGGGAAGCCGCGAACATGTCCCCGGCGGCGCTCGGCGACATCATCGGCTACAGCCGCGTGCAGGTATCGCGCCTGGAGACCGCACAGCGCAGCATTCCGCCGGACCTGCCGCCCAAGCTGGACGCGGCGTTCGGCACCGGCGGACTTTTCGTGATGCTGTACGAGCTGGTCAAGAACGACGTCTTCCCGGACTTCGTCCGCCGGTTCATGGACCTTGAAGCCAAGGCCGTTCGGATGCGGAAGTACGAAGCGGCAACCGTTCCGGGTCTCCTGCAAACGCGGGAGTACGCCCTTGCGCTGCTGCGCGCCGGGCAGATCAACGCCACTGACGAGAAGATCAACGAGGACCTTGACGCGCGGATGCGTCGACAGATCGTGCTGGCAAGGCAGTTGCCGCCGCACCTGTTGATCTTGCTGGACGAGGCAGTGCTGCGGCGGCCCGTGGGTGGTGCCCGCGTGATGGCGAAGCAACTTGCCCACCTGTTGACCGTCGGCAAGAGCCCACGAGTCCTTGTGCAAGTGGTCCCGTTCAGCCACGGTGCGCACGGAATCATGGGCGGATCCATGACACTCCTCACGATGGACGACAACAGGCAGTACGCCTATCTCGAAGGCAGTCACACCGGGCAACTCATCGAAGATGTAAGCACGGTGGCCGACTACGAGCTGTCGTACGATCTGCTGCGCGCCAGCGCGCTGACGCGGGATGCGTCGGCGGCCATGATCCGCGCGGCTCAAGAGGAGTACGAAGCATGCGAAACGCCCCCCACGTGAACGGCGCAGCATGGCGCCGCAGCACGTATAGCAACGCCCAGGGCGGCGACTGCGTCGAGGTCGCCGACGGTGTTCCCGGCGCAGTCCCGGTGCGTGACAGCAAAGACGTGCAGCGCGGCTGCCTGACCGTCCCGTTGTCGTCGTGGACGGCACTCACCGCCGCGCTCAAGCACTGACACCGACCCTTTGCCGAGCGCGGCGCCGCCCGTCGGCGGCGCCGCGCAACACGTTGGATCTACTCGCTTCACCGGCAGCGATCGGGCGCCGAGGCGGTCTCCCGGGCGTGGTCGAGCCCGCCTGCCGATTCCCGTCCTCCTTCCGCGCGTCCCCGGTCTCCTTCCGTCCCTCGCGCGGCACCATGGCTGCATGGCCACCCCACCCTCCGTCGAGTTGCGGGTCCTCTCCTACAACGTCAGGTCGCTGCGGGACGACCGGAGGTTGGTGGCGCGCATCGTGCGGTGGTGTGCGGCGGATGTGGTGCTGCTCCAGGAGGCGCCGCGGTTTCTGCTGCCGAAGACGCAGGCGGCGTGGCTGGCGCGGGCCTGCGGGCTGCATGTGGTCGGCGGCGGGGCCGCCGCGACCGGACCGCTGATCCTGGCGACGCTCGGGGTGAAGGTGCTCGAGACGCGGAACGTGCTGCTGCCGCGCACACCCGGCTACCACCAGCGTGGGATCGCGCTGGCCCGGCTGCAGGTCGACGGGGTGCGGTTCGCCGTGGGAAGCACGCATCTCAGCCTCGACGGGGACGAGCGGCGGAGGCAGGCCGACTTGGTCCTCACTCATCTGGCCGATCTCGGGGAGGAGCACCGCATCCTCGCCGGGGACATGAACGAGCACCCCGGCCACCCGGCCTGGGACCACCTGGCCGCCCGGCTCGACGACGCCTACGCCGCCGCCCCCTGGGGCCGCGAGTTCACCTCGCCGCACCGGAATCCGTGGCGGCGGATCGACGGCATCTTCGTGTCGTCGGAGATCGAGGTGGTGCGGTGCGGCGTCCCGGACGCCTTCACCGACGCGGAGTACGAGGCCGCCACCGACCACCGCCCCGTACTCGCCGTCCTGCGCCTCCCCGCCGGATAACCGACCATAGGCGGACCGGACAAAACCACCGAAAGGCCCGCCGCATGGAGATCCTCGCCTACGGTGTCGCCAGCTACGAGCGTCCCCTGCTCGCCAAGGCGTTCGACGGCCGGCACGACCTGCGGTGCCTCGACGTCGACCTCGACGCCGACACCGCCGTCCTCGCCGACGGCTACGAGATCGTCTCCACCAACGTCAACTCCCGCGTCGACGCCGACGTCCTGCGCCGGATCGCGGACGGCGGCACCAAGCTCGTCACCCAGCGCTCCACCGGCTTCAACAACATCGACCTCGACGCCGCCGCCCGCCGCGGCATCACCGTCATGCGCGTCGCGCGCTACTCGCCGCACTCCGTCGCCGAGTTCGCCTGGGCGCTCGCCCAAGCCGTCAACCGCCGCATCCCGCGCGCCGTCATCCGCACCCGCGACTTCGACTTCCGGCTCGACGGGCTCCTCGGCCGCGACATGCACGGCAAGACCGTCGGCGTCGTCGGCACCGGCAAGATCGGCGAGGTCTTCACGCGGATCGCGCACGGCCACGGCTGCCGCCTCGTCGGCTGGGACATCGCCGAGAACCCCGCCTGCCGCGCGCTCGGCATGGAGTACGTCGACCTCCCGGACCTGCTGGCGCAGTCCGACGTGGTCAGCCTGCACGTCCCGCTCACCCCCGACACCCACCACCTCGTCGACGGCGCCGCACTCGACCTCATGCGCGAGGAAGCCCTGCTGGTCAACACCAGCCGCGGCGGCCTGATCGACAGCTTCGCGCTGGTCGCCGCGCTGCGCCGCGGGCTGCTCGGCGGGGTCGCGCTGGACGTCTACGAGGAGGAAGAGCACTTCTTCTACCGCGACCTGTCCGACCGGGTCGTCACCGACGACGTGCTTGCCCGGCTGATGACCTACCCGAACGTGCTGGTCACGTCGCACCAGGCGTTCTTCACCCGTGAAGCGGTCGACCAGATCCTGGGCACCACCGTGCGCAACGTCGACGACTACCTCGCGGGGAAGACCACCGAGAACACGCTGACCGAGCCCCGCTGACCGAGCCCCGCCGTCCGAGCCCCCCGGCTCTCACACCACCGCGCCGTCGTCCGGGTCGTCCTCGTCGTGGTCCCGGCGCAGCCGCGAGACCAGGGCGATGAAGCCCGCGCCGCAGGTGGCGATGGCCAGGAACGTCGTCCACTCGCCGATCGGCCGGCCGAGCATGACCACCGCGATCAGGAACAGCGGCCCGCCGAGCAGCGCGACCCACGCGACCTTGGTCGCCAAGTCGGTCTTGGGCAGCGGCGGCGGGGGCGGGGGGACGAAGTGGTCTTCCGGGTCTTCGTCGAGTTCCTCCGGTTCGGCGTCCTCGGGCTTCTCGTCGGCCGGGGACCAGTCGCGCGGGCCGGGCGTCGCCAGGCCGACCCGGAACGAGCCGTCGCCGCCGCGCGTCACCTTGCTCTGCTTGCGGCCGGTGTCGCCCGGGTCGACGTCCTCGGCCACCGGCCAGCGCGGCACCGGATCGGCGACCTCGGTGTCGAATCCGGCGACGATCTGCGCCCAGAGTTCGTCCTCGTCGGGACCGGCGTCGGGGGAGGGGGCGTCGTCGGGAGCCGTCTCGGCCGCTTTGGCCTCGCCGTCCGCCGTGTCGTCGCCGTCGGTCCGGGACGGACCGGACGCGCCCGGCGTACCGGAAACACCGGAGCCGCCCGAGGCACTGGCCGCGCTTGCGGCGCCCGCGGCCCCGGCCGCCTCCTCCAGCTCCGCGGCCTCGCGGCGGGCCCGCAGCAGCGCGCGCGCCCGCGACGTCGCCGCCGCGTCGACCCAGAGCCGCAGGAGCTCCGGCTCGTCGTCGAGCGGCGTGACGTACGCCGCGACGCCCTCGGCCCGCAACGCGCCGAGCATGTCCTCGGCGAACTCCGGCGAGAGGTCGGTCAGGGGCTTGTACGACTCCGCGTCGAGCCCGTTGCCGCGTCCTGGCACTCTCAGTCCTTCGCGTCGTCCCTGCCGTCGCCTGCGGTGGCCGTGCCGGACGGTTCCGGCGCACCGGAATGCCCGGCGTCGTCCGGGGCGTCCGGGGCGTCGGTGTCCTCCGCGCCGGCTTTGCCGTCCGAGCTGTCCAACGCGGTGAGACGGCGGACGAATTCCAGGCTGCCCGAGAAGATCCGCTCGGCGTCGTTGTCCAGCGTGGCCACGTGGTAGCTGTCCGCCAGCACCTCGGTCGTCACATCCGTGGACGATATGCGCGCCAGCACGGTCTCCGCGTTGGCCGGCGCCACGACGTGGTCCTGCGGGCTGCGGAACAGCAGCACCGGCTGCGTCACCTGCGGGAGCCCGGCCAGCACCAGCGGCCACAGCTTCGCCAGCGAGTGCAGCGGCTTGAGCGGCATCCGCGCGTACGCCAGCTCGGTGGCGCCTTCCTTGCGGATGTCCGACCCGATGCCGGGCAGCGACGCCACCAGGTGCTTGAGCACCGGCAGTGCCTTCAACCGCGGATCGTCCGCGTGCACGGACGGGTTCACCAGCACCAGCCCGGCGATGTCCGCACCGCGCTGCTCGGCCAGCCGCAGCGCGAGCGTGCCGCCCATCGACAGGCCGCCGACGAACACGTGGTCGCAGCGGGCGCGCAGGGCGTCGAACGCGCGGTCGAGTTCCGCGTACCAGTCCGGCCACGTGGTCAGCTGCATGTCCTGCCAGCGCGTGCCGTGCCCGGGGAGCAGCGGCACCGACACGGTCAGGCCGGCCTCCGCGAGGTGCTCGGCCCACGGACGCATCGACTGCGGCGTCCCGGTGAAGCCGTGGCTCAACAGGAAGCCGATACGGCCTCCGTCGTGCCGATACGGCTCGGCGCCAGGCAGGATCGACACCGGGCGGCTCCTTCCGCTTCCCACGGGACTTCCCACCGGACGGTTCGTGGACGTGTTGGGGACGTGCTCATCAGGGCCGGGCCCACGGGCATGGTCCCACGCGCGTGCGCACACCGTACAGCCGCGTACGCCCGGCCAGGCGACGCACGACCGGGGAGTGCCTTAGGGTTCGACTCGGTTCCCGAGGAGGTCACGGTTGTTCTACCGGCTGATGAAGGCCATCATCGGCCCCCTGCTGCGGATTTTCTTCCGCCCCGACGTCCAGGGGCGCGAGAACGTACCGGAGCGCGGGCCGGCGATCCTGGCGAGCAACCACCTGTCCTTCTCGGACTCCTTCTTCCTGCCCGCGATGCTGCCGCGCCGGGTCACCTTCCTCGCGAAGATGGACTACTTCACCGGGCGCGGCGTCAAGGGACGGCTGACCGCGGCGTTCTTCAAGGGCGTCGGCCAGCTGCCCGTGGACCGCACCGGCGGCTCGGCGAGCGAGGCCGCGCTGAACGCCGGACTGAAGGTGCTCGGGCAGGGGCACCTGCTGGGCATCTACCCGGAGGGCACGCGCTCGCCCGACGGGCGGCTGTACCGCGGCAAGACCGGTATCGCGCGGATGGCGCTGGAGTCCGGCGCCCCGGTCGTCCCGGTCGTCATGATCGACACCGAGAAGATCCAGCCGCCCGGCAAGGTCATCCCGAAGATCATGCGCGTCGGCATCAAGATCGGTGAGCCGCTCGACTTCTCGCGCTACGAGGGCATGGAGGACGACCGGTTCATCCTGCGCTCGATCACCGACGAGATCGTCTACGCGCTGATGGAGCTGTCCGGCCAGGAGTACGTCGACGTGTACGCGGCCGACGCCAAGAAGGCCGCCACGGAAGCCCGCAAGCAGGTCGCCGCCGCGGAGAAGGCCGAACGCGCCGAAGAGAAGGCCGAACGCGCCGAAGTCCAGCGCATAGAGGCGGAGATCGCGGCGGAGAAGGCCGCGCAGGAAGCGCAGGCCGCGGAGGAAGAGCCGACGGAGGACGCCGAGCCCGCGCGCCGCGGGATCTTCGCCAAGCTGCGCCGCCGCCGCAGCGACGGCTCCGACTGAGACGGCTCCGACTGAGACGGGTTCGACCCGGGCCGATGTCCCGGCCTGAGACGCCTCTGCCCGACCGCGCCGCTGCCTCGTACCATCGACGCGCCGGACAGGCCGGGGGAGGTACGCAGTGTCGATCGAACAGCCGTTGTGGCGCGCGTTGTCGGTGTTCCGGTTCCTCGCGCTCGGATACGCCTTCGCGCAGTTCATCGGCGTCTCCGGCCAATACCGCTACCCGCTCGGCGGCTGGGCGGTCCTCATCGTGCTGCTGCTGTGGACGGCCTTCACCGCCTACGCCTTCGAAAAGCCCGAGATGCGCGGCTGGCCGATCCTCGGCGTCGACCTCGCACTGGCCGTCGGCAGCGTGCTGGCCACCCGGTGGCTCGACGACATAGCGCGCGTCCACGAAGGCGCGCTGACCCTGCCGACGGTGTGGTCGTCGGCGCCCGTCCTCGCATGGGCGGTCAAGGGCGGCTGGCCGACGGGGGCGATCGCGGCGCTGGCCACCGGCGCCGCGAACATCGCGGAGCGCGGTGCCATAGCGCAGAGCAACGCCCACAACATCGTGCTGATGATGCTCGCCGCCACCGCGATCGGCTACGTCGTCGAACTCGCCCGCGCCAGCGAACGCGCCCTCGCCCGGGCCCTCCAGCTCGAAGCCGCCACCCGCGAACGCGAACGCCTCGCCCGCGACATCCACGACAGCGTGCTGCAGGTGCTCGCCCTCGTGCAGCGGCGCGGCGCGGAAATCGGCGGCGAGGCGGCCGAACTGGGGCGGCTCGCCGGCGAGCAGGAAGTCGCCCTGCGGCAGCTCATCTCCGACGCGCCGGCCGAACTCGAAGACGTCGACCTGCCGGGCTCCGGCGCAGGCGGCGAGGCGGCGCGCGCCGACCTGCGCACGCTGATCGGCCGGTTCGCGGGCGCCCGGGTCACCGTGGCGTCGCCCGGGACCCCGGTGCTGCTGCCCATGCCGGTGGCGCGGGAGATCGCGGCGGCGACGTCGGCGGCGCTCGACAACGTGTGGCGGCACGCGGGCGACGAGGCGCGGGCGTGGATCCTGCTGGAGGACGAGCCCGACGAGATCATCGTCAGCGTGCGCGACGACGGGCCGGGCATCCCCGCCGGACGGCTCGAAGAAGCACGCACCGCCGGGCGGTTGGGCGTCTCGCAGTCCATCGAAGGCCGGTTGCGCGATGTCGGCGGGACGGCGTTCCTGACCTCGGTCCCCGGACAGGGCACCGAGGTCGAACTGCGGCTGCCGCGCCCGGCGGCCGCCGTACGGTAGCCGGTTCCGCTAGGTTCGTCGCGGGCCCAACTGCCTTGACGATGCGTCAGCATCCGTCGCTGTGAGAAGACTTCCGACCGGTCGGCGGCCGTGCCGACCGCAACGCATCCCGCGAGGTGTCCCGCGATGACCGAGACCGCACCGGACAAGCCCCCGATCCGGGTGCTCGTGGTCGACGACCACCCGATGTGGCGCGACTCGGTGGCCCGCGACCTCGCCGCGGCCGGATACGACGTCGTCGCCACCGCGGGCGACGGGCCCGAGGCGGTCCGCCGCGCCAAGGCGACCGCGCCCAACGTCGTCGTCCTCGACCTCAATCTGCCCAAGCTCAGCGGCGACGAGGTGGCGCGCGAACTCGTCAAGAACGACCCGTCGGTGCGGATCCTCGTGCTGTCCGCGAGCGGCGAGCAGGAAGACGTCCTCGAAGCCGTCAAGGCCGGCGCGACCGGCTACCTCGTCAAGTCCGCCAGCGCCGCGGAACTCCTCGACGCCGTGGCCCGCACCGCCCAAGGCGACGCGGTCTTCACCCCCGGCCTCGCCGGCCTCGTCCTCGGCGAATTCCGCCGCATCGCCACCAACCCCGCCCCGGCCGGCACCCGCGAACCCGCCGCCCCGCGCCTCACCGACCGCGAAACCGAAGTCCTCCGCCTGGTCGCCAAGGGCCTGTCCTACAAGCAGATCGCGGAGCGCCTGGTCCTGTCCCACCGCACGGTCCAGAACCACGTCCAGAACACCCTGAACAAGCTCCAGCTCCACAACCGCGTGGAGCTGGTGCGCTATGCGATCGAGCGCGGACTGGACGACTAGTTGTTCTTCGAACGCGCGTGTTATCGAACTGTGATGCACTCTGTAGTGTGACGGTCACGCAAAGGCGCCGTCCGGGGTGTAGATCTGCGGAATCGTCTGCCTCGTCCGAAGCGCATGCGATGCTGGAAACCCGGATCGGAGGGTGCAGGTGAGTGTCATGACCGCAAGCAAGGCAAGCGATGCCGAAGCCCGCGGAGAGACCCTCGAATACCACGATGGTCCGTTGATCGACGACCGCGTGGGTCCGCCGGGTGGTCGTCTCGAAGGCCACCTGGGTTCGTGGACCGTCGACGAGCTTCTCGACCGCAACCAGCACGACAGGCGCTCCCGCATCGAGCTGGTAGGCGGTGCCCTCATCGTGTCTCCTTCGCCGTCGTGGCTGCACCAGGTTGCTTCGTTCGAGCTGACTGTGCAGATCAAGTCCGGTATCCGCGCCGCGAAATCGCCGTTCGGGATCGCCGAAGCGGTCAACGTGCGGACGGCCGACGAACTCTTCATCCCCGACATCGTGGTGGCGGACGCCGAAGCCGTGCGCAATGGGCCGGTGGCCGTGTCCATGGAAGACGTGTTGCTCATCGTGGAGATCGTCTCGCCGAGCAACGCCATGGTCGATAGGCACCTGAAGCCTGGTGCCTATGCCGAACTCGGCCTAGAGCACTACTGGCGTTTGGAGCCTGCGACCGCAACCCCGGAGTTGATCGTGCACACGCTTGCGGGCGGCGCCTACAAGGAGACAGGCCGGGTATCGGGGACTGCTGAGATCCCGGTCGGCGAGCACTTCGTCGTGCAGGTCGACGTGCCTGCGCTCCTGGGCCTCGACTGACGGATCGACCTAGACCGCCCAGCCCTTCGCCTTCTCCACCGCCAGGCGCCACTTGTCGTAGGCGTGGTCGTCGCGGTGGCCCGGGGTGAATTCGGCGTCGAGTTGCCAGGTGGTGGCGATTTCTTCGGGAGTGGACCAGAGGCCCGTGCCGAGGCCGGCGAGGAAGGCGGCGCCGAGGGCAGTGGTTTCGCGGACCTTGGGCCGGGCCACCACGGCGCCGAGCTGGTCGGCTTGCATGCGGCACAGGAGGTCGTTCTCGGAGGCGCCGCCGTCGACCTTGAGGCACCGCAGGTCGAGGCCCGCGTCGGAGGTCATGACGTCGACGACGTCGCGGACCTCGAAGGCGATGGCTTCGAGGGTCGCGCGGACCAGGTGGGCGCGGGTGGTGCCGCGGGTGATGCCGAGGATGGTGCCGCGGGCGGTCGGATCCCAGTCGGGCGCGCCCAGGCCGGTGAGCGCCGGGACGAAGACGACTCCGCCGGAGTCGGGGACGGTGCGCGCGATCGGCTCGGTCTCGGCGGCCTTGCCGATGATGCCCAGGCCGTCGCGCAGCCACTGGACGGCCGCGCCCGTCACGAAGATCGAGCCTTCGAGGGCATAGGTGAGCTTCCCGTCGGGTGCGCCCCACGCCACCGTGGTCAGCAGCCCGGCCGATGAACGCACCGGCTCCGCGCCGGTGTTGATGAGCACGAACGAGCCCGTGCCGTAGGTGCACTTCACATCGCCGGGGGCATGGCACGCCTGCCCGAACAGCGCCGCCTGCTGGTCGCCCGCGATGCCCGCGATCGGCAGGTCGAGGCCGAGGAACGTGTCCGGGTCGGTCCGGGCGACGGTCCCGTACGACGGCACCACGCGCGGCAGCGCCGCCATCGGCACGCCGAACAGCGCGCACAGTTCCTCGGACCACGCGCCCGCGGTGATGTCGAACAGCAGCGTCCGCGAGGCGTTCGACGCGTCGGTGACGTGCTCGCGGCCCGCCGTCATCCGCGCCACCAGGTAGGAGTCGACGGTGCCGACCGCGACCCGCCCGGCCTCGACCTCCCGCCACACCGCCGGATCGTGCTCGGCCAGCCAGGCCAGCTTCGTCGCGGTGAAGTACGGGTCCAGCCGCAGCCCGGTCAGCTCCGCGACCCGCGGCTCGTGCCCCTGCCCGGCCAGTGTGCGGCACACCTCCGCCGACCGCCGGTCCTGCCACACGATCGCCCGCCGCGGCGACGCCAGGGTGCGCCGGTTCCACAGCACCGCGGTCTCGCGCTGGTTGGTGATGCCGACCGCGGTCGGCCGCCGCCCCGCGCCCGCGAGCGCTTCACGGCACGCCTGGAGCGCGGCCTGCCAGATCTCCTCCGGCTGGTGCTCGACCCGGCCCGGCTCGGGGAAGTGCTGCTGGAACTCCTGGTACCCGCGTGCCAGAACCCCGCCGTCCTCGGCCACCACCAGGGCCGTCACCCCGGTGGTTCCGGCATCGATCGCAAGCACAGTCATGACGAGCACCTTAGGGGTGCCGGGCCCCCGGCACAGCCCGCCGCAAGGCGCCCCGAAGACACCCCTTTCGAGTGGGCCCGAACGGGATCGCGGCGGCCCGGTGTGGCGTGTGTCACGCGGTAGGTTGGGGGTGGTGGCCGTTTCGGGCTTGTGTCCGGGCGTGCCCGTTCCGTCCTCGGCAAGGCGAAGGGGAGCTGTATGCGCGTCGGCGTTCTCACCGGTGGGGGCGACTGCCCCGGCCTCAACGCGGTGATCCGGGCGGTGGTCCGCAAGGGCGTCACGGATTACGGCTACGACTTCGTGGGCTTCCGGGACGGCTGGCGCGGCCCCCTCGAAGCCGACACCCAGACCCTCGACATCCCCGCGGTCCGCGGAATCCTGCCGCGCGGCGGCACCATCCTCGGCTCGTCGCGCACCAACCCGATGAAGATCGAGGGCGGCGTCGAGAAGATCCGGGAGAACCTCGCCAAGCTGGAGGTCGACGCGCTGGTCGCGATCGGCGGCGAGGACACCCTCGGCGTCGCGACCCGGCTGCACGAGCACGGCGTGCAGGTCGTCGGCGTGCCCAAGACGATCGACAACGACCTCGGCGCGACCGACTACACGTTCGGCTTCGACACGGCGGTCAACATCGCCACCGAGGCCATCGACCGCCTGCACACCACCGCCGAATCGCACCGCCGGGTGCTCATCGTCGAGGTCATGGGCCGGCACGCGGGCTGGATCGCCATCCACTCGGGCATGGCGGGAGGCGCGAACGTCATCCTCATCCCCGAGCAGCAGTTCGACATCGAGCAGGTGTGCGGCTGGGTGGAGAGCCGGTTCCGCACCAACTACGCGCCGATCGTCGTGGTCGCCGAAGGCGCCGTCCCGCTGGACGGGCAGATGGTCACCAAGGACCAGAGCCTCGACGCGTTCGGGCACGTCAAGCTGTCCGGCATCGGCGACTGGCTGGCCGCCGAGATCGAACGCCGCACCGGCCACGAAGCCCGCACCACCGTCCTCGGCCACGTGCAGCGAGGCGGCACCCCGACCGCGTTCGACCGCTGGCTCGCCACCCGGTTCGGCTTCCACGCCATCGACGCCGTGCACGACGGCGCATGGGGGCAGATGGTCGCGCTGCGCGGCGTCGACGTGGTCACCGTGCCGCTGCAGGAGGCGACGCGGGAGCTGAAGACCGTGCCGCCGTCGCTGTACGACGAAGCGAAGACGCTGTTCGGCTGATGGACATCCTCGACGCTTTCGACCGGGCCATGCGCGAGTTCGACTCGCGCGTCCACCAGGTCGGCCCCGACCAGTGGGGCGCGGACACGCCGTGCACGGACTGGTCCGTGCGCGACCTCGTCAACCACGTGACAGCCGAACACCTGTGGGCCCCCGAGCTGTTCGCCGGCAAGTCGCTCGCCGAGGTCGGCGACCGCTTCGACGGCGACGTGCTCGGCGACAACCCGGTCCGCACCTGGGAGCGCGCCGCGGAGGAATCCCGTGCGGCGTTCCACGCCGACGGGGCGCTCGACCGCGCGGTGCACACCAGCGCCGGACTGACCCCGGCACCCGAGTACGCCTGGCAGATGATCAGCGATCTGACCGTGCACGCCTGGGACTTGGCTCGCGGCATCGGCGCCGACGACGGCGTCGACCCGGACCTCGCCCAGGCCGTCTACGACGCGATGTCCCCGCACGTCGCCTCCTGGCAGGGCTACGGCGTCTTCGCCCCGCCCGTGCCGGTACCGGACGACGCGCCGGTGCAGGACCGCCTGGTCGGACTGCTCGGCCGGCGCCCCTAGCCCGGCCGGCGGCACGGCAGTCCCCGGTGTCCCCGGATCCCCTCGCGGGATCCGGGGACACGGCCGTCTCGGCACGTCACAGCGCGCCCAGCACCTCCCGCACGATGGTGATCCCGTTCGCGGTGAGCACCGATTCGGGGTGGAACTGCACACCGGCGACTCGCAGCCCCTTCGCTCGCATGGCGTGGATCTGCCCGGACTCCGGGTCGGCGGCGAACTCCAGCCCGTAGGGCGCGCGCCGCGGCTCCACCGCGCTGAACGTGTTGTAGAAACCGACCTTCTCGTTCCGGCCGAAGAAGTCGATCCCCACCTGCTTGCCCTGGTAGGGCGTGTGCTTGCGCACCAGCTCCAGGCCCAGTTCGGCGGCGATCAGCTGGTGGCCGAGGCACACGCCCAGCATCGGCCCGCCCGCGTCCAGGCGCCGCCGCACCGCGGCGCCCATCGTGCGCATCTTGCGGTCCAGGACGTGCCGCGGGTCGCCCGGGCCGGGGCCGACGAGCAGCAGTTCGGCTTCGGTGACGCGGCGCGCGGACACCTCGTCGTACGGCATCAGGTCCACCCGCAGCCCGAGCGTGCGGAGCAGGTGCGCGAGCATCGCGGTGAAGGTGTCCTCGCCGTCGATCACCAGGACCCGGCGCCCGGCCAGCTCCGGGGCCCGCAGCGCGTCGTCGTCGCGCGCCGTGAGCCAGAACGGGGCCAGCCCGGCATTGCGGGCGGCCAGCAGCCGGGCGATCTCGGGGTCGTCGGCGAACCGCACCGGCGCGCCGTCGGCGGCCGGGCGCCGCGAGGCGGGGACGACGCCCAGCGCGGCCAGCACCCCGGCCGCCTTGGCGTGCGTCTCGGCGACCTCGTTGGCGGGGTCCGAGTGCCGCACCAGCGTCGCCCCGGCCGGGACGCGCAGCGAGCCGTCGGGCGCCAGGTAGACGGTGCGGATGAGGATCGGCGCATCGAGGGTCTGGCGGCCTTCGGCGTCGCGGCCGATCAGCGCGACGACGCCCGAGTAGTAGCCGCGGCCGGTCGGCTCGTGGCGGCGGATCACCCGGCACGCGTTCTCCAGCGGCGAGCCGGTGACCGTGGGCGCGAACATCGTGCCGCGGAGCACCGCCCGCACGTCCAGCGAACTGCGGCCGCGCAGCACGTACTCGGTGTGCGCGAGGTGGCCCATCTCCTTCAGGTACGGGCCGAGCACCCGGCCGCCGAGGTCGCACACCTCGCTCATCATCTTCAGCTCTTCGTCGACGACCATGAACAGCTCGTCGACCTCCTTGCCGTCGCGCAGGAACGCCAGCAGGCCGTCCTTGTCCGGCCCGGCGGCCGGATAGCGGTAGGTGCCGCTGATCGGGTTCATGACGACGTCGCCGCCGATGGCGCTCACGTGCCGCTCGGGGCTGGCGCCGACCAGCGTGACGCCGCCGGTGCCGGTGTGGATCAGATACGTCCAGTACGCGCCGGACTCGCGGGTCAGCAGCCGGCGCAGCAGCGTGCCGGGGGTGGCGGGCGAGTAGTCGGCGATGCGGTCGCGGTAGTCGCGGCGGATGACGAAGTTCGCGCCTTCGCCGCGGCCGATCTCGTCGGCGATGACGCGTTCGACGATCCCCGCGTACGTCGCGTCGTCCACGTCGAAGCCGCCGCCGGCCAGGGCCACCGGGGTGTCGGGGAGGGCGGCGAGGACGTCGTTGTAGGCCAGCGCGTGCTGCTCGGCGATGCGCAGGCACAGCAGCGGGGTGCCGTCGTCGTCGGCTTCGAAGCCGCGCTCGCGGATCTGCCGGTACGGGATCAGGGCGAGCACGTCGTGCCGCGGCCCGTGCGCGGGCGCGCCGTCCGGCAGCGGGATCGCGTCGAGCGACGGCGCCTCGACCACGTCGCCGAGCAGCAGGTCGACGGTGTCGGAGCCCTCGCGGCGGATCAGCGCGAAGGGCGGCGGCGCGGCGGCGAAGAGCGGGGCGAGCAGGGCGGCGGCGGAGGGGGACGTCACAGCGGGTACTCCCGAGAGGCGGGGCCGCCCGCCGGGCCCCGCCGCACCCCCCGGACCAGGTCCGGAAACGCCGACGGCCGCCCTTGCGGGCGGCCGTCGGATCGAAGCTTCAGCGATCGCGCAGGACAGTGGCCGCCGCAGTGCGGGGCCACCACCAGGAACTGAGTCGGGGCGAGATCACGGGAGCACTGTAGCGGGGAGAGCGGGCAGGGGAGAAGTACCGCGGCGCCGACAGGCCGCGCGCCGCGGCGGGCGGCCGCGGTGCGGGAAAGGATCCGCAGGTCACGCCGCATCGGCCCGCGACGTCCGTGCCACGTGGCCCCGGCATTCGCCCGGGTGGCCCCGCCGCTGCCCGCCCCCCGTCCCGAAACTCCTGGTCAGTGACCTGCGTCTCGCCTGTCGGGCAAGGTCCTAAATGCCTTGCCCGATTGTTTATCTTGGGTGGGTGACTGCGAACGAGATCCAGACCTGGCGGACCCTCCCGGCTGCGCAGCAGCCCGAGTGGCCGGACACCGAGGCCCTGCGTGCTGCGCTCGCGGACCTCGAGTCCTATCCGCCGCTGGTGTTCGCGGGCGAGTGCGACCAGCTGCGCGGCCGGCTGGCCGCGGTCGCGCGCGGCGAGGCGTTCCTGCTCCAGGGCGGCGACTGCGCCGAGACGTTCGCGGGCAACACCGCCGACGCGATCCGCAACAAGCTCAAGACCCTGCTGCAGATGGCCGTCGTCCTCACTTACGCGGCATCCGTGCCGGTCGTCAAGGTCGGCCGTATGGCGGGGCAGTACTCCAAGCCCCGCTCGCAGCCGATCGAGACGCGCGACGGCGTCACGCTGCCGACGTACCGCGGCGACGCGGTCAACGACCTGGCGTTCACCGAAACGGCCCGCGTCCCGGACCCGGAGCGGCTCAAGCGCATGTACCACGCGTCGTCCGCGACGCTGAACCTGGTGCGCGCGTTCACCACCGGCGGCTACGCCGACCTGCGCCAGGTGCACGCCTGGAACCAGGACTTCGTGGCCCTGTCCCCGTCCGGCGAGCGCTACGAGCGACTGGCGGCGGAGATCGACGGCGCGCTGCGCTTCATGCACGCGTGCGGCGTCGACCCGGAGGAGTTCCGCACCGTCGAGTTCTTCGCGTCGCACGAGGCGCTGATCCTCGACTACGAGTCGGCGCTGACCCGCGTCGACTCGCGCACCGGCGACCTGTACGACGTGTCCGGCCACATGGTGTGGATCGGCGAGCGCACCCGGCAACTGGACGGCGCGCACGTCGAGTTCGCGTCCCGGATCCGCAACCCGATCGGCGTCAAGCTGGGCCCGACGACCACGCCGGAAGACGCCCTCGCGCTGATCGACAAGGTCGACCCGGAGCGTGAGCCCGGCCGGCTGACGTTCATCGTCCGTATGGGCGCGGGCAAGGTCCGCGACGTGCTGCCGACGCTCGTGGAGAAGGTCACCGCGTCCGGCGCGCAGGTCGCGTGGGTGTGCGACCCGATGCACGGGAACACGTTCGAGGCGTCGAGCGGCCACAAGACCCGTCGCTTCGACGACGTCCTCGACGAGGTCAAGGGCTTCTTCGAGGTGCACCGCGGCCTCGGCACCCACCCGGGCGGCATCCACGTCGAGCTGACCGGCGACGACGTCACCGAGTGCGTGGGCGGCGGCGACGAGATCTTCGTCGACGACCTGCACCAGCGCTACGAGACGGCGTGCGACCCGCGGCTCAACCGCAGCCAGTCGCTCGACCTGGCGTTCCTGGTGGCGGAGATGTACCGCGGCCACTGAGCCGCATCGGCGAAGTGCCGGAGAGTTCCGGCGAAGGGGTGTCCGCGGTCGCGCGGGCGCCCCTTCGCCGTGTCCGGATGGCAGGCTGGCCCCTGTGATTGATCTGCGCAGCGACACCGTCACCCGGCCCGCCCCCGCGATGCGCGCCGCCATGGCGGATGCCGAGGTCGGCGACGACGTCTACGGCGAGGACCCCACCGTCCGTGCCCTGGAGAACCGCGTCGCGGCCCTGTTCGGGGGCCGCCACGCCGGCCTGTTCACGCCGACCGGCGTGATGGCCAACCAGATCGCGGTGCGGCTGTCCGTCGCCCCGGGCGAGGAACTGGTCCTGGATGCGGACGCGCACATCGTGGCGCACGAGGACGGCGCGGCGGCGTGGCACGGCGGCATCCAGACCCGGACCGCGCTGAGTCCGCGCGGCCTGCTGGAACCGGCGGACGTCGGCAGACTGCTGCGCCCGGGCGACGCGCACACCGTCGGCACGCGCGCGGTGGCCGTCGAGCAGACCCACAACCGCGGCGGCGGCTCGGTGTACCCGATCGAGCAGCTGCGGGCGATCCGCGAGCTGACCGCGGACGCCGGTGTCGCGTTGCACTGCGACGGGGCCCGCATCTGGCACGCGCACGTCGCCACCGGCACGCCGCTGCCCGCGTACGGCGAACTCTTCGACACCCTGGCCGTCTGCCTGTCGAAGGGCCTCGGCGCCCCGGCCGGGTCGGTGGTGCTGCTGCCCGCCGACCGGATGGCGGAGGCGCGCCGGATGCGGCACCGCATGGGCGGGGCGATGCGGCAGGCGGGCATCCTCGCCGCGGGCGGCCTGTATGCGCTCGACCACCACATCGCCCGGCTCGCCGACGACCACGTGCATGCGCGCCTGATCGCGGACGCGCTGGGCGACGCGGGTCTGGACGTCGTCGCCCCGGAGACCAATCTGGTGCTGGTGCGGCTGTCCGAGCCGCGGCCGGACGCCGCGACGGTGGCGGAGCGCTGCCGGGCCGCGGGTGTGCTGGTCAGCGTGTTCGGCCCGCGTCTGATCCGCATCGTCACGCACCTGGACGTCGACGCGTCCGCGGCCGCGAAGGCTGCCGAAGCGGTCGTGGAGGCCGCCGCGTGACGCACACACGGGGGCGCTTTCGGGGGAGTCTCGGGGGACGGGGGAGCCGGGGGACCGGCTTCGCGGCGTTACTCGCCGCAGCACTGCTCGTCGCGTTGGCCGGGTGTTCCGGCGGTGGTGCGGGCACGCCGAAGGCCGCGGCGTCGAGTCCGGCGCCGGACGGGCCGGGTGCGCGCGGGGCGCCCGGTGCGCCGGGCAGCGCTCCGGCGTCCGGCAGCCCGGTCCCGGTCGTGCCGGCCGGGGCGGGCGGGATCCCGGGGGCGAAGACGCTGCCGCTCGGCCCGGACGGGCTGCCGGCGGTGTTCGACAACGGTCCGCGGGCCAAGCCGCGGGTGGCGCTGACGTTCGACAGCGACATGACGGCGGGGATGCAGGAGCGGCTGCGGACCGGCAAGACCGCGTCGTACGACAACACGGCGCTGCTGGCGGATCTGCGGCGGTTGAAGGTCCCGGCGACGTTCTTCATGACCGGGCTGTGGATCGACACCTATCCGCAGGAGGCCAAGGGGATCGCGACCGATCCGCTGTTCGAGGTGGCGAGCCATTCGCTGACGCACCGCGGGTTCGCGGGGCAGTGCTACGGGCTCGGGCACGTGCCGGAGAACGAGATGGCGGCGGAGGTGCGGGCGCCGTTCGAGCGGCTGAAGGCGGTTCCGGGGGCGCGGACCGTGCCGTACTTCCGTTTCCCGGGCGGCTGTTACGACAAGGCGGCGCTGAGGGCGATCGCGTCGACGGGGGTCATGCCGGTGCAGTGGGACGTCGTCAGCGGCGACGCGGACGGCGCGACCGGCGACAAGATCGCCGCGACGGTGCTGGCGAAGGTGAAGAACGGGTCGGTCGTGGTGATGCACAACTCGCTGGGCCCGGCCGCGCACACCGCGGACGCGCTGCCGAAGATCGTGGCGGGGCTGCGGGCGAAGGGCTTCGAGATCGTCCTGGTGTCGGACCTGGTGGGTGCGGCGGCCGGTCAGACGGCGGCCGGCTAGGCAGCGGTGTCGGTCGCCACAATCGTCAGCGGAACGGGGACGACCGGGATCGGGAGGCTTACGCTGGTGCGGTCGGCTGCGTCGGCGGCGGCGTGTCCGGGCTTCTCGGCGCGGCACACCTTGCCGCAGCGCGGGGTGCAGCCGCCGCAGGAGCGGCTCTCGTCGCGGGGGATCATCGAGCAGATCGTCTTCACGCAGCGGCCGCAGTCGGTGCCGGCGCGGCAGGACGCGGCGATCTCGCGCATGCTGCGGGCGCCGTCGTCTATCTGGGCGCTGACCTGGCTGTCGGTCACGCCGAAGCAGATGCACACGTACACGGGCCGTCCCCCAAGGGTGAGGTTACTAAGGTAAGGGTAACCTCACCCCCGGCGGCAGGTGAAGAGAGGTGTGCGTCACGTCCCCGCGGACGCCTCGCGGCGCGGGTCCGGGACGCGGCCGGATCAGCTTTCGGGCTGCTCGATGAGCTGCGCGATGTAGAGCGGCTCGCCGAGCTTCTTCAGCAGGTCGAGCTGGGTCTCCAGGTAGTCCACGTGCTCTTCCTCGTCGGCGAGGATGTCCTCGAAGATGTTCGCCGAGGTCGCGTCGCCCTTCTCGCGCATCACGAGGATGCCGGAGCGCAGGCGCTCGATCGCCTCCATCTCGACGGCGAGGTCGGCGCGGAACATCTCCTCCAGCGTCTGGCCGATGCGCAGCGCGTTCAGCCGCTGGTAGTTCGGCAGGCCCTCCAGGAAGAGGATCCGGTCGGTGATCTTCTCGGCGTGCTTCATCTCGTCGAAGGACTCGTGCCGGGTCCACTGCGCGAGCTTGGTGTAGCCCCAGTGCTCCTGGAGTTTCGCGTGCAGGAAGTACTGGTTGATGGCGGTCAGCTCGGCGGTCAACTGCTCGTTGAGCAGTTCGAGGATCTGCGGGTCGCCGTGCATCGCAAGTCACCTTCCGACGGAAACGAATGGGGTTTATGTGAATCCTGTCACCCCATGCGGCTTTGATTCCACGAAGGGAAGGCTTGCCTTCCATCAGCCCGCGTCGTGGGCGGGGCGGGCGGTCTGGGAGCATGGACGCCATGGACCCCCGACTGCCCCCCGGCCAGCGCCTCCAGCGGGGTTGGCCGGTCCTGCACTACGGCCCGGTGCCCCGCTTCAAGCCCGACACCTGGGATTTCCGGGTGTTCGGCGCCACCGCGTCGGGCGACAAGCACTGCTGGAACTACGAGGAGTTCTCCGCGCTGCCGCGCACCACCGTGGTCGCGGACTTCCACTGTGTCACCAAGTTCAGCATGCTCGGCAACGAGTGGGGCGGTGTCGCCGCCGAAACCTTCCTCGAGATAGCCCCGCCCGCCCCCGAAGTCACGCACGTGATGGTGTGGGCCGAATACGGATTCAGCTCCAACCTGCGCATCACCGACGTCGCCACCGAGCGCGCCATGTTCGCCACGCACCACGACGGCGAGCCGCTGACCGCCGAACACGGCTTCCCGGTCCGGCTGATCGTGCCGCACCTGTATGCCTGGAAGGGCCCCAAGTGGGTCCGCGGCATCGAGTACATGGTGGTCGACAAGCGCGGGTTCTGGGAGGAACGCGGCTACCACAACATCGGCGACCCGTGGCAGGAGCAGCGCTACTCCTACCAGGAACGCGAAGGCGACGGACCCGAACTCTGACGGGCCCGCCGCCCCCGGCGGTACACGGCGCGCGGTCGCCCGCGCGTCAGAAGATGTTGATGGTGACCTTCGATCCGCGCGGCGCCATGTTGTTGCCGCCCGGGCTCATGCTGGTGACCTTCTTCGGGCCCAGCGGGAACACCGTGTTGGACTCGACCTGGAACCCGGCCGCGGTCAGCGCGGCCTTGGCTTCGTCCTCGCTCATCCCGTCGACCTTCGGCACCAGGACCATGTCCTGGCCCTTGGAGATCTGCACGGTCACGGTCGCCCCCGGATAGACGGGGCTGCCCTGCGGCGGCGTCTGCGACGCGATGCGCCCGGCCGGCACGTCGTTCGAGAACACCTGGTTCGGGTCGACGACCAGCTGGATGCCGCTCGGCGTCAGCGCGTCGCGGGCCTCCTGCTCGGTACGCCCGGTCAGCACCGGCAGCGCCACCGGCAGGCCGCGGCTGACCGTCAGGTCCACCGTCGTCCCCGGCGACACCAGCGTGCCGAAGCCGGGCGACGCGGAGACGACCTGTCCGGGAGGCCGCGCGTCGTCCTGCTGCACGATCTTCCCGACCACGAGCTTGGCGTCGGTGACGGCCTGCCGCGCCTGGTCGACGGTCTGCCCGTCGACCTGCGGCACCGCATAGCGCTCCGGCCCGCGCGAAACGCGCAGCAGCACCGTCGAGCCCTTGTCCACCGACCGGCCCGCCTGCGGATCGGTCGCGATGACCGCACCCGACGCGACCGTCTCGCTGAACTCCTCCTCGACGCGGAACTTGAGGCCGCTGTTCTTGAGCTTGCGCTGCGCGTCCGCGGCCTGTTCGTTCACCACCGCGGGCACCTTCGCCGACTGCCCGGCGCCGAGCTTCCACGCCACGACGCCGATCGTCGCGGCGACCGCCAGGACGACCAGCAGCGCGATCACGCCGCGGCCGGGCCCGCGGCGGCGCCTGCGGCCGGGAGCGCCGCCCTTGGCGTCGTAGGCGTCGGGGGTGCCGTCGGGCGGGGTGGCGTAGCCGTCGTCGTCGTAGCCGTGATGGCCGCCGTACGGGTGCTCGTCCAGGATCGACTCGGTCGACAGGCCCAACGGTCCCAAGTCCAGCGGGATCTCCACCTGCCGGGTGAGGTTCGCGTCGGCCGGCTCGGGTTCCGGGCCCGCGGGCGGGCCCGGCGTGTAGGCGGGCTGGTGGAGGGCGACCGGCTCGGGCTCCGGCGCGTACGTGTTCGGCGGGGGCGGCGGCAGGACGCGCTCGGCCGCGCCGAAGTCGAGTTCGGTCTCGGTCATCGCGTGCTGCCGGGTGCGGCGCACCAGCGCGAGGAACTCGTCGGCGTCCGCGGGACGGTGCCGGGGGTCCCGGTCGGTGGCCGCGGCGACCAGCCCGTCCAGTGCGGGCGGCAGGCCCGGCACCGCTATCGACGGCGGCGGGACGTCCTCGTGCACGTGCTTGTAGATGATCTCGACCGCGGAGCGCCCCTGATACGGCTGACGGCCCGTCAGCATCTCGTAGAGGAGGATGCCCGCGGCATACACGTCCGACGTCGGCGATGCCGCGCCGCGTTCGATCTGCTCCGGCGCCAGATATGCCACCGTCCCGACCAGGACCTTGCCGGTCGCCGCGGATGCCGCCGTCGCGGTCGCACGCGCCAGTCCGAAGTCGGCGACCTTGATGCCGCCGTCGTCGGAGATCAGCACGTTCTCCGGCTTCACGTCGCGGTGCACGAAGCCGGCGCGGTGCGCCGCGCCGAGCGCGGCCAGCGTCGGTTCGAGTACGCCGAACGCTTCGCGCGGGGTCAGCGTGCCGAGGTCCTGGAGGAGTTCACGCAGCGTGCGGCCTTCGACGTACTCCATCGCGAGGAACACCACGTCGCCGTCGTGTCCTTGGTCGAACACGCCGACCACGTTGGGGTGCGCCAGGCGCGCGGCGGCCTTGGCCTCGCGGATGAACCGGTCGGTGAAGGACGCGTCCGCGGCCATCGCCGGGTGCATCACCTTCACCGCGACCGTGCGGTCCAGACGCATGTCCTCGGCACGGTAGACGGTGGCCATGCCGCCCGCCGCGATCCGGGCCCGGACCCGGTAACGGCCGTCGAGCACGCGCCCGACGATCGGGTCGTCATTCGTCATGTCCACGCCAGGGATTTTACGGTCACGTAGTCCCCGACGAGTGGCAGGACCGTCCGGTTCCGGTCACGGAACGTGGGCCTCGCCATGCCGCGGCGGCCGCAGCCTGCGTCGGAGAGCCGGGGTGTCGGGGTCAGAATGCCGGGATTTCGGCGAGGCCGTCGGTCGGCGACGACGCTTCCGCGTAGTGCCGCATCGGGATCCGCCCGGCCCGGTAGGCGAGCCGCCCGCCGTCGACGGCGCTGCGCATCGCCGCGGCCATCAGCGCCGGTTCCTGGGCGCGCGTCACCGCGGACGCCAGCATGACGGCGTCGCAGCCCAGTTCCATGGCGAGGGCGGCGTCGGACGCGGTGCCGATGCCCGCGTCGAGGACGACCGGCACGGTCGCCTGCTCGGTGATCAGCCGGATGTTGTGCGGGTTGCGGATGCCCAGGCCGGAGCCGATCGGCGAGCCGAGCGGCATGACCGCGGCGCAGCCGACCTGTTCCAGGCGGCGGGCGACGACCGGGTCGTCGTTCGTGTAGGCGAGGACGACGAAGCCGTCGTCGACGAGCCGTTCGGCGGCGTCCACGAGTTCCACGGTGTCCGGCAGCAGGGTCCGCTCGTCGGCGACGACCTCCACTTTCACCCAGTCGGTCTCCAGCGCTTCGCGCGCGAGGCGGGCGGTCAGCACGGCTTCGCCGGCGGTGTAGCAGCCGGCGGTGTTCGGCAGGGGCCGGATGCCGAGCTTGCGCAGCAGGTCGAGGACGGAGCCGGTGGTGCGCGGGTTGAGCCGGCGCATCGCGACCGTGGTCATCTCGGTGCCGGACGCGACCAGCGCGGCTTCCAGGATGTCCAGGCTCGGCGCGCCGCCGGTGCCGGTGATCAGCCGGGAGGAGAAGACCTCGCCGCCGAGCTGGAGCTTGTCGTCCGCGGTCGCGTGCGTCATTGCCGTCCTCCTTGGCGTGTGGGGGTGGGGTGTTCGGGGTGGTCGGGGGGTCAGCCGCCCTGGACGGCGGTGAGGACCTCGACGCGGTCGCCGGCGTCGAGCAGCGTGGACGCCCATTTGCTGCGCGGCACGACGTCCTCGTTGACCGCGACGGCGACGCCCTTGGTGGCCGAGGTCATGGTCGCGATGAGCGCGGCGACGGTGGTGCCGGCGGCGAGCGGGCGGGGTTCGCCGTTGACGGAGATCGTGTGGGCGGGCTCGACGGTCATGCGTAGGACAGCTCCTTGCCGGTGGTGGCGGTGAAGCGCGCGGGCCCCCAGGGGCGGACGACGTCGGGGACGGTGCCGTCGGCGAGGAGTTCGGCGACGGCGTCGGCGGTGACGGGGGTCAGCAGGATGCCGTGCCGGTAGTGGCCGGTGGCGGCGATCAGGCCGTCGAGGCCGGTGCGGCCGATCAGCGGCGCGTTGTCCGGGGTGCCGGGGCGCAGGCCCGCGTGCGTTTCCACGAGCGGGAGTTCGGTGACGCCGGGGACGAGTTCGCGGGCGTCGCGGAGGAGTTCGTAGACGCCGCCGGCGGTGACCTCGGTGTCGTAGCCGAGGTCGTTCTCGGTGGCGCCGATCACGAGTTCGCCGTCGGCGCGCGGCACCAGGTACATGCTGCCGCCCTTGACGACGCCGCGGACGTTGTGGCTGAGGAACGGCCGGTAGGCGTCCGGGACGTGCAGGCGCAGGATCTCGCCCTTGACCGGGCGGATGGGCGGCAGCAGGCCGGGCGGCAGGCCTTCGACGGCGTTGGACCAGCAGCCGGCCGCGAGGACGACCTGGCCGGCGGACACGTCGGTGCCGTCGTCGAGGCGGGCGCCGGTCGCGCGGTCGCCGGCGGTGAGGAGAGCGGTGGCGCGGGCGGGCCGCAGGGTGACGCCGGGTTCGCGTTCGCAGGCGGCGAGGAGCGCGGCGACGAGGCGGCGGTTGTCGATCTGGTGGTCGCCTTCGACGTGCAGGCCGCCCGCGACGGCGGGGGAGAGCATCGGTTCGAAGCGGCGGCATTCGCGGCTGGTCAGCCAGGTGGAGGCGAGGCCGAGGCGGGACTGGAACGCGTGGAGGTCCTTGAGGACGGCACGGTCGTCGGCGTCGAGGGCGACGGCGAGGGTGCCGCAGGCGCGGTAGCCGGAGGGGAGTCCGGAGGCCTCCTCGAGTTCGGCGGCGAAGGCGGGGTACCGGGCCGCGGAGTCCATGTTGAGGCGGAGCAGGGACTCTTCGCCGTACTGGAGTTCGGAGACCGGGGTGAGCATGCCCGCGGCGGCGTGCGAGGCGCCGCGGCCGGGCTGCGGGTCGGCGAGGACGACGGTGAGGCCGCGGCGGGCGGCGCGCCAGGCGATCGAGAGGCCGATGACGCCGGCGCCGACGACGAGGACATCGGGGGAGGCCGAGGGGCTCGGGCTCGCAGAAGCCATGGCTGGTGGACACACTCCCTTGCGCCGGCATGACCCGGATCAGGTTCGGACGGTCGGGGGCTCGCAGCCCCCCTCTCAGCCCGGTCCCACCGGGCTCCCGTGAGGACTCAACCCTACCTCCGGCCGGAATCGTCGGATTGTCGGACTGGGTGCGGAGGTCCCGGTACGTGATCCTTGCCTCAATCAAACTCTTCGTCGTCGGCCGTACACGTGTCGACCCCTAAGGTTCCCCGCATGGAGAACGTGCTTGTCGTGGGTGCCGGCATGGCCGGCCTGCAGACTGTCGTGGGGTTGCGCGAACAGGGCTACACCGGCCGGATCACCCTGCTCGGGGCCGAGCCGCACAAGCCGTACGACCGCCCGCCCCTGTCCAAGGAGGTCCTCGGCGGCAAGACCGACGACTCCACCTTCGAAGCGGACTGGGACGCCCTGGGCGTCGAGCTGCTCCTGGGCCGCGCCGCCACCGGGCTCCGCCCGGCCGACCGCGAGGTCGACACCGACGCGGGCCCGCTCGCCTACGACCGGCTCGTGATCGCGACCGGTTCGCAGGTCGTCAACCTGCCCGGCGCGGCCGACGTCGACGGCGTCCACACCCTGCGCACCCTCGACGACGCGCGCCGCCTCCGCGCCGCCCTCACCCCCGGCGCGCACGTGGTGGTCGTCGGCGCGGGCTGGATCGGCGCCGAAGTCGCCACCTCCGCGGCCGCGCTCGGCTGCCGCACCACCGTCGTCGAAGCGCTGCACGCGCCGCTCGCGGGTGCCTTCCCCGACGACATCGGCACGCGCTTCGTCCCGTGGTACGCCGAGGCCGGCGTCGAACTCCTCCTCAACGCCCGCGTCGACCGCCTCGAACCCGGCGCGGTCCACCTCGCCGACGGCACCCGGCTCCCCGCCGACGCCGTCGTGGTCGGCATCGGCGTCCGCCCCGACACCGGGTGGCTCGCCGGCTCCGGCCTGGACCTCGACCCGCGCGGCGCCGTCGTCGTCGACGACCACCTGCGCACGTCGCACCCCGACGTCTACGCGGTCGGCGACTGCGTCGTCTTCCCGTCCGCCCGCTACGGCGCCCGCCTGCGCGTCGAGCACTGGGACAACGCCCTGCACGGGCCCCGCACCGTCGCCGCGAACCTGGCCGGCGGCGACGCGGCGTACGACCCGGTGCCGTACTTCTGGTCCGACCAGTTCGGCCGCATGATCCAGTACGTCGGCCACCACGGCCCCGACGACGAACTCGTGGTCCGCGGCCCCGGCGAGGACGGCAAGTGGAGCGCCGGCTGGTTCGCCGGCGACACCCTCGTCGCACTGATCACCGTCGCCCGGCCGCGCGACCTGGCCCAGGGCCGCAAGCTCGTGCAGACCGGCGCCGCGGTCGACAAGGCCAAGTTCGCCGACATCGGCACCGCGCTCAAGGACGTCCAGCGGGCCGACGGCACGGCCTGAGCCGCCGCGACGCGCGGGGATCTCGTCGGAAAGCACGGGATTCCCGTACGTCGCAGGGCCCTATTCTGGAGCCGTGAGCGAGACCGACACGACCATCGAAAAACTCATCGCCGACTGGCTGACCCTCCCGGACCTCGCCGAGATCTTCGGCGTCGAGGTGACCCGGATCCGGCAGCTCCTCAAGGACCGGCAGATCCTCGCCGTCCGCCGCGGGGAGAACAACAGCCTCCAGGTGCCCGCCGCGTTCATCCAGAACAACGCCACCGTCAAGGGCCTCACCGGGACCTTCACGGTGCTGGAGGACGCGGGCTTCTCCGACCGCGAGATCCTCGAATGGCTCTTCACGCCGGACGAGTCGCTGCCCGGCACCCCCATCGACGCGCTCCGCGGCAACCGCAAGACCGAGGTACGCCGCCGCGCCCAGGCCCTCGCGGTATGACGGACATCCGCGGCCGCCTCGACGCGGCCCGCCTGTACCTGTGCACGGACGCCCGGGAGAAGCAGGGCGACCTGCCCGAGTTCCTGGACGCCGTGCTGGCCGCGGGCGTGGACATCGTCCAGCTGCGGCAGAAGACCGGCCTGGAGGCCAAGCAGGAACTGGCCCACCTGGAAGTCTTCGCGGACGCCGCGCGGCGGCACGGCCGGCTCCTCGCCGTCAACGACCGCGCGGACGTCGCGCACGCGGCGGGCTCCGACGTCCTCCACCTCGGCCAGGACGACCTGCCCGTGCCGCACGCCCGCGCGATCCTCGGCGACGAGGTGGTCGTCGGGCGGTCCACACACGCCGAAGCCGAGGTCGACGCCGCGCTCGCCGAGCCCGGTGTCGACTACTTCTGCACCGGCCCGGTCTGGCCGACCCCGACCAAACCGGGGCGCCCGGCACCGGGCCTGGACCTGGTCCGCTACACGGCGTCGCTCCGGCCGGCCCGGCCGTGGTTCGCCATCGGCGGCATCGACCTGGGCAACCTCGACGAGGTCCTCGCCGCGGGGGCCCGCCGGGTCGTCGTGGTCCGCGCGATCACCGAGGCCGAGGACCCGGGAGCCGCGACCCGGGAGTTCGTGCGGCGGTTGGCGGGGGAGTAGACGACGGCGCGAGGGCGGCCGGGCGATACCGAGGCCCGGCCCGCCCTCAGACCGCGCTTCTCCCCGCGTGTCCCATCCACCCCCGCTGCCCCGGTGCGTGCCACCATCCCCGTCATGAACGGGATGTCACGAATGTCGGGCAAGCCCCGCATGGTCCTCGCCGCCGCGCTGCTCGCGGCGGTGGCGGCGATCGCGCTGGTCATCGGGCTCACCCGGGGCGGCAGCGAGGCCAACAGCCCCGGGGCGACGAGCGGGACGCCGGCATCGGCGGCCGCGCCGAGTACCGCGCCGCGGGACGCGACGCATTCACCGAGCCCGTTCGGGCCGAGCACGTCGCGCCCGGTGTCCGTGCCGCCGGGTATGACCACCGTGGCGGCGGCCCAACTGCCCCCCGAAGCCCAGACCACGCTGCGGCGGATCGAAGCCGGCGGGCCGTTCCCGTACACCAAGGACGGCACGGTCTTCGGCAACCGCGAAGGGCGCCTGCCGAAGGAGAAGAGCGGCTATTACCGCGAATACACCGTCGACACCCCCGGGTCGGACGACCGCGGCGCCCGGCGGATCATCGCCGGGAACGCGGGGGAGCGCTACTACACGTCCGACCACTACGCCACGTTCCGGGTGATCGTGCCGTGACCCCCTGGCGCGACGTCAACGCGTGGCACGAGCTGCGCAACGCGACCGCATGGACGTCCGGACTCCTGCCCCCGGACCTCGCCGACGTCCACGACGCCGCCCCGGTCGACGTCCTCACCGCGTCGGCCCGCACCCACGGGTGGTCGAGCGCCGTCGTCGACCTGCGCGACGCGCGGGACAAAGCCGGGGCGATGGACGCGTTCGCCGCCGGACTGTCGCTACCCGCGTATTTCGGCCGCAACTGGGACGCCCTGTGGGACTGCCTCACCGACGACACACTCCTGCCCGAACCCGCACGGCGCGTGATCGTCGTCGACCGGTGGCGCACCTTTGCCGACCGGAACACGGACGACTGGGACCGCATCCGGGAGCTGCTGCGCGACGCGGCCGAGTACTGGGCCGGGACGCGCACGCCGATGGTAGTGCTGGTGCGGTGGTGACCGGGCCCGGGGCATTCCTCCGGCGCCGCGGGTGATCCCGTTCGGACCCGCAACCGACGGCCAAGCGAACCCGAATCGTGCCGCAATCGAGCGGCAAACGACAGAAAACGTGCGCCATCCGGGTGGACCCGAGGGTGAATGGGCGCGCGGCATGCGCGATACCCCTGTGATCACGCTTCCGAAGTGGCCAGACTTCGCGCATGAACAGCTCGACTGACCGACGCCGGGCGGGTTCGGCGTACGACAGCATCCTGCTCGCGTCGACCTCGCCGTCCCGCCTCGGCGACACCGTCGTCCCGTCCCCGCGCCTGGTGGCCGTCCCGCTCGGCGAGGCCCCGGCGACCGGGCCGACCGCGGAAGAAGACGGCGCGGCCGACGACGCGCCGGGTGCCTTACCGCCGAGACCGATCGTTCCGCCACCCAGGGACGGCGGCGGGGCCGGTGCGGGGACAGGGGAGCGGATTCCGGAATCGGGCGGGGGCACGGGTATGGACGCGGGGGCGGGCGGGGCTCGGGGCGAGGGCGAACGCGGCGGGCTGATGGCGCCGCTGCTCGCGCTGGGGATCTGCCTCGGAGTGATCTTCCTGATCGGCCGCTTCCCGCCGGAGATGCTGCGGACGGCGGCCACGGAACCCGCGGAGCCGGTCCGGATGGCGGCGCCGCCGACGGCGGCCGGCGCCGAGGCGAGCGCGGCGGCGCCGGGGAACGGCGGTGCGCCGACGACCACTCCGGGAACGGGGCCGGACGCCGGCGACCGCGGACGCGACGGCGGAGCCGCAGCGGGACCGCGCACCGGATCCGGGCAGCCGACGGGCACCACGGGCGGACGGAGCACGGGAGACAGGGCCGGCGGCGACGGCCGGGCGAACACGCCCGGCAGGACCGGAACGGCGACGTCCCCGGCACGGGTGCCGGATTCAGGGTCGCCGTCGCGAAAGGGCAGCAACGATCCGTCGGGGACCAGGGCCGGCGCGGGCACCCCGAACCGGTCGACGCCGGGACACGGCACGGCGGCGGAGAAGCCCGGGCAGAGCGCGCCGCAGGTTCCGCCGACCCGGCCCGCGGGGCCGACCGAGGCCGAGGACCGCAACGGGTGCCCCACCTGGACCGTCCGCAGCCGGACCGCCGGTCACACGGTGATCCTCCGCGGATCCGCGGACGGCACGCGGCTGGTCGTGGCAAACACGGCCGCCTCGTCCACCACCGTCGTGCGGGTCGCGCCCGGTCGGCTCACACCCGCCGAACCGTCGCCGCCTCGGCCAACTCGTGCAGCACCGTCCGCGCATCGGCCGTGACCGCCGCGCTGTCGAGGGCCGCCAGCGCCCGCTCGGTGAGCGTGCCGATCATCGCCTCGACCTCGGCCAGCGCGCCGGTGCCGGCGATGACGCCCTGGAGGTCCTTGACCCCGGCATCGTCCAGCGCCGGGTCGCCGAGCAGCTCGTCGACGATCCGGCGCTGCGCCGCCGTGCCGCGCTCGGCGGCCAGCGCGAGCAGCACCGTGCGCTTGCCTTCGCGCAGGTCGTCCCCCGCCGGCTTGCCGGTCTCGGCCGGGTCGCCGAACACCCCGAGCACGTCGTCGCGCAGCTGGAACGCCTCGCCGAGCGGCAGCCCGTACGCCGAGTACGCCACCAGCAGCTCCGGCCCCGCCCCCGCCAGCGCCGCGCCGACATGCAGCGGCCGCTCGATCGTGTACTTCGCCGACTTGAACCGGATCACCCGCCGCGACCGCTCCACCGACCCGCCGCCCATGGCCTGCTCGAGGACGTCCAGGTACTGCCCGGCCATCACCTCGGTCCGCATCACGTCGAACAGCGGCTTCGCGGCGGCCAGCGCGGCCGGGTCCACCCCGCTGCCGGAGAACATCTCGTCCGACCACGACAGGCACAGGTCGCCCAGCAGCACCGCGGCCGCCTCGCCGAAGCCCGCCGCGTTGCTGCACCACCCCGACGCCCGGTGCAGCGCCTCGAACCGCCGGTGCACGGCGGGCTTGCCGCGCCGCGTGTCGCTGCTGTCCATCAGGTCGTCGTGGATCAGCGCGCTGGCCTGCAGCAACTCCAGCGACGTCGCCGCCCGGACCGCGGCGTCGCCCGCCGGCCCCGCGTCCACGCCGCCCGCGCCGCGCCAGCCCCAATAGCAGAAGCCGGGGCGCAGCCGCTTGCCGCCGTCCACCAGGAAATCCCGAAGTGCCTCCGCGACCGGCGCCATCCCCTCGCCGACATCGGCGAGCACCGCCGACTGCCGGTCCATGAACGCCGCCAAGGCGTCGTTGACCCGGCCACGCAGGCCGTCCCGGTCGAGCGGGTGCACTGCGCCGGGTATCGGATGCTGCGAGCGAGTCACGGGGGTCGTCTTCCAGATCAGACCGGATCAGAGTCGGGCCCAAGCAGCCTAACCGGGCAGTGGGGCTGCGACAGACGGCGGTACACGCGTATACGCGCGCGGAGAGGGCGGTGGCGGGCCATTCCCGCGGGCCGTTCTGCCCCGGCACAGGCCTGACCTGCCCGGACCCGGTCCGAGGCCCGTCCCCGACCGGCCCCCGACACCGTCTCGCGACCCGGACAGCGGCTCCTCAGCCGCGCCTCCGGCGGCTAACCTCGGCTTATGTCCGTCGAAGTCGCCTCGCCCCGCAACGGTCGCGCGCCCGCCATCCGCGATCTGCTCGCGAGCGGCAAGCAGACGTTTTCGTTCGAATTCTTCCCGCCGAAGACCGACGTCGGCGAACGGCACCTGTGGGACGCACTGCGCCGGGTCGAGGCGCTCGGCCCGTCGTTCGTGTCGGTGACGTACGGCGCGGGCGGGTCGAACCGCGACCGCACGGTCAACATCACCGAGCGCATCGCCACCGAGACGACGCTGACCCCGGTCGGCCACTTCACCGCCGTCGGACACTCCCTCGCCGAGCTGCGCAACATCATCGGGCAGTACGCCGACGCGGGCGTCCACAACGTGCTGGCGCTGCGCGGCGACCCGCCGGGCAATCCGCAGGGCGAGTGGGTGGCGCACCCGCAGGGGTTCACCTACGCGGAGGAACTGGTCCGGCTGCTCAAGGAGTCCGGCGACTTCTGCGTGGGCGTCGCGGCGTTCCCCGAGATGCACCCGCGGTCGACCAACTGGGACGACGACATCCGGCACTTCGTCCGCAAGTGCCAGTCCGGCGCGGACTACGCCATCACCCAGATGTTCTTCCACGTCGACGACTACCTGCGGCTGCGCGACCGCGTCGCGGCGGCGGGCTGCGACGTGCCCATCATCCCGGAGATCATGCCGGTCACGAACGTCGGCCAGATCGAACGCTTCGCCCAGCTCAGCAACGCCGACTTCCCGGCGGAGCTGGCCGACCGCGTCCGCGCCGTCGCCGACGACCCCGCCGCCGTCCAGGCGGTCGGCATCGAGTACGGCACGGCGATGAGCGAGCGCCTCCTCGCCGAAGGCGCCCCCGGCCTGCACTTCATCACCCTGAACCGGTCGACCGCGACGCTGGAGATCTACCGGAACCTGGGCCTCCACGAGCGCCCGCGGGACTGACACCGGCCGGACGGGGCGGGACAGGGGCGCCGCGGCGGCTCCGACCGTAGGCGTCCAGCAACGTCGCGGCCCGCAGCCGCAGTTCGCGCTCGACAAGCCCCGTGACGCGCACCGACACGACGTCCGCGCCGACGGCGACCGCCACGTCGACGTCCAATCGGGCACGGGCGCCCGCGAGCGGATATGCGTACCACGCCCCGGGATCGTCGTCGTCGGTGTGCTCGAGCCCCAGCGCGACGGTGTCCCAGTCGGTGTCGTCGAAGGCGTACTCGGCATACCGCGCGAGCAGTTCCAGGAACGGGCGGAGATTGTCCGCCATGACCCATCCGTCGAGCGACTCCGCCACGGTGCCTCCTTGCAGGCCTTGCCCGGCGTCCGACAGCGCGGGATACCCGCAGAGCAGGCTGCGCGGGGGCCGTTGCGTTGCTTGCCCCGGGGGCGGTTCCCGGAAACGCGCACAACGAATTAGGGTGAAGCACCGTCATCCGTTCGACTGAAGGGCGCGCCGGTGCAGATGGGCATGCTCGTGCTGTACGTCCTCTTCGTCCCGGTCGGCCTGTGGTTGGTCAGCGAGGCGCTGTGGCAGCAGGGAGCGCCGTTCCGGTACCGCGTGCTCGCCCTGCTCGGTTTCGTCGGGGTCGTGGCGGGTGTCGCGCTCGGCAACGGCATCATCGCCGGAGGCGGCGGATTGTGCTTCCTGGCCGGGCAGTTCCTGGTCACACGCCAGGTGCGCAAGGGTCAGCCGATCGGCTGGACGGTCGGATTCGGGCGCAAGCCGGCGCCGCGCCGCGGCCGCCGCCGTCCGGAGACCCAGCCCGCAGCGGCCACCGGGGCCGCCGCCGGCGCGACCGAGGCCGAGACGTTCGTCGACGGCATGGCCCCGGTCGACGCGTTCGCCCAGCACCCCGCGGACGGCGGGCCCGACACCGGCGCACACGCGCTCGGCCGAGTCGGCTTCGACAAGGGGTTCGACGCCCAGTTCGAGGGCGCCTTCGAAGGCGTCTACCTGCCCAACTACGGCCAGGACGACTACGCCAACCCGCCCGCCGCCTACGGCACGGACTACGCCCCCGCCTACGGCGACCCCACCACAGCCGGCGCCTTCCCCGGATATGCCGACCAAGCCCCCGAGTTCACCCCCGGCTACGCCGCCGCCCCGGCCTACGGCACCGACCCGGCCGCCCCCGACTACAACCCCGGCTACGACACCAACGCCTACGCCACCGGCCAACTCCCCGGCTACCCGGCCCACGACACCGGCGGCTACGCCGTCCCCGCGACCGGCGGCTACGCCGTTCCGGACACCGGCGGCTACGCGGCCCATGACACCGGGGGCTACGCAGTCCAAGACACCGGCGGCTACGCACTCCAGGACACCGGCGGCTACAGCACCCCCGAGGGCACCTACATCGTCCCCGCGACCGGCGGCTACCCCGCGCAGGCCCCCGGCTTCCCCGCCGACCCGGCGACCGGCGGCTACGCCGCTCCGGGCACCGGCGGTTACGCCGTCCCCGACCCGGCCGCCCCGGCGTACCCGCCCGCGTATCCGCCGCCCCCGGGACTCCCCCCGGTCCCCCACCACCCGCCGACGGCGCCCCAGGCCTGACCCCGGATCCTCCGCCGAGGCGAGGCGGGCTACCGCCCGATCAACTCCGCCACCAGCGCCGCACCCATCCCCACCCCGATCAGCCCGCCGCCCGGGTGCGCGCCCGCGCCGACCTCGTACAACCCGGCCGTCTTCGAACGGTTGGGCCGCCCGCCGGACACCGGGGACGCCGCCACCCTCCCGCCCGGCACGCCCGTCGCGCGCTCCAGGTCGGCAGGCGTGCGGAGTTCGGACCAGCGCAGCCGGTCGGCCACCGGGAGGCCGCGGCGGGCCAGGGCGTCGACGACCGTCGCGGTGTACTTCTCCCGCACGCCCGGCGCGTCCCAATCCACCGTGCCGCGCTCGCCGCCGCCGCCGTGCGGCGGGACCCGGACGTGCACCGTCCACGCCTCGTCGCCGTCCGGCGCACTGCCGGCGTCGCCCGGGGCGGTGACGCACAGCGTCGGATCCGCGGGCGGGCGGCCGTCGGCACCGAACAGGGCCTCCGCCTCGGCCGCCGGATCGTCCGGGAACAGGTAGGAGCGATACGGCTGTTCCGGCGTCCGCCCACGCAACGCCAGGTGTAGCTCGGCGTACCCGGACGCCCGCTCCGTGCCGCTCTTCGCCCGCGGCGCGGCCACGCCGCCGACCGCAAGCGCGTCACCGCAGCCGTCCGCGACCACGGCGTCCGCGTCGATCCGCGACCCGTCCGCGAGGACCACGCCGTCGACCGTGCCGCCGGGCGCCGACACTTCGGCGACCTCGGTGTGCGCCAGGAACTTCACGCCGCGTTCGAGGCAGCGTTCGAACAGGGCATCCGCGATCAGATGCAGGCCGCCGCGTACCGTCCACAACCCGAAGGTCTGTTCGAGATAGGGGAGCACCGCGACCGTCGCGGGCGCCTGCCGCGGGTCCAGCCCGGCACCCAGCGCGAACCGTTCCGCATGCATCCGCAGCCGCGGGTCCCGCAGGTACGAGCGGGCCAGCGGCCGCAGCGTCCGCCACGGCATCGTGGTCCGGAAGTCCTTGAACCCGCCCGTCGCCCGCCGCGGCTTCGCCGGCTCCGACGGCACCTCGAAGAACCCGGTGCGCATCACGCCCCACATCGCCGCACCACGGTCCATGAACCGGTTCCAGTCCGCACCCGCACCCGAGCCGAACGCGCCGTCGAACGCCGCCGCGGCACCCGCCCGCGTCGCGTTCGGCACATCCACGACCGTCGCGCCGCGGTCGAACGAGCACCGCGTCGTCGGATCCACGCCGACCAGGTCGACGCACTCCTCCAACGCCGCCCCGGTCTTCAGGAACAAGTCCCGGTACACCGCGGGCAGCGTGAGGACCGTCGCGCCACTCGTGAAGGTGAACCCGTCGCGGCGGAACGACCCGAGCATGCCGCCATGGCCGCCCGAACGCTCGCACAACGTCACCTCGTGACGCTTCACCGCGAGGCGCGCCGCCACCGCGAGCCCGCCCATACCTGCACCGACGACAACGATTCGAGCCACGTCGCCCGAGCGTACGCCACCGCGCGGAGCGGCCGGGGCCGTGGCTCACCGGCCGAGCCCGTGGGCCCACCGGCCGGGCGCGGCTCCCGACCGGGCCCGGCTCACCACTCGGGCTTGGCGTCCTCGAACAGCCACGGTTCGAACACCGTCGGACCCAGGTTCTGCCCGCTCAGCCGGGTGCACAGGGCGGTGAAGTCGGCGGTGGCGACGGTGCCGTAGCGGTGCTCGCTCAGCCAGGTGCGCAGGATCGTGAAGAAGACCTCGTCGCCGACCGCCGCGCGGACCTTCTGCAAGGCGAGCGCGCCCCGCTGGTACATCGGCGCCCGGGACACATTCTCCGGCGAGCCCGGGTCGGCGGGCGGGAACGCCCACATGCCCTGGCCCTCGGCGGGGGACTCGGCGTAGGTCTGCGCCGCGGCCTCGGCGGCCGTCGGCCCGCCGTGGTCCTCCGCCCACAGCCACTCGGCGTAGGTGGCGAAGCCCTCGTTGAGCCACATGTCCTGCCACGTCCCGGGCGTCACCAGGTCGCCGAACCACTCGTGCGCCATCTCGTGGATCACCGTCTCGCCGCCGGGCGACCCGTCGAAGAACGGCCGGGTCTGCGTCTCCAGCGAGTACTCGAGGTCCGGCATGTCGACGACGACCGCGCCCGTCGCCCCGAACGGGTAGGGGCCGAACCGGTCGCTCGCCCAGGGGATCATGGTGCCGAGGATCTCCGGCACCGCCTCGGTCTCCGGGGACGCGGCCTGCGGATCGACCGCGATGTACGACGGGACGCCGGCGATCGTCCCCTCCGACACGTCGAAATGCCCGATCGCGAGCATCGCCAGATAGCTCGCCATCGGCTCGTCGGCCCGCCAATGGAACGCCGTCTTGCCCTCGGGCGCGGCGGTCTTCTCCACCAGGCGCCCGTTCGACACCGCGACCAGGCCGTCCGGGACGGTGACGGTGATGTCGTACGCCGCCTTGTCGGCCTGCGTGTGGTTCCCCGGGAACCAGCCCGGCCCACCCGCCGGTTCGCCCAGCGCGACAGCGCCGTCGTGCGTCGTCATCCAGCCTTCGCGCGAACCGTCCGGGTCGACGATGGTGTCCGGAACGCCGTCGTAGACGACCGTCGTGGTGAACGCGCGCCCGTCCGCGATCTCCACCGGGGGAGTGACGGTCAGCTCGTCACCCTTGCGGGTGTACCGGGCCGGGGCGCCGTCGACGGTGACCGCCCGCACGTCCAGACCGTGCAGGTCGAGGTTGAACGCGGTCAGCCGCTGCGTGGACTTCGCCGTCAGCACGGCCGTCGCGGCGAGGCGGTTGCCGTCCGGCACCCAGTCGAACGTCAGCCCGTAGTGCTCGACGTGATAGCCGCCGTTGCCCAGCGACGGGAACAACGGGTCGCCGACCCCCGCCGACCCGGCGTCCGGCACCGTACTCGGCGGCCGGTCGATCGCCCCGCTGTTGCTCCCCTGCCCGGGCGACGACGTACAGCCCGCGGCCGGGACCACGAGCAACAACCCCGCGGCGACACGGGCAGCGGACCGGCGGAGACGAGACGGCATGCAGGGATGATCCCGCAGCCGTCCCGCCTCCGACGGCAGGGTCGCGGCGTTTCGTCAGGCGCCGGTGATCAGGCGCCTACCCGGAACCCGTGCGCCGAGCCCAGCCGGGCGAGGCTGTCGTGCCCCGGGATCCCGTCCGCGGCACTCCCGCCGTACCCGAGCCGCCGCTGCCAGGCCGCGTACGCACTGATCGTCCTGGTCCCGAACGACCCGTCCACGTACCGCGAATCCAACAGCCCTTCGGCCGCCAACGCGCGCTCCACGGCCAACACCCCGTCCCGGTACGCCATCGGCGTCCCCGGCGCCGGCGCGTCCTTCCGCGCGGCCTCCCGCACCCGGGCCAACGACACCACCACAACCTGCGGCTGCCCCCCGGAGCTTCCGGTCCCACCCCACGAGGGATCCGCCGAAACGATGCCGCCCGAGTACGCCGGATACCCGTACGCATACACGTACGAATCCCGCCGCGACCGCTTCTTGTAGTAGACCCCGTCCCCTTCGGCTGAGCCGGTGGCGTTGGTGTTGTGGGTGGGCGTGAACCCGTCGGTGATGTAGAGGTGCGAGGGCGCCGAGACCGCGATGCACTGCACCTCGTCGTCGCGGAGGTACTCGACCGAGACGATCCTGCGGTGCCAAGCCCCGTTGCGGGGCCGGAACCGGTCGGCTTTGCGGGGGAGGTGGAAGGGGTTGTCGAACGGCATGTTGATGTTCTGGACGCGGTAGGCAGGGGACGCCGCCTTGGGCGTCTTCTGGCTCGGCGAGGTGGAGAACACGTTCGTCTTCACGTTGAGCGCCGCGTGGCCGCCCAGCGAACGCACGATTTCCTGGACGTCGAGCGCCAGTTGTCGGGAGCAGCTGGTGAACTCGGCCCGGCCGACGGCATCGATGTGGCCGTCGGAATCCATGAGGCCACGGAGCAGCGCCAAGCGGTCCTTCACCGATGCGAGTTTGTAGGAGGTGGGGATGAACTTGTTGTGAGCGGTCTTGCCCCAGAGGCCCAGCCCGCGTAGGGATCTGACCACCTGGTTACCGGCTTTGCTGTCCGTGGTGATGATCCGCCAGCTGCCGGGCTTCGACGTGTCATTCGCGACATGCGGAACAAGAGCGTGACTGGCCGGGAGCAACTCACGTACCGATTCGAGGATCTCGGGATCGATATTGGTGAAGCTCAGACCGCCGCTGCCCGCCATGCCACCCTCGCCGATGAGCAAGCCGAGCAGGTAGGGAGGGATCGGCAGCAGGTCGTCTACGAGGTACTCGACCGGCTGAATCTGCGGCACTCGCACTCGCATCCGCGGGTTGGCGACGAGACGTGCCAATTCGAGAGTCGTGACGATCCACGGCTTGCGCTGATCGACCTTCACCTTCCACAGGTGCTCGTCGCACGCCTCGACCGTCGACCCGTCCTGGCGCGTCACCCGGTAGACCCGGCGCACGCCCTTCGGGAACACCCCGGTGACGACCGACGGTTGCCCATCCGGGTCGACCACCGCGTCGCCGACTCGGATGTCGCCCATACGGACGAATCCGCGGGGGGTCAGGACGGCCGAGTCCAGCGACTGGGCATTCCCCTCCACGCTGAAGATGTAGTTGCTGTCGTAGGCGTAGACGATTCCGGTGTGGGAGCCGCCGCCCGGGCCGTAGAACACCTGGGCGCCGATGGCGGGGTAGTCGGAGGAGCGGCCGCGGTCGCGGAACCACTGGAGGCCGGTGGCGCAGGAGGCGGTGCGGGGGAAGAGCTCGGCGGCGCCGGCCTGGAGGGCGCACCAGGAGACGAAGGTGGCGCACCAGGGTTGGCCGTCGGACCAGCCGAGGCCGGGGACTTGTTCGCTGTACTTCTGGATGTTGTTCCAGTCGCCGTCCGCGTCGCGGCCTTCGTGGTAGCCGACTTCGGCTTCGGCGACGTTGATGATGTCGTCCGGGTTGCTCACGGCTGCGCTCCTTCCGGGTCGGTGGAGGTCGAGGCGGTGAGCAGGGACTCGTCGAGGATCACGTCGGGTTCGCCCGCTTCGGGGAATCGGCCGGTGCTGGGCGGGAGTTCGGCGGCGGCGCCGGGGTTGCCGGCGCTTTCGGCGTAGCGGTCGCCGTTGTGCGGGTCGTCGGGGGTGTGGTCCACGGGTTCCATGGCCGGAGGTCCTTCCTGACGCCGTGTGGGGACGACGGCCGGTGCGGAACCGAACACGGGTGGGCGACTTCGGGTCATGGTCGGCCTGTTGCCGACATGATCGGTCAATTCGCGTCACCAGCACCGTTATTCGGCCAAACCGGCCTTGTCGGGATTTTAGGGCGCCGACCAACCGCGCCGTGCGGGGTTTCCCGGATCCGCCGCGGAAAACCGGTGGCCGAACGATTCACCACCGGACAGGCGTTCGGGGTATGTTCCCGCCGGTAACAGAAATCCCCGGAGCATCGAGTGCCGCCTTGCCGGGTTTCCGGTCGCCGCACCAGGGCAGTGGGAAACCGCCTGCGCCGGATGCCTGTTCGGTGCACCGCCGGTACTCCGGCGGAAAAAGGCTCGGGGCCCGAGCGCGCCCCCCGCGCTCGGGCCCCGCCTTCCCGTGCCCGCTCCCCACGGCTGCACGGGCCCACCCCCCAGTGGGTCGTCGATGTGTTTGACTCGCGGGCCCCCGGAAGGGTTGTGCGTCTCGCGATATTTTCTGGAAATTCTCGGGCGGCGGGCATCGGCGCCGGGGAGGGGCTTTGGTCCGGCACCCGAAAAGTGGCTCTGACCTGCGGCGATGCTGATCCGCCCGAGGCTGGGGGCGCGAGGCGGCGGAAAAATTCGGCGGCGAGCGCGCCGCATGTGCGCCGGGTGCGCGGGTCTGCGCCGCCCGTCTCCGTCCCGCGCCCGCCCCGCACTCGCCCCCCCGCGGAGGGCGCGGATACTCAGCGCCCCCGCGGCCACTCCGCACAAGTACTCGGGTTGGCATCTGAGTACCTGTACGGATACCCGCGCCCCTCCGTCCCGGCAGAGTGGTGCTCGACGGGGAACGCGGTCCGGAGCCGGGGGGCGAAGGGCCGCGGAGCACACAGGGGAACGGGGCCGCGACTCCGGGGGGAGGGCGCGGCGCCGGCAGGGGGGACCACGGGGATGCGTGGGGGGAACGGGGACCGGGCGCCCCGGACGGCCGCTTACGGGGGAGCGGACGGCCGGGGAGCCCTGCACGAAGCGTCCGGCGGAAGCCGGGCGTGCGGAAACCGCATCCGCACCGCCGGCACGGGGCGGCGGTTCGGATGCTGCCGTCGCCACTGTCACGGGGGCGTGGCGGCATCGAAGCGGGCCATGCCTTCAACGGGGGAGGCATGGCCCGCTTCGCGTTGTCGTCCGGTCCGGAGCGCGGTCAGTCGACCAGCGAGCGGAGGGTTTCCTCGTCGCGGGCGACGACCGCGTGGCCGTCGTCGGCGGTGATGATCGGGCGCTGGATCAGCGACGGGTTCGCGGCGAGGGCGTCGATCCAGCGGTCGCGGTCCGCGTCCGTGCGGCCCCAGCCGGAGATGCCGAGGTCCTTGGCGGCCGGCTCGGCGGTGCGGGTGATGTCCCACGGCTCCAGGCCGAGGCGGCCCAGGACGGCGCGGATCTCGTCCGCCTTCGGCGGGTCCTCGAGGTAGCGGCGGACCGTGTACGTGACGCCCGCCTCGTCGAGGAACGCGGCGGCCGTGCGGCATTTCGAACAGCGCGGGTTGAGCCAGATCTCCATGCGCGCAGCTTAGGGACCCGGCCGCGGGTGGCGGGGTGCGCGGGCGGGGATCCGGCGATGTCGGTGCCGCGTGCGACCGTGGAAGTGCCCGGAAAAGCGGGGCGGAGCGGTGTTCGAACCTGGGCACCGGTCTCTCCAAGGATGATCGAAAAGAGTTCGAACAGATGGAGATCGCGGCAATGCGGCGACTCGCGTCTTATGGCATTGACTGTCGCCCGGGCGAGAGGTTTACTGGCTGCATCGTTCGAACTTGAGTTCGATGTTGATCGGGGGCTCGGCCCGACGGCCGACTCGGGTTCGGCGGCGGAAACCGCCCCCGGCCGGAGGTGCGAGGGGAAGCGCATCACCGGCCGGGGCACCGCACAGGAGGAGAAGCCATGGCACGACGTCACATCGACCCGGTCGAGGTGCTGCGGAGCGGCGGCGAGCCCGCCCGTTTCCTGTGGCACGACCGGCTGTATGTGGTGCGCGAAGTGCTGGACCACTGGATGGAAAACGAGGAGTGGTGGCAGGGCAGGGCGACCGGTGTGACGAGCGCGACCCGTACGGTCGCCCGCACCGCCGTGGCCGGCACCGCCACCACCGCACCCGCCGGGGCGACCGCGCCCGGCGGCACCACGATGCTCGCCGGAGCACCCGAACGGACGTCCGTGCTCGGCGGCCCCGAGTTCGCCACCGAACGCGAAGTCTGGCGCGTCGAGGCCGCGGCCGGCCGCTGCGCCCCGCTCGGCGTCTTCGACCTGCGCCTCGACGCCCACGGCGGGTGGACGCTCGCCCGGACGCTGGACTGAGGCGGCGGCCATGAGCACCACCCGGGAAACCACCGCCGGCCAGCTGATGCTGCCGACCCAGCCGACGGGATCGCCCCGCGGAGAGGCAGGGGACGCCGGCGCGGCCGCGGGCGAATCGCGTGGTGCCCAAGGGCCTGCCGCCGGGATATCCGCTGCCCCGGAGAGCCCGCCGGAGCCGCCCCGCACCGCCGATGGGCGCGGTACGGGGCCGGCTCCGGCAGGCGACCCGGTCGAGAAGCACGAGAAGTACGAGGAGGGCGAAGGGAGCGCGGCCGCGGTGACTGCGGCCGTGCTGCCGTTTGCGGGGGAAACGGCAGCACGGCCGGTACGCCGGACGGTGAGCCCGGGGCACGCCGGTCCGGGCCTCGCGGCCGGCGGCGAATCGCGTGGCGCCCGGAATCCTGCCGCCGAGCCGTCCACCGCCCCGGCAACCCTGCCGGGCCGGCCCCGCACCGCCAATGGGCGCGGCACGGGGCCGACCCCGGCGGGCGAGCCGATCGAGCAGCAGGAAGCCGAGAAGCAGGAAGTCGAGCAGCAGGAAGCCGAGCAGCCCGAAGGGGCCGCGACGGCTGCTGCCGTGCTGCCGCTTGCGCTGGCTGCCCTCCCCGCGGCAAAGGCCGGTGCTGCGGGACCGGCCTCCGAGCCGGGGCGGGTGGCTGCGGCCCCGGGCACCGCATCCGCACCTGGATTCGGCAAGGCCGGACCCGTCGGCGCCGCGGAGCCGAGTGGCGCCGCGAGCTCGGTCGGGCGTCCGCAGCCGCGGACCACTGAAGAGGCTTCGTCCAATGCGGTGATCAGCCCTGCGCTGCCGTTCGTCATGGACGTGGGCGGCGCTGCCGCGGAGCCGAGTGGCCCTGCGGGCCATCGCGCGGTGCCGGGCCGCCCGCGGCTGCAGAGTGCGGCCGACGGCCTTTCCGATGCCTCGGCCGCTCTGGTGCTGCCGTTCGTGGTGGACGTGGGCCCGGTCGGCGCCGCGGCGGGCGGCGCCGAGGTGTTGCCGTTTGCGGGGGAGGCGGAGCTTGCCGAAGCGGCCGGGGCTGTCGCGCGGCGAGGGCGTCGGGCCGCGCGGGTGAAGCGGAGGCGGAGCGTCGTCGCGACGGCGCTGCCGTATGCGGAGGAGGAGGTTGCGTGGGCCGACGCGCCCGCGGCCGACGGGACCCGGATACCCGGGGGCGGCGCGGAGCCGGCGGCCGGACGGCGCGGCCTGGCGCCGTGGGCACCGGAGTGGAGCGCGGGCACCGTGCCGGGCCCGGGTGGCGGGGCGGCAGGCACATCCGGGGAGCGGGGGGTCGCCCCGGCGACGGCTGTGCCTGCGGCCCGAGCCGGATGGGGCCGGGCCGGTTCGGGGATCCACGGCGGGCCTCGGAGCGTCCCCGGCTCCCGGGCCGGTTCGGAAGTCCGGACCGCCGGGGGAATCGCCCCGCCCGCCGTGGTCGCCTCCGCCGCCGTTCCGCGCCGGGCGGCCTGGCAGTCGGGGAACGCGGCGTCCGCAGCGGGAGCGGGAATCACCCCCTCCACCGCCCCGAGTCCGGTGCGGAGCGGGCGGGAGACCCCGCGCCCCGCGGTCCCCCGCGCGCCCGTGCGGTGGAGCAGCGCCCCGCCCGGGGCGTTGGACCTGCTGGGGCATGCGCGGCGAGCGCTGGCCGAGGCCGGCGAGGCGACCGCGCCCAACGAGCGGTACGCCGCCGCGCACTTGGCCGCGTTGCGGACCACCGCCGCGGTCCTCGCCGCCCGGGCCCGGCCGGAGCAGGAGAAGCCCGGACGCCGCCGCGCGCCGCGCAGCGCGTGGCAGCTGCTGCCCGAGGTCGCGCCCGAACTCACCGAATGGGCGGCTTACTTCGCCAGCGGCGCCCGCAAGCGCGCGGCCGCCGAGGCGGGCCTGCCCAACGCCGTCACCGCCCGTGAGGCCGACGACCTGATCCGCGACGTGGAGGTGTTCACCACGCTGGTGATCCGGCTGCTGGGCCTGCCACCACTCACCGTGATGCCCGAGAACGGCTGAGTCCGAGAAGGGCTGAGTCCGAGAAGGGCGGCGTCCGGGAAGTCCCGGCGCCGGAGCACCCCCGGGACCCGGAGGCAGCGACGGCCACCGTCCCGTCACCGGACCCCGCCCCCCGACCCCGAAGAACCAAGAACCGCCCGCACAACCCCCACCCCACCCCATGACCCCACCCTTCACCCACCTCCACACCGCCTCCGCCCACTCCATGCGGTACGGCGCCTCCCACCCCCGTGCCCTCGTCGAGCGTGCCGCCGACCTGGGCATGGACAGCCTTGCCCTCACCGACCGGGACGGCGTCTACGGCGCGGTCGCGTTCGTCAAAGCCTGCGTCGCCGCCGGGATCCGTCCGATCCTCGGCGCCGACCTCGCCCTCCTCCCCGACACGGAGGGGGAAGCAGCCCGGCCCGACCCCGACGCTCCGACCCGCAAGTCCCCGGTCCGCGGCGGCTCCTTCGTCGACCCCCGGTACCCCCGCGTCACCGTCCTGGCACGCGGCCGGTCCGGCTGGGCGGCGCTGTGTCGGCTGGTCAGCGACGCCCACCGGCGCGGGCGGCTGCTCGGCGGCCCCCGCCCCACCCCGGTGTGCACCCGCCAGTCCCTCCTCGAACACGCCGCCGGACACACCGCCGGACGAGCAGGACAAGAAGGACGAGCAGGGCGACCAGGCGACCTTGTGATCCTCCTGGGCCCCGACTCCGACGTCGGCCGCGCCGTGGCCGACCGCCGCCAGGACCGTGCCGCCCGCCTGCTCGCCGCCTACCGCGACGCCCTACCGCCGGACCACGACGCCCTGTTCCTCGAACTGGTCAGCCACTTCGGCCGCCCCGACGGCCCCTTGTCGACCTCGCGCGCCGCCCGGATGCTGCTGCTCGGGGACGCGTGCGGGGTGCCGTCCGTGGTCGCCAACGCGGTGCGGTACGCCGACCGCGAGGACGCCCCCGTCGCCGACGTGCTGGACGCCGCGCGGCGGCTCGTCCCGCTGAACCGCCGGCATCTCGACCGGGTCGGCAGCGAGGGCTACCTCAAGTCGTCCAACGACATGCTGCGGGTCGCCGTCGACATCGCCCAGCAGGCCGACCGCGGCACCGCGGGCGCGCTGCTCGGCCGGACCCGGGCGCTGGCCGAGTCGCTGGTGCTGGATCCGCGCGAGGACCTCGGCATGGGCAAGGTGTTCTACCCCGAGCCCGAGGTCGTGGGGGTGCCGTCGGCACGGGCCGCCGCCGAGCTGCGGGCGCGCTGCGAGGCCGGGCTGGGGCGCCGCGGGATCGCGTCGACGACGGAGGCGCTGACCCGGCTCGACGACGAACTCGCGCTGATCGGGCGGCTCGGCCTGGAGTCGTACTTCCTGACCGTGGCGGGCGTCGTCGACCTCGTCCGCGGCATGGGGGTGCGCTGCGCCGCCCGCGGGTCCGGGGCGGGCAGCCTGGTCAACCACCTGATCGGCATCTCCGGCGTGGACCCGCTGCGGTACGGGCTGATCATGGAGCGCTTCGTGTCCGACCGCCGCTCCGCGCTGCCGGACATCGACGTGGACGTGGAGTCGGCCCGCCGCACCGACGTGTACGAGGAGATCCTGGCGACGTTCGGCCCGGAACGCTGCGCGATGGTGTCGATGACCGAGACCTACCGGGCCCGGCACGCGATCCGCGACGTGGGTGCCGCGCTCGGTCTGCCGCCCGGCGAAATCGACGCGGTCGCCAAGGCGTTCCCGCACATCCGGGCCCGCGACCTGCGCGCCGCGCTGCGCGACCTGCCGGAGCTGCGGGCGTCCGGCATCACCGAGGCGAACTTCGGGATGCTGCTGACCCTCGCCGAGCGCCTCGACGGGCTGCCCCGGCACCTCGCGCTGCACCCGTGCGGCGTGCTGCTGTCCGACACGACCCTGCTGGACCGCACGCCGGTGGAGACCAGCGCGCAGGACTTCCCGATGAGCCAGTTCGGCAAGGACGACGTCGAGGACCTGGGGCTGCTCAAGCTGGACGTCCTGGGGGTGCGCATGCAGTCGGCGATGGCGCACGCGGTCGCGGAGGTCGGGCGCACCGGCGGCGGGCGGGTCGACCTGGACGCGGTGCCGTTCGACGACGAGGCCACGTTCGAGCTGATCCGGTCGACGCGCACGCTGGGCTGCTTCCAGATCGAGTCGCCCGGGCAGCGCGAACTCGTCGGCAAGTTCGCGCCCGAGACGTTCGACGACCTCATCGTGGACATCTCGTTGTTCCGGCCCGGGCCGGTGAAGAGCGACATGGTCACGCCGTTCCTCAACGCCCGGCAGGGCTGGAAGCCGCGCGACGTCCTGCACCCCGACCTGCTGCCCGCGCTCGCCGAGACCGAGGGCGTGGTGGTGTTCCACGAGCAGGTCATCCGCATCATCGCGACGATGACCGGCTGCGACTTCGCCCGTGCGGACGTGGCGCGGCGGGCGCTCGGCAGCATCGACGGGCAGACCGCGGTCCGCGACTGGTTCTGCGTGGAGGCCGACCGGCGGGGCTATCCGCGGCCGGTCGTCGAGCGGGTGTGGGAGGTGCTGAAGGCGTTCGCGTCGTTCGGGTTCTGCAAGGCGCACGCGGCGGCGTTCGCGGTTCCGACATACCAGTCGGCGTGGCTGAAGGCGCACCACACCGCGGCGTTCGTCGCCGGGGTGCTGACGCACGACCCGGGGATGTACCCCAAGCGGCTGATCCTGGACGACGCGCGCCAGTTCGGCGTGCCGGTGCTGGGCGTGGACGTCAACGTGTCGGACGCGGTGTACCGGGTGGAGCGCACGCCGGACGGGCGCGACGGCATCCGGATCGCGCTGGCCGAGGTCAAGGGCATCAGCGAGACCGAGGTGCGGCGCATCGTGGAAGGCCGCCCGTATACATCGCTCGCCGATTTCTGGCACCGCACCGGGACGTCCCGCCCGGTCGCGGAGCGGCTGATCCTGGTCGGCGGATTCGACACCGTGCACGGCATCGGCGACGGAAGCGGCACCGCGGCGGACGACTCCGTCCCGACCCGCCGCGACCTGCTGCTCCAGCTCGGCGACCTGGACCGCTACGGCCGCGAGGCCTCGCCCGCGAAGGGCCGCGCCGACACCCAGCTCGCGTTCGGCCTGGCCGAGCACGAAGTGCCCGCCGCGACCGGCCTGCCCGAAATGACGCCCGCCGAACGGGTCCGCGCCGAACTGGAGATCCTCGGCATGGACGCCGACCGGCACGTCGTCGAGTTCTACACCGACTTCCTCGACGCCCTCGGCACCACCCGCGCCCGCGACCTGCTGTCCCGCCGCTCGCGCAGCGAAATCCTGGTCGCGGGCGTCAAGGTCGCCACCCAGACCCCGCCGGTCCGCTCCGGCCGCCGCGTCGTGTTCCTCACCCTCGACGACGCGACCGGCCCCATCGACGCCACCTTCTTCGAGGACGCGCAGGGCCCCTACGCCGCGACGCTCTTCCACTCCTGGCTCCTGGTCGTCCGCGGCGTGCTGCGCCGCACCGGCCCGCGCGGCGTGTCGCTGCGGGCCACCGGCTGCTGGGAGATGGGGGCGCTGTACGAGGCGTGGCGCGAAGGCGGCCTCGACGCCGTGCACGCCCTGATGTCCGGCCCGGCCGGCCGCACCGCCGGACAGGCCGCCGAGGACGCCGTCGAAGGCGCCGCCGCGAGCCGCTCCACGCGCCCGGTCGTGCACCGCGTGCTGGTGCACCCGAGCGGGTTCCGGGTGTCCCCGTACGCCGACCTGCGCACGCCCGGCACCCCCGTCAAGGACGCGCCGCGCAAGCTGTGGCACACGAGCCCCGGGAGTTCGGGATGAGCAGCGGGAACGTTCTAGGGTGGAGCCCCGGGCAGATCTCAGGAGGCTCCCCTTGTCCGACCAGATGCGACGGCGCAGCTCGATGCGGACGGCCGTGGTGTGGCAGGTGCTGCGCGACGCGCTGGACCGCCGTGCCGCGGACACCGGCCGCGCCGCGCTCGACGTGCTGGACACCGGTGGCGGCACGGGCAACTTCGCGGTCCCGCTGGCCCGTCTCGGACACCGCGTCACCGTCGTCGACCCCAGCCCCGACGCGCTCGCCGCGCTGGAGCGGCGCGCCGCGGAAGCCGGGGTCACCGACCGGGTCGCCGCGTTCCAGGGCGACGCCCAGGCCCTGTTCGACGTCGTCGAGCCCGGGGCGGCCGACGTCGTGCTGTGCCACGGCGTCCTCGAGGTCGTCGACGAACCCGCCGACGCGCTCGGCACCGTCGCCGCGGCGCTGCGCGACGGCGGCACGCTCAGCCTGCTCGCGGCCAACCGCACCGGCGCCGTGCTGGCCCGCGCGCTCGCCGGCCATTTCGCGCAGGCTTCCGCGGCGCTGGCCGACCCGGCCGCGCTGCCGCGCCGGTTCACCGTCGACGAGCTGGTCGCCATACTCGCCAAGGTCGGCCTCCGGCCGGGCCCGGTGCACGCCGTGCGGGTCTTCTCCGACCTGGTGCCCGGCGTCCTCGTCGACGACCCGGCGTCCTTCGACGCCCTCCTCGACCTGGAGAAGGCGGCCGCCGAACTCCCCGAGTACCGCTCGCTGGCCACGCAGATCCACCTGCTCGCCGACAAGCCCTGACCCCCGCCCCGAAACCCGCCCCGAAACCGGCCCTGAAACCGGCCCCGAAGCCGGCACCGGCACCGGTCCTGTCCCGGTAGGCCGCGCCACCGGGGGGCGCCATGTCTGACATGTCCGCCTCCCCGGCCGGTCCGCCGACCGTCATGCACGTCGACATGGACGCGTTCTACGCGTCCGTGGAGATCCGCCGCCGCCCCGAACTGCGCGGCAAGCCCGTCGTGGTCGGCGCGCTCGGGCCGCGCGGCGTCGTGCTGTCCGCGACCCACGACGTGCGACCGTACGGGGTCCGGGCCGGCCAGCCCGTCGGCCGGGCCCGCCGGCTCTGCCCGCAGGCCGTGTTCCTGCCGCCCGACCACGACGAGTACGCGACGGTGTCCGCGAACGTCATGGAGGTCTTCCGCGCGGTCACCCCGGTCGTCGAACCGCTGTCCCTCGACGAAGCGTTCCTCGACCTGTCCGGATCGCTGCGGCGGCTCGGCGGCGACCCCGCGCACATCGGCGAGCAGATCCGCGCCCGGGTCGCCGACGAACAAGGCATCACGTGCTCGGTCGGCGTCGCGTCCACCAAGTTCGTCGCCAAACTCGCCGGAGCGACCGCCAAACCCGACGGGCTGCGCGTCGTCCCGGACGACGAAGTCCTCGAATTCCTCCACCCGCTGCCCGTCGACCGGCTGTGGGGAGTGGGCGAACGCACCGAAGCCGCCCTGACCCGCCTCGGCCTCCACACGGTGGGTGATATCGCCCACACCCCGGCCGCGACCCTGTGCCGCGCGCTCGGCCAAGCCGCCGGCCGGCACCTGCACGCGCTCGCGTGGGGGCGCGACGAACGGCCGGTCGTGCCGTCCGAACCGGAACGCAGCATCGGCACCGAGGAGACCTTCCCCGCCGATGTCGACGACCCCGCCGTGGTGCGCCGCACCCTGCTGCGACTCGCCGGCCGCACCGGCGCCCGGCTGCGCGCCGCCGGACTGGCCGGGCGCACCGTCACCCTCAAGGTCCGGTTCTCCGACTTCACCACCCTGACCAGGTCGAAAACCCTCCGCGACGCCACCGACGTGGGCCGCGACATCTACGCCACCGCGTGCGCGCTGCACGCCGGGCTCGGCCTGGAACGCGCCCGGCTGCGCCTGGTCGGCGTCCGCGTCGAGCACTTGGTGCCGGGCGACCGGCCCCGCCAGATGGTGCTCGGCGAACGCGCCCGCGGTTGGTCCGAGGTGGAACGCGCCGCCGACGCGGTCCGCGACCGGTTCGGCGGCCGCGCCCTCGCCCCCGCGAGCCTGCTCGCCGATCCGGGGCGCGACGGCCGGTCCCGCGGTCCGGGAACCCGTCGCTGATCCCACGCGTCTGCCCCTGTGGGATCGGGCGCGGACGCATATCATCCAGGGAGCGGCCGGGCACCGGCCGCGCACCACCGCCCGCCCCCGGCACGCAGTGGTCGGCGCGTACGTGATCGACAGACCGACGGACCGCTGACATGACCGCGCGCCGGACAGGGAATGCATCGGACAGGTGGGGGGCCGTCGCCGACGGACCGTCATCCGCGCCACGAGTCGACCAGGCGGCAGTACCGGCCGGGTCGTCTTTCCCGCGGGTGGCTTTCCCGACGGCGGTTGCCTGCCTATCCTGGAAGGGCCGCACCGGTCGCCTCGCGGCCGACGAAGGAGGACGCCGTGCCGCTCTCAGAGCACGAGCAGCGCTTGCTCGAGCAGATGGAGCGAGCGCTGTACGCCGAAGATCCCAAGTTCGCGACAGCGCTCGAGGGTGCCGGCATGCGCACGCATACCCGGCGTCGGACCGGTTGGGCGATCGCCGGCTTCGTCGTCGGCGTCGTTCTGCTCATGACCGGTGTGATGACGCAGATCATCGTGGTCAGTGTGGTCGGGTTCCTGCTGATGCTGGCCGGTGCCGTCATGGCGGTCACCGGGTGGCGCCGCTCGCCCGGGAACGACCGGGCCGCGGGCGGGGGAACCGGGACCGCAGGCGGCGGCCGGGCCCAGCGCCGGCCGCGCCGCGCGCGGATGATGAGCCGCATCGAAGACCGCTGGCGTCGCCGCCGCGACGAACAGCAGGGCTGACCGGGCCGGTCCGCCCGCCCCACGCGACAGCCGAGCCGGGGTCCCGCACGCCGCGGGTGCCCCGGCTTTCGCATGCCCCGGTGCCGACGGCCCCGGTTCCGCGCGCCCGGGGCCGCGTCGTGGGCGGTCAGTTCGTGCGGGTGTTGTCCAGGTGGTGGCCCAGGTAGCCGACCCAGATGCGGCCCGTGGTGCCGGCCGCGTCGTCGTGGAAGTGCATGCGCGGGGCCGGGTTGCCGATGCCGCGGAGTTTGACGTGGGCTTCCATGAAGACGTGGCCGTCCGGGGAGACATCGGCGGGGACCGGGAAGGTGCGGGCCTTGCGGAACTTGGGGCGGCCGCCGACCGCGTCGGATTCCTTCATGGCGAACTTCTTCGGCGAGATCGCGTACTGGCCGTGCGGCGGGTTGCGGCACCAGTCGCGGAAGCCGCCGCGGAACGTGTTGGACGAGCGGGCGGCCGCGTAGGCGTTGAGTGCGCGCAGGGCGTCCCACGCGGCGCCCGCCCATACGCGGGTGTGGCCGGGCTCGGCTTTGTCGAGGAGTGCGGCGCCCGCGTCGAGGGAGTCGGGGAGGTCGACGTAGGGGAGTTGGCCGCGGGCTTTGAGCAGGACGTCGGACAGGCATTCCGGGATCCACACTTCGGACTCGGGTATCTCGTGCGCGCCCGCGGACAGTTCGGCGAGGAGGCCGTCGAGGCGGCGTATGCGGGCCTCGGAGCGGCGGGCTTCGTCGGCCAGCTCCTCGTATTGGAGGGCGAGCGTGCCGTAGTCCTCGCGCAGCTCGGCCAGCTCCGCGGCGAGGGCTTCGGACTCGGCGTCGTCCCCGGGCCCGGCGGCCCGGTCGAAGCGGCTCGCGATCGCCCGCAGTTCCGCGATGAGCGGCCGCAGCTCGCGTAGATCGGCCAGCGCCCGCCGCAGCTCGGCGACGTCCGGCTCGGTGGCGACGCGGCGCGGCAAGTCCGGGGTGAGGAGCCCGCCGTCGCGCAGGGCGGCCACGACCCGGTCGGCGACCTCGGCCCCGAGCAAGGCGGCGAGCGGCGTGCCGGGGGAGTCGTCCGGCGGAGGAAGCGAGGGTGCCGGGGCGAGCCAGGCGGGGGTGGGGCGGGGGAGGGCGGGCGGCGATGCCGGGGTGGACTTGGCCGGCTGGGCGGCGGGGACGACGGGGGCGGAGCGGAGAGCGGGACCGGGGGACGAGAGGGCTCGGGCGGTCGGGTGATGCGCGGTTCCGGCCGGGGGCGGCACAGGCCGGGCGCGGTCCGGAGCTGTGCTGCCGGAGCTTCCGGGGGCGTGGCAGAGCGGGCAGAAGTCGGAGGCCGCCTCGGGTGGGCCCCCGGCTCCGGGAGGAGCCGGGGCGGTGGTGCTCGGGCCGGGGTGAGCGCGGGGCGGGCGCTTGGCGGCGACGACGGCGGGGGTGGGGCGCGGGAATGCCGCCGGGGTCGGCCTGCCGGGCTGGGCGGGCAGGCTGCGGGGCGCGGTCGGCCCGGCGGCGTTCGGCGCCGGTGGGTCGGACTTGCCGCACGCGGGACAGAGAGCCGGAACTGTGGCCGCCCCGCCTTGCGCTCCGTTGCCGGGCCGCGGGCGCCCGGGCCCGGAGCCCGTCGCCGCCCCCTGGTGTTCCGCGGCGCCCTCTCCGTCCTCCCGCCGCGCCCTCCCCCCGTCGAATAGCTCGCCGATTGTGCGCAGCCCACGCCGTACGTCCGCCGGCAGGGGGCGGCGGACGCCGTCGCCGACGACGCCGGTGACGACCACGTCGAGGGCGCGGACGCCCGCGTCGCGTAACGCGGAGCCGCTGCGGACGGGGTGGCGCAGGGGGTGGTCTTCGGTGGCCGGGGCGAGGCCGGCGAGGTAGGTGCGCAGGGCGCCGCCGTAGACGCCGAAGGCGTCGCCGAGGGCGGCGTTGAGGTGGTCCTGGGTGGGTTTGTCGGCGAGCAGGGCCACGACGGCGGTGCCCGCGGTGGCGCGGGCGAGGGCCGCGGCGTGGCGGGCCGGGCGGGCCGGGTCGCGCTCGTCGACGCTCTGCACGATCACCGGCACACGACGCCGGGCGTCGAACAGCCAGCGCAGCAGGCCGCCGACGCCGTCCGCGTCGATCTCGGCGGGCGTGGTCTCCAGCGGGATCGTGCCGTCGAAGGCGCGTTCCGCGTCGAGGAGTCCGGCGATCATGTCGACGGCGCGCGCCTGGTCCGCGGCGTCGGGGTCCGGGTCGGTGCCGTCGACGGCGACCACGGCCCACGCTTCGGCGGGTCCGGAGCGGCCCCAGAACACGGTGACGCGGGCGGTGTCCCGGGCCGCGGCGTAGCGGCCGTAGGACGGGCCGTCGCCCAGCACCGGCCGCCAGTCGTCCACGGGGTCGTCCGCGGTGCCGAACACGGCGGTGAAGCTGCGCCGCAGCGCGGGGCCCAGGTGGTCGCCCGACCCGCGCAAAAGGGCTTGGTAGACACGAGTCATGGCGTATCCCCCGCTTCGTTCGGCCTCCGTCGTTCCCGTCCGCGGCGCGCCCGGCGGCCGCGCTTCCTGGTTACGGTACGGCGATCACCGGTCTGCGGTGCGTGACTTCCGGAAAACCGGCCGGGCCCGGCGGCCGGTCGCGAGGACCGGCCGACGGGCCCGGATGCCGCGTCGGGTCAGGCGGGTTCCGGTTCGGGACCGCCCCGGTCGGACTGCTCCGGTGCCCGGGTGCCGCGGCGGAAGGTCGAGCCGGGCAGGACCGTGGCGCGGAACCGGGTGCCGCGGCCGGCCGCGGCGAGGAGCGCGGCGCGGACCACGCGGACGTCTTCGGCCAAGCCGATGGTCCGCTGCGGTGCTTCGGGCGCGTACAGGATCTGCTCGGCGGCGAGGGCGATGCGCGGGAGGGCGTCGCGGGCGGTGTCCGCGTCGTCCGGGAGCGCTTCGCCGAGCCGGACGGTCAACTGGCGGGGCGTCTCCGAGGTTTGCACGCGGATTCCGAGGTCGCGTGCGGTGTCGAGGATTTCCTGCCAGGCGCCGAGGACCGCGTCGCCCGGATCGCGGGTGACGCCGTCCTCGGCGGCGTCGCGGCCGAGGGCCGCGAGCCTTCGGTGCCGCACGCGCTGCCGCAGCAGCATGGGCATGGCGAGGAGCAGCAGGACCAGCGCTCCCGCGCCGACGCCGACGAGCACGTTGCGGGTCGTGTCGCCGTCGCTGTCGTGCTTGGCGGGCGCGGCCGACGCCGACGGGCTCTTGCTCTCGCACTCGTCGAGCTTGCAGCGGGGGTCCCGGGACGAGGGCGCGGCACTGGCGGTGGCGGGCGCGGAGGTCGCGGGCTGCGTGGTCGGCGCGACCGGCGCGGACTCGTCGGTGTATGCGGGGCTGGTGCCGCGCGACGGGGTGGGCTCGAAGCGGACCCAGCCGACGCCGGCGAAGTACAGCTCGGGCCACGCGTGCGCGTCCCGGCTGCCGACCGTGTAGCTGCCGTCGGCGTTGGGGTGGCCGGGCACGAAGCCGACGGCGACCCGGGACGGGATGTTGAGGATGCGCGCCATCACGGCCATCGCGGACGCGTACTGCTCGCAGTAGCCGACCTTCGCCTGGAGGAAGTTCTCCAGCTGGGAGCGGCCGTTGCCCTTGGGCACCTGCAGGTCGTAGCGGAACTCGCCGGATTCGGTGAACCACTTCTCGATCCGCACGGCCTGGTCGAACGGCGTCCCGTAGCCGGCGACCTTCATCGTGGTGGCCGACAGGGCCTGCCGTACCGCCGGGGGAAGGCCGCGGTACTTCTCCATCTCCGGCGGGATGCCGCCCGCGGCGCGCAGCTGGTCGGCCGTCGGCTTGATGTCGAGGCTGACGACGCTGTAGTTCAGGCCCTCGGTGGTCTGCCCGGAGTCGCCGAGCAGCAGGCGGCCTTCGTCCTCGTACCGCCAGTTGCCCTTGACCTTGACCTCGGACGCGGCGTACGGCATCGGCAGCGAACCCTGCCGGTAGTTCTTGACCGCCTTGATCTCGGTCGTGACCTTGCCCGCGCTGACGCTCGGAGTGAGGCCGCGCGGCGTGGGCAACGGCCGGGTGACGTCGGTGAGCGCCTGCTCGGACGGCTGCCACGCGTTGCCGTCGAACACGTCGAGGGCGGCGATGCGCAGGTACATGCCGTCCGGGTCGGGCGCGTCGGTGGTGTAGGTGAGCAGGTCGACGTTCTCGGGACGGTTGAGTTCGTCCTTGAGGTCGACGACCGGGTTGATGGTGGTGATGTGGTCCGATCCGCCCGTGCCGCTGTCGCGGTCGGCGAGCCGGTTGGCGGTCATCGGGACGACGGCGGGCACCAGGACGGCGACCGCGAGGGTGGCCAGGCCGATGCGTCCGCTGCCGCGCACCCACGGCCGCTGTGGTCCGGTGGGCCCGCGGCGCGCGCCGGGTTGGCTGAGCGGGCGGCCCCAGCGCACGAGGCGTTCGCGGCCTTCGGCGACGAGCAGCACCAGGTAGGCGAGGGCGGCGACCAGGAACACGCCCCAGCCCAGGCCGGAGTCGGCGAGGGCGGCGGGGACGCTGTAGAGGGCGAGCAGCGGGAGGCCCGCGGCGGCGGCTTGGCCGTACGTCACCGCGATCACGTCGACGAGGACGGCGACGCCGCCGACGACGGTCACCAGGATCGCGGCCATGCCGTCGGTGTCCGGGACCGGCGGCGCAAAGCCGCGGATGTCGTCGCCGCCCTGGTTCAGCAGGTCGCCGAAGGCGCGCAGCGCGTCCGGGGTGGGGAGCGGCCCGGACGCGTCCGGGACCAGCACGAGCAGCAGGTACGGGATCAGCACGACGAGCTGGATCGTGCCGATGAGCGGCCGCGGCACGGACACGCGCCGGGCGCCTTCGCCGACCGCGGCCACGAACACGACGGCGCCGACGGCCTTCGCGATCCAGTTGCCGTTGTGGACGAGCGGCAGCAGCGACGACGAGGTGAGCACGGTCGCGAACGCCGCGGCGACCGCCATGCGCAGTCGGCCGGTCATAGGGCGAACTCCGGGGGCTCCGGGGCGCGGCGGGACGCGGAAGCGGGCGTCGGCCGCGCGGCGGGCGGGAACGGGGCGGCGGGGAAGCGGGTCACGGGGCGGCCTCCGGGCGGGGCGCGGCGGCCGGGGTGCCGTACATGCGCGGCGCGGCATCGCCTTGCCGGCCCGCGCCGCGCCACAGTTCGGGCAGCCGGGTCGCCGCGGACGCGGCCAGTACCCGCCAGCCGGCCTGCCGCAGCATGTTCGCCGCGACGCCGTGCGGGAGTTGGCCGGGCACGGCGGTCGCGTCCCACGCGGCGGTGTCCAGGACGATCGCGAGGCCGCGGCCGCCGGTCGCGCGGGCGCGGGCCAGGCGGCGGATGTCGTCCTCGGTCAGGTTGGCGAGGATCGCCACGGTCATGCCTTCGCCGCCGGGCTGCCGCAGCGCCGACTCGGCCTCGACGAGGGACGCGTGGTGCCGGGCGTCGACCACGGCCAGCGCGTCCAGCAGGAAGCTCTCGGTTTCCGCGGGGGCGACCCGGATGCCTTCCGGCGCGCCCGCGAGGAGCCTGCCGTCGGCGCCGAGCATGCGCGTGGTGTAGCCGCGGCGGCACAGGTGCACGCCGATCGACGCGGCCGTCGACACCGCCCACTCGAACGACGAGCTGGGCCCGTCGCCGCGGTGCGCGCCGGTGCGGGTGTCCAGCAGCAGGGTGGCCTGGTTCTGCCAGGACTGCTCTTCGCGGCGCACCATGAGTTCGCCGCGGCGGGCGGTGGAGCGCCAGTGCACGCGGCGCACGTCGTCGCCGTGCCGGTACTCGCGCGGCACCACGTCCTCCTCGCCCGAGGAGGCGAGGCTCCGGGCGTGGCCGTCGCCGTACCCGGTCCACTCGCCGCCCAGGTCGACCGGCGGCAGCGGCTGCACGATCGGCGTGACGATGAGCGTCTCGCGGGCAGCGAACGACCGGGTCAGCTCGCACATCCCGAACGGGTCGGCGAGCCGCAGCCGCAGCGGGCCCACGGTGAACTTGCCGCGCAGGTCGGACCGCACCCGGTAAGCGACCTGGCGGTGGCCGTGAGGCTCGATCTTGTCCAGCACGAACCGCGGCCGCGACCCCAGCACATAGGGCACGTGGTCTTCGAGCATCAGCAGCCCGGTCGGGATGCGCGACACGTTGTCCACGCGCAGCCGCACGTGCGCCTCGTGCCCGGCCGCGACCCGGCCCGGGTCCAGCGCGCGCGTGCTGGTCACCAGGTGCCGGGTGCGGGCCACCACGAGCACCGCGAGCAGCGGCAGCGCGGCCAGCAGGAACCCGACCCGCAGCAGGTCGCGTTGGCCCAGCACCAGCGCGCACACGGCCGCGGCGATCCCCGCGGCGAGGAAGGAACGTCCCCGGGTGGTCAGCCCGGACAGGGCGGTGCGCACGTCAGTGCGCCGGCCCGTGGTTGGCGCCGTTCGGGCTGCCGTAGTAACTGCCGTACGGCTGCGGGTGGCCGCCCTGCTGCGCCTGCCCCGGGTAGGCCTGCGGGTGCTGCGGGTACTGCGGCTGCTGGTAGCCGTTCTGCGGGTGCACCGGCTGCATGTGCGGGCCGGCGACGTGCGGCGGCGCGGACTGCGGCGCCGGCTGCGGCATCGGCTGGGGAACGACCGGCTGCGCGGCCGGTGCGGAGACCGGCTGGCGGCCGTCCGGCGCGCCCGGCACCGGGACCGTCCGCACCAGGTCCGCGACCACGTGCTCGACGCTGCGCCGCGACATCTGCGCCTCGGCGGTCGGCAGCAGCCGGTGCGCGAGGACCGGCACGGCGAGCGCCTGGATGTCGTCCGGCAGCACGTATCCGCGGTTGTCGAGGGCCGCCGCGGCGCGGGCCGCGCGGATCAGGTGCAGCGTCGCACGCGGCGACGCGCCCAGCCGCAGCTCCGGCGAGGTGCGGGTGGCGTTGACCAGGTCGACCGCGTACCGCGCGACACCCGGCGACACATGCACCTCGCGCACGGCCCCGGTCAGCTTGACGATGTCGTTCGCGTCCGCGGCCGGCTCCAGCGTGTCCAGCGGCGAACCCGCGCCGTGCACGCCGATCATCTGCAGCTCGGCTTCCGGCGCCGGGTAGCCCATCGACACACGGGCCATGAACCGGTCGCGCTGCGCCTCGGGCAGTGGGTAGGTGCCCTCCATCTCGACCGGGTTCTGCGTCGCGATGACCATGAACGGCGACTGCAGCTCGTAGGTCGTCCCGTCCACCGTCACCTGGTGTTCGGCCATGCACTCCAGCAGCGCCGACTGGGTCTTCGGCGACGCGCGGTTGATCTCGTCGCCGACCACGATGTTGGCGAAGATCGCGCCTGGCTTGAATTCGAACTCGCGGCGCTCCTGGTCGTAGACGCTGACCCCGGTGATGTCGGAAGGCAGCAGGTCCGGCGTGAACTGCACCCGGCGCACCGAGCAGTCGACCGCGCGGGCGAGCGACTTGGCCAGCATGGTCTTGCCCACACCCGGCACGTCCTCCACCAAGAGGTGCCCCTCGGCGAGCAGCACGGTCAGTGCCAGCTTGACCACCTCGGGTTTGCCTTCGATCACGCTCTCCATGGCCTCCCGGATGCGTGCGGCGGTAGCCGTCAGCTCCTTGAGACCGGCCTGATCGTTGAACGTCGACACCCGTGCCCTCCCTGCCCCATGGTTTCCCGCTGTCAGACGCGGGACCTAGGCCGATTGTCACAGGTGACCGCTCGTCCGTGTCACCCGCGAGAGTGATCGTTTTCGGTCGGCCGGATCTGCGCACGGGCCGCCCTGGGACTTAGGAGGGCGGATCGGCCCCGTTCGGTTGCACGCTGATTGGCCTAGTCCACCGAGGCATTGCGGAGCACTCGGGCCGGCTCTCCGCGAGGCCGGGGCGCACACCCCCGCCCTCTGCGCCCTCCACTCCGCCCCACCCCCTCCGACCTGCGCTTTTGTGGCCGCTGGGGGGCGTGTGGCGGCTCCGCAAAGGGTTGACCGTGGGGTTTGGTGGAGTAGAGTGGCGGGAAGTGGGGCTGTGAAGCTCCAGACGGTGCGGAGGTGCCCGTGTTCCTGGGCACCTATGAGCCCCGATTGGACGAGAAGGGTCGCTTGATCCTTCCGGCGAAGTTCCGTGACGAGCTGGCGGAGGGCCTAGTGATCACCAAGGGGCAGGAGCGCTGCCTCTACGTGTGGCCCCTCCCCGAGTTCCACCGGATCACCGAGCAACTGCGCGAAGCCCCGCTGACCTCCAAGTCGCACCGGGACTACCTGCGGGTGTTCTTCGCCGGCGCGTCCGACGAGGTGCCGGACAAGCAGGGCCGCGTGCTGGTCCCGCCGGCACTGCGCACGTACGCGGGACTCGGCCGCGACTGCGTCGTCATCGGCGCCGGCGCCCGGGTCGAGATCTGGGACGCCGAGGCGTGGCGGGTCTACCTGGCCGAACAGGAAGACTCCTTCGCCGAGCTGTCCGAGGAGGTGCTGTCCTGACGGACGTGCCGTGAGGCCTCCACCCGCTCCGAGCTTTCTGGCGCTCCTTCCCCGGCGCCAGACGGTCACTTCCCCAAGCGGGCGGGCGGGGACCTGGCGGCATGGACGTACCGGACACCCTCCCCGGGACGCACCGGCCCCCGGCGCTGCCGGGCGAGCGCGCACAACCGTGGGAGTCTTGTCCGCGGTATTTCCCCTGCGCGCACCACCCGCCGCATGCCGGCGGCTGCACCGAAAGGGTCGACATGAACGCGACCAAGCCCGACCGCACCGCCGATCCCGCGGGCGGCGAATCGGGGGAGGTCCACGCCCATGTCCCCGTGCTCCTGCGCCGGTGCCTCGACCTGCTCGCCCCCGCGCTCGAAGCGCGGCCGGGCGCGGTCGTCGTCGACGCCACACTCGGCATGGGCGGGCACAGCGAAGCCCTGCTGCGCCGGTTCCCCGACGCCCGGCTCGTCGGCCTCGACCGGGACCCCGAGGCCCTCGCCCGCTCCGGCCGGCGCCTCGCGCCGTTCGGCGACCGGGCGACCCTCGTGCACGCGGTGTACGACGAACTCCCCGAGGTGCTGGCCCGGCTCGGCGTCCCGCGCATCGACGGCATCCTGTTCGACCTCGGCGTCTCCTCGCTGCAACTCGACGAGGCCGGGCGCGGGTTCGCCTACGCGCAGGACGCGCCCCTGGACATGCGGATGGACCCGACACGGGGGATCACCGCCGCCGAGGTGCTCAACACCTACCCGCCCGGGGACCTGGTGCGGATCCTGCGCGAGTACGGCGAGGAGCGCTTCGCCAAGCGGGTCGTCGACGCGATCGTCCGGGAACGCACCCGGGAGCCGTTCACCGACAGCGCCCGGCTCGTCGAGCTGGTGCGCAACGCGATCCCGGCGGCGACCCGGCGCACCGGCGGCAACCCGGCCAAGCGCACGTTCCAGGCGCTGCGGATCGAGGTCAACCAGGAACTCGCGGTGCTGGAGCGGGCGCTGCCGGCGGCCGTCGGCGCGCTGGCGGTCGGCGGGCGGATCGTCGTGCTGTCCTACCACTCGCTCGAGGACCGCATGACGAAGCGCGCCCTCGCGGTCGGTGCGACCAGCAAGGCGCCGCCGGACCTGCCGGTGGTTCCCGAGGAACTGAAGCCCACCCTCAAGCTGCTCACGCGCGCGTCGGAGGGCGCGACGGACGAGGAGATCGCGGAGAACCCGCGCGCGGCGTCGGCCCGGCTGCGGGCCGCCGAACGGGTGCGGGAGGACGCGTGACGACGGCCAAGCGCCGGACCCCGACGTCCAAGACGCCGTTCGTGCTGCTGATGGTGCTGCTGCTCGGCGGGGGCCTGCTCGGGCTGCTGCTGCTCAACACCGCGCTCAACCAGGGCTCGTTCGAGGAGTCCCGGCTGGAGAAGCAGAACGCCAAGCTGAGCGACCAGGAACAGGAACTGCAGCGCGAACTCGACCGGCTGTCCGCACCCGGGGAACTGGCGCGGCGGGCGGCCGAACTCGGCATGATCCCCGGGGGTGCGCCGGCGTTCCTCGACCCGGTGACCGGCGACGTGTACGGGTCGCCGAAGCCCGCGACGCCGAAGCCGGTGCCGACGACGGCCGCGCCGTCGCTGCCGCCGGGGACACCGGTGCCGCCCGGGACCCCGGTGGTGCCGACGGCGCCCGTGGTGCCCGGGCAGACGGCGCCGCCCGCCGGGGCACCGGCGACGGCCGCGCCGCCGGTGACGCAGGCCCCGCCGCACTGAACGCGCGGTGCCGCGGTACCCATGCGGCTTTTGTAGACCCCACCGGCCCCGTGCTCGGGGCGGGGCCGGTGGCCGGGGGCCGGGTGTGCGGGCCCGTACCCCCCCGGCTTCGGCCGCCCCGGCGTGGCGTGTCGGGCCGCGGCGGGCGTTTCGGCCAGGCTGGACGGGTCGCGGTGCCGGGGCGGGATCGGGCGGCCGCGGGTCGACAGCCGGGCGTCGGGCACGGCGTCGACCGCCCGGCCGGTGGCATGCGGCCGCGGGGCCGGGCGGGTGAGCGGCCGTGCGGGCCGCAACCCGCCAGGGGTGCGGCGGCGTGATGGCAGACAAGGCGGCGGGCGGCGGCCGGGACCGGTGACGGGTTCCGCGGCCGGGAGGCCGCCGGTGTTGGCGTGACGGGTGGCGCGTCCGGTGGACGGGTCCGGGCTGTGGAGGTGCGGAGTTGTCGGAACGTCCCGGAACGGGCTCGGGTGGCGGCGCGGGGCGCGGCGGCTCGGACGGGAACGACGCGCAGGGACCCCGGCGCGGTGAGCCGCGCGACCGGCGCGCGACGCCGGACGGCGGAGGCACGGGCCGGCCGCGGCCGGGCTCCGGAGACGACGCGGGACGAGGGCGACCGGCCCGGCCGGGGTCGGGCTCGGGCGATCCGGGGCGCGGCGGCGCGGACGGCGCGGGACGTTCCGGCGGCGGCGGGCGGGGGCGGTTCCTGCGGCTGATCGAGGGCGGACGCGGCGGTGACAGGGCGTCGGGCGCCGGCGGTGGCCGCGCCGGCGGCGCGGCCGCAGGGCGCGGCTCCGCGGCGGGCGCCGATGGCGGGCGGCCTCGGCCGGACCGCTCCGGAAGCGACGGCCGTGGGACAAGCGACGGCCGTGGGGGAGAGGACCGCCAGCGGACACGCCGCGACAGCGCCGGGGAACGACCCGGCGCCGGGGGCTCGGGCGGCGCGGACCGGCGCTCCGGAACGGCCGGTCGTGATGCCGGTGTTCCCCGACGGGCACCCTCGCGCGACGGCCGACCGCTGCGACGCGAGGACGCGGAACGCGGCACCCCCGGATCCCGCTCCGGCGACCCGCGCGACCGCGCCGGAGCCGCGCGTGGGGCGTCCGGCCGCGACGTCCGGCGCCCGGCCCGCCCCGCGGGCTCCGGCAGGGACGCCGACGACGACCGCCGCGCCGGGCGTCCGGCGCCCGGTTCCGCCCGCGGGGACGCTCACCGAGACCCGGGCGGCGGCGCGGACGGCGGCGACGGACCGCGCCGGCACCCGGGGCGCCCCGGTTCGGGGCCCTCCAGGGGCGACGCCCCCCGACCTCGCCCGGGCAACGGCCGCGACGACGAACGTCTCGCACGCGAAGGCCGACGCGTCGGCCAGGACGCCGACGACGTCCGCGCCGACGACGCGCGCCGGGCGGCCTCGCGCGACGGGGCCGGAACACCCCGCTCCGGCGACGACGGCGGCCCCCGCGACGGAATCCGCGCGCGCCTGCGCGGCGCCGCGGGCGGCGACCGGCCCCGGCGGCGGGAAGGCACCGACCGCGAGAGTCCGCGCCCGCGCACCGGCCGCCCCGCCCCTGGCTCCGCCCAGGGCGACCGGGCGATCCCGCGCGACCGAGGTACCGACCACGACGGTGCCCGGCGCCGCGTCCGCGGCCAAGACGACCGCGAGTACGGCCGTCCCGCCGGATTCCGGCGGCCCGCCGACGGCCAGGGCGCCCGGGACCGCGACGAACGCCTCCGCCGCCCCGGCGACGCCGCACGCCCGCACGGCCCCCGTCGGCCCGCCGACCCCCACGACGACGGCCTTCACGACGACGCACTCCACGACGACGCCCCCCACGAGGACGCCACCCGCCCCACCCCCCGCCGCACCCTCCGCAACGACGCCGCTCCCCGGGGCGTGGCCCGGCCCGTCGCCCGCTCGGGCGACCCGGCCCAGCGCCGGTTCGTGCGGGCGGCAGCGGCGCAGGGCGGGCCCCGCGAGGTGCGGCGCGGGCCGCACCGCGTGCGGACCCTGCGTCTCGGCGACCCCAAGCGGCGCCTCCGCTTCGGGCTCATCGGCCTCGCCGTCGTCCTGACCCTCTTCGTCGGGCGGATCGTGCAGCTTCAGGCGCTCGACGCCTCCGCCTACGCCGCCGACGCGAACAGCCTCCGGATGCAGACCGTGCGGCTGCCCGCCGAGCGCGGGTCGATCGTCGACGCCAACGGGGTGACGCTCGCGGACAGCGTCGACGCGTTCGACATCACCGCCGACCCGACGCAGGTCCAGCAGTACAACCCGACCGCGACCGCCGCCGCCCTCGCGCCGATCGTCGGCGGTGACCCGGTCAAGATCGAAGAACAGCTGCGCACCCCCAAGTCCCGCTACGTCGTCGTCGCCAAGCAGGTCGACCCCTCGGTGTGGACGAAGATCAAGCAGACCCAGAAGGAGTTCTCCGCCGCCAAGCGTGACGACCTGGTCGGCATCTACGCCAGTCCGCACAGCAAGCGCATCTATCCCGCGGGCCCCGTCGGCGCCAACCTCGTCGGGTTCGTCAACGCCACCGACCACGGCGCGGGCGGCATGGAGCTGGCTTTCGACAAGCTCCTCGCGGGCAAGGACGGCAGCGCCACGTACGAGAACTCCCTCGGCCGCCAGGTCCCCACCGGCGGCAAGAAGGGCCAGGACGCCGTCCCCGGCGAGAACGTGCAGCTCACCATCGACCGCAACATCCAGTGGTACGCCGAGCAGATGATCGCCCAGAAGGTCGCCGAAGCAGGCGCCGAAAGCGGCACGGTCGTCGTCCAGGACGTGAAGTCCGGCGAAGTCCTCGCGATGGCGACCAGCCCGGGCTTCGACCCGAACCAGCTCGCCTCCGCCAACCGCGACAACATGGGCAACCGGGCGATGCAGGAGGCTTACGAGCCGGGCAGCACCAGCAAGGTCATGACCATGGCCGCGGTCATCCAGGAAGGCGTCGCCACTCCCGAGACCAAGGTGACCGTGCCCGGCGTGCTGCCGCGCGCGGACCGGGTCTTCCACGACGACGTCGACCACGGCACCTGGCAGCTCACCCTCAACGGCGTGCTCGCCAAGTCCAGCAACATCGGCACCATCCTGGCCGCCGAGCACCTCGGCCCCGACCAGACCGCCGCGAACGCCAAGCTGTACGAGTACCTCACGAAGTTCGGCATCGGCTCCAAGAGCGGCATCAACTTCCCCGGTGAGACCGCGGGCCTGCTGCCGCAGCCGCAGAAGTGGGACGGCGCGCAGCAGTACACGATCCCGTTCGGCCAGGGCCTGTCGGTCAACTCGCTGCAGGCCACGTCGGTGTACCAGACCATCGCCAACGGCGGCGTGCGGATCGCCCCCACGCTGGTCAAGGGCACGCTCGACGAGAAGGGCAAGCTCACCCCGAACGCGCCGCCGCAGCGCACCGAGGTGGTGAGCCCGCAGACCGCCCGCACCGTCGCGGACATGATGGAGTCGGTCGTCGCCGACGACGAGGGCACCGGCAACAAGGCACAGATCCCGGGCTACCGGGTCGCGGGCAAGACGGGCACGGCCAACCGGGTGGACCCGAAGACGGGCACCTACAACGGGTACACGTCGTCGTTCATCGGCTTCGCGCCGGCCGACAACCCGCAGATCGTCGTCTCGGTGACGATCCAGGCGCCGACCAACGGCAAGTGGGGCGGCAACCTGTGCGCGCCGGTGTTCAAGGACGTCATGTCGTTCGCGCTGCAGACCCGCAAGGTGCCGCCGAACGGCACCAAGTCGCCGGAGATCCCGGTGGAGTTCAAGTCGTGACCGCCGCGCCGGACGGCCGGCGCGCATCGTGTGCCCGACCCGGCACAGACCGTGACACCAGACCCGGAACCGAGCGAGCGGAGGGACGTCCGGCACGTCGCCGGCAAGAATCGCATGGCAGAAAAAGCAGGTAGCCTCACGGCCGTGTCCGAACCACTGCCCCGCCGTCCCCGCCTGGTCGCGCCCCGTCCGCTGACCGGCCTGCACGCACTGCTGGGCCTGCCCGCCGAGCCCGCCGCGGCGGCCCCGGACGGCGTCCTGACGGGCGTGACGCACGACTCGCGGGCGGTGCGGCCGGGCGATCTGTACGCGGCGCTGCCCGGCGCGCGGGCGCACGGCGCGGACTTCGCCGCGCAGGCCGCCGAGCGCGGCGCGGCGGCGGTGCTGACCGACCCGGACGGCGCCGAGCGGGTCCGCGCGACCGGGCTGCCGGTGCTCGTGGTGCCCGATCCGCGGGGCCGGCTGGGCGAGGTCGCCGCGTGGGTCTACGGCCATCCGGCGGACAAACTGCTGCTCTTCGGGGTGACCGGCACCAACGGCAAGACCACTACCGCGTACCTGCTCGACGGCGGCCTGCGGTCCGCCGGGCACACCACCGGCCTGGTCGGCACGGTGGAGACGCGCATCGGCGACCTGGTCGAGACGAGCGCGATGACCACGCCGGAGGCCACCGACCTGCAGGCGCTGTTCGCGGCGATGGCCGAGCACGGCGTGACCGCGGCGTCGATGGAGGTGTCCAGCCACGCGCTGGCGCTCGGCCGCGTCGACGGCACGGTGTTCGACATCGCGCTGTTCACCAACCTGAGCCAGGACCACCTCGACTTCCACGGGTCGATGGAGGAGTACTTCCGCGCCAAGGCCGACCTGTTCACGCCGGCCCGGGCGCGCACGGGCGTGGTCGATGTGGACGACGCGTACGGGCGCCGCCTCGCCGCCGAAGCGGGCATCCCCGTCGCGACCGTCTCGCCGACCGGTGCGCCCGACGCCGACTGGCGCGTCGAGGACGCCGAACTCGGTCCCGACGGCAGCCGGTTCCGCCTCGTCGGCCCCGACGGGCAGCACACCAAGGCAGCCGTGCGCCTCCCCGGCCCCTACAACGTCGCCAACGCCGCGCTCGCCGTCGTCGCGCTGACCATGGCCGGCGTGCCGCTCGACGCCGCCGCGGCGGGCGTGGCCGCCGTGCCCGGCGTCCCCGGCCGGATGGAACGCGTCGACGAAGGCCAGCAGTTCGCCGCCATCGTCGACTTCGCGCACACCCCGGACGCGGTCGAGACGGCGCTGCGCGCGCTGCGTGAGGTCACCGACAACCGGCTCTTCGTGGTGCTCGGCTGCGGCGGCGACCGGGACCGCACCAAACGCCCGCTGATGGGCGCCGCCGCTGTGCGTCTGGCCGACGTGGCGGTGCTGACCAGCGACAACCCGCGCTCGGAGGACCCGAACGCGATCCTCGACGCGATGGTCGAAGGTGCCGAGGCGGTGCCGGAACCGCACGGCGAACTGGTGGTCGAACCGGACCGCGCGGTGGCGATCGCGTGGGCGATCCACCAGGCACGGCCCGGCGACGTGGTCGTGGTGGCCGGCAAGGGCCACGAGCAAGGCCAGAAGATCGGGGCCGAAGTCCGGCCGTTCGACGACCGCGTCGAGGTGCGGCGCGCACTGCGCGATCGTTTCGGCTCGGCCACAACCGGCGGTTCGGCCCCCGGGGCGGGCGGCGCCGCCGCCGGGGCCGGTGGGAGGATCGTCGTCGCCGCCCCGACCACCGACCCTGCGGCGAACGCCGGCGCGGCCGACCGCGCCGGTTCGCCGGCCGAGGAGACCCAACAGTGATTCCCACGACACTCGCCGACGCCGCAGCGGCCGTCGGCGGGCGGCTTGCCGGGGGCGCAGACCCCGACGCCCGGATCACCGCCGAGGTGGTCGTCGACTCCCGCAAGGTCACCCCGGGTGCCCTGTTCACCGCGGTCGTCGGCGAGCACGCGGACGGGCACGACTTCGCCGCAGGAGCGGTCCGCGACGGCGCCGTCGCGGTCCTGGCCACCCGCGAGACCGGCGTGCCGTCGATCGTCGTCGACGACGTCGTGGACGCGCTCGGCAAGCTCGCCCGAGCGGTGACCGACCGGCTGCCGGAGACCACCGTCGTCGGCATCACCGGCTCGTCCGGCAAGACCAGCACCAAGGACCTCGTCGCGCAGGTCCTCGCGCGGGCCGGAACCACCATCGCGCCGCCCGGTTCGTTCAACAACGAGATCGGTCTGCCGCTCACCGCCCTGTCCGCCGATCTGACGACCCGTCACCTCGTGTTGGAGATGGGCGCCCGCGGAATCGGGCACATCGCCTACCTGTGCGGCGTCGTCCCGCCGCGCATCGGCGTCGTCCTCAACGTCGGCACCGCGCACCTCGGCGAGTTCGGCGACCAGGCCGCCATCGCCAAGGCCAAGGGCGAGATGGTGGAGAGCCTCCCCGAGGACGGCGTCGCGGTCCTCAACGCCGACGACCCGCTCGTGCGCGCCATGGCCGAACGCACCCGCGCCCGCGTGGTGTTCTTCGGCGAGGGCGCAACTGCGGACATTCGCGCCGAAGACGTGCAGCTCGACGCCGCCGGCCGCGCCTCCTTCACCCTTCGCACACCGGACGGCGATGCGCCGGTGATCTTGCGCCTGTACGGTGAGCACCACGTGTCCAACGCCCTTGCCTGCGCAGCGGTGGCACGCGAGGTCGGCATGGACGTCGTCCAGATCGCGGCGGCTCTCGGCGAAGCCGGGACGCTCTCGCGCTGGCGCATGGAGGTCACCGAGCGCGCGGACGGCGTGACGGTGGTCAACGACGCGTACAACGCCAACCCCGATTCGATGCGCGCCGCGCTCAAGGCGCTCGCCGCCATGGCGGGCGGCCGCCGCACCTGGGCGGTGCTCGGCGAGATGCGCGAACTCGGGGACGCCTCGCTGGCCGAACACGACACGATCGGCCGCCTTGCGGTGCGGCTGAACATCGGCCGCCTCGTGGCGGTAGGGGGCAGGGAAGCCCGATGGATGGACATCGCGGCCAAAAACGAGGGTTCTTGGGGTGAGGAGTCGGTGTTGGTACCCGACACGCAGGCGGCCGTCGACCTGCTGCGGTCCGAGCTACGCCCGGGCGACATCGTGCTGGTGAAGGCGTCTCGCGGCGCCGCACTGGAGCGGGTCGCTCAAGCGCTGCTGGAGGATGACGCGGTGGCCGACGGGGAGGTGCGCCAGTGAGGGCAGTGCTGCTGTCCGGCGGTATCGCCCTGGTGCTGTCGCTCATCGGCACACCGCTCGCGATCCGCATCCTGGTCAAGCGCGGCTACGGCCAGCTGATCCGGGACGACGGCCCGCAGGGCCACCACAGCAAGCGCGGAACGCCGACGATGGGCGGCGCGGTCATCATCCTGGCCGCCCTCCTCGGCTACGCCGGCGCGAAAGCGATCACGCTGGAGCGGCCGAGCGCATCGGCGATCCTGGTGCTGTACCTGATGGCAGGCCTCGGCCTGGTCGGCTTCGTCGACGACTTCATCAAGATCGTCAAACAGCGCAGCCTCGGCCTGCGGGCCAAGGCCAAGCTCGCGGGGCAGTCGTTCGTCGGCATCTCCTTCGCCGTGCTCGCGCTGCAGTTCAAGGACTCGCGCGGGGTCACCCCGGCGTCCACACATCTGTCGTTCGTCACGGATACCGCGCTCGACCTGACACCGGTCGTCTTCGTGATCTGGGCGTACATCCTGATCGCCGGGCACTCCAACGGGGTGAACCTCACCGACGGCCTCGACGGACTCGCGACCGGTGCCTCGGTGATCGTGTTCGGCGCCTATACCTTCATCGGTGTGTGGCAGCACGGACAGAGTTGCGCCTACGTCAGCTCGGCGAGTTCCGCGTGCTACGACGTCCGCGACCCGCTCGACCTGGCGATCGTGGCCGCCGCGATGATGGGCTCCTGCTTCGGCTTCCTGTGGTGGAACACCTCGCCCGCCAAGATCTTCATGGGCGACACCGGTTCGCTCGCCCTCGGCGGCGCGCTCGCCGGCCTGGCGATCTGCACCCAGACCGAGCTGCTCTCCGCGCTCATCGGCGGCCTGTTCCTCATCATCTCGCTGTCCGTGATCATCCAGGTCGGCTTCTTCAAGATGACCGGCAAACGGGTATTCCGCATGGCACCGCTGCAACACCACTTCGAGCTGAAAGGCTGGCCCGAAGTCCTCATCGTCGTCCGCTTCTGGATCATCGCCGGCCTGTGCGTGATCCTCGCGATCGGCATCTTCTACGCAGGCTGGGTGACCGGTAAGTGACGCAAGACCTCCGGCTGTTCACCCACTACGACGCCCCCTGGGGCGAGCTGTCCGTGTGCGTCGCGGGCACCGGGATCACCGGTGCCTCCGTCGTGCGGGCGCTCGCCCCGCTCGGGGCCCGCGTCGTCGTGGTGGACGGCGCCGACACCGACGCCGCGCGCTCCCGCGCGGCCGACCTGGCGGCGCACGGAGCGACCGTCCGCCTCGGCGACGCCGACACCCTCCCCGAGGGTGTCGACGTCGTCGTGACCTCGCCCGGCTGGCGGCCCGAGTCCCCGCTGTTCGCGGCCGCCGCCGCGGCCGGCGTCCCGGTCTGGGGCGACGTCGAACTCGCCTGGCGCATGCGCCCGCGCGAAGGCGCCGCGCCCTGGCTGGCGATCACCGGCACCAACGGCAAGACCACCACGGTCCGGATGCTCGCCAGCATCCTGGACGCCGCGGGGCACCGCGCCGAAGCCGTCGGCAACGTCGGCACCCCCGTCCTCGACGCGGTCCTCGCCCGCGACGAACACGGCGCCCCCGCCTTCGACGTCCTCGCCCTCGAACTGTCCAGCTTCCAGCTGCACTGGCTCGACCCGTGGACCGAAGGCTCCACCGCCGTCCGCATGAAGGCCGCGGCGGTCCTCAACATCGCGCCCGACCACCTCGACTGGCACGGCTCGCCCGAGGCCTACGCGCTGGACAAGGGCCGCATCTTCGCCGGCGCCGAGGTCGCCTGCGTCTACAACCTCGCCGACCCGGCCACCGAGAAGCTCGTCCGCGACGCGGACGTCACCGAAGGCTGCCGAGCCGTCGGCTTCGGCCTCGGCGCTCCCGCGCCCGGCACCTTCGGGCTCGTCGAAGACATCCTCGTCGACCGCGCGTTCGTCCCGGACATGCGCAACGAGGCCGCCGAACTCGGCGCCGCCGCCGACGTCGTGCCGACCGCGCCGCACAACATCGCCAACGCCCTGGCCGCCGCCGCGCTCGCCCGCGCGCACGGCGTCAGCGCCAAGGCCGTCCGCGACGGCCTGCGCGCCTTCCGGCCCGACGCACACCGCATCGCCCACGTCGCCACGGTCGCCGATGTGGACTACATCGACGACTCCAAGGCCACCAACGGCCACGCGGCCGCCGCATCGCTCAACGCCTACGAGTCCATCGTGTGGATCGCGGGCGGCCTCGCCAAGGGCGCCTCGTTCGACGACCTCGTCGTCGGCGCCCGCGAACACCTGCGCGCCGTCGTCCTGTTGGGCGCCGACCGCGCTGTGATCCGCGACGCACTGGCGCGACACGCCCCGGATGTCCCCGTCGCCGAGGTCGCCGAGACGGACACTGGGGCCATGGAACTCGTGGTGCGCAAGGCGGCGGAACTGGCCCGTCCGGGGGACACCGTGCTCCTCGCCCCGGCGTGTGCCTCGATGGACATGTTCAGCAATTACGGCGCCCGCGGCGACGCGTTCGCCGATGCCGTCCACAGGCTCCCCGGCGCCGACTCCTGACGGGCGCGCGCCGATGCCCGGGGGCACCACCGAAGCGCTCAAGCCCGGCCCGCGGCGGGGCGGAACGGGCCCGTCCGGCTCCGCCGACCGCGGCCGGTCCGGGCTCCCCGCCGCCCGCGGCGGGAAAGGCCGCGGCCCGCGCCCGGCCCGCGCCCGGCTGAAGGACGTCAAACGCGCCTTCGACCGGCCGCTCACCTCCTACTACCTGATCCTCGGCTCCGGACTCCTGCTGAGCGTGCTCGGCCTGGTCATGGTGCTGTCCGCGTCGCAGATCTTCTCCCGCGTCACCTACGGCGACTTCAGCGCCGTCTTCCTCAAACAGAGCATCGCCGTCGCCATGGGCCTGCCGCTCATGTGGATCGGCGCCCGCCTGCCGGTACGCACCTACCGCGTGCTCGCCTACCCGCTGCTCATCGCCGCGATCGTGCTGCTCTGCATGGTCCTGGTGCCCGGCGTCGGCATGACCGTCAACGGCAACCGCAACTGGATCAACATCGGCGGCGCCTTCCAGATCCAGCCCTCCGAATTCGCCAAACTCGGCCTCGTGCTGTGGGGCGCCGACCTCCTCACGCGCAAACAGCGCCTCCTCGGCCAATGGCGGCACCTGTTCATCCCGCTCTTCCCCGGCGCGCTCCTGGTCCTCGGCCTGATCATGCTCGGCGGCGACATGGGCACCTCGATGATCATCACCGTGGTCATCCTCGCCCTGCTCTGGGTGGCCGGCGCCCCCGGACGCCTCTTCGTCCTCGCGCTCTCCTCCGCCGCGGTCCTCGCCACCCTCTTCATCCTCATGAAGCCGCACCGCGCGGCCCGCTTCACCGGCTTCCTCGACCCGTTCGCCGACCCGCAAGGCAGCACCCTGCAAGCCGCCCACGGCATCTACGCCCTCTCCACGGGCGGCTTCTTCGGCAGCGGAATCGGAACCAGCTATGAGAAATGGGGCACCCTGCCCGAGGCCCACACCGACTTCATTTTCGCCGTCATCGGGGAGGAATTGGGCCTGGTGGGGACGCTGTCGGTCCTCACCCTCTTCGCGGCTCTAGGCTATGCGGGTATCCGCGTCGCCGGACGGACGAAGGACCCCTTCGTGCGACTGGCCGCGGGGGGCGCCACCGCGTGGATCATGGCCCAGGCCACGATCAACGTCGGTGCGGTGCTCGGCCTCCTGCCGATCGCCGGAGTGCCCTTGCCGTTGGTGTCCTACGGAGGCTCCGCCTTGCTTCCGACCATGTTCGCCGTGGGCATGCTGCTGTCGTTCGCCCGAACCGAACCGGGAGCGGCCAAGCAGCTCGCGGCGCAGGGTCCCGGGGCGGTCCGCCGTGCGTTCGCGCGGGTCCTGCCGCGCAGGGAGCGGTGAAAAAGGTGCATGTCGTCCTCGCCGGCGGGGGAACCGCCGGGCACATCGAGCCGGCCCTCGCCCTCGCTGATGCGCTGAGGCGGGAGAACCCCGATGTGGGCATCACCGCCCTGGGCACCTCCAAGGGCCTGGAGACCAAGCTGGTCCCCGCCCGCGGCTACGAACTGGCGCTCATCCCCGCCGTCCCGCTGCCCCGCAAGCCGACCCCGGAACTCATGACCGTGCCCGGACGCCTGCGCGGCACCATCCGCGAAGCCGCCGCCGTCCTGGAACGCACCAACGCCGCCTGCCTCGTCGGCTTCGGCGGCTACGTCGCCCTCCCCGGCTACCTCGCCGCCAAGCGCGCCGGCGTCCCGATCGTCGTCCACGAAGCCAACGCCCGCCCCGGCCTCGCCAACAAGATCGGCGCCCGGTACACCCGCCATGTCGCCGTCAGCACCCCCGACAGCAAGCTCCGCAACGCCCGCTACATCGGCATCCCGCTGCGCCGCGCCATCGCGACCCTCGACCGCGCCGCCGAGCGCGAGAAGGCCCGCGCGGCGTTCGGCCTCGACCCGGGCCGGCCCACGCTGCTGGTCTTCGGCGGCTCACAGGGCGCCCGGCGCCTCAACGAGACACTCGCCGCGACCGCCGAGCGACTCCTCGCGTCCGGCGTGCAGGTGCTGCACGCCGCCGGACCCAACAACGAGCTGACCATCACACCGCCGCCCGGCGCGCCTCCGTACGTCGTCCTGCCCTACCTGGAGAGGATGGACCTCGCCTACGCGGCCGCCGACATGGTGCTGTGCCGCGCGGGCGCCATGACCTGCGCCGAGCTTTCGGCCGTGGGGCTGCCCGCCGCGTACGTCCCGCTGCCCATCGGCAACGGCGAACAGCGGCTCAACGCCCAGCCCGTGGTCAAGGCCGGCGGCGGCCTGCTGGTCGACGACGCCGACCTGACCCCGGACTGGATCGCGGACCACGTGCTGCCGGTCCTGACCGACCCGCAGCGGCTGTACGCGATGGGCCGCGCCGCCGCCGAGTTCGGCCGCCGGGACGCCGACGAGGCACTGGTCCGCATGGTCCACGAGGCCGTCGCGGCGGCCCACGCCTGACCCGAGAGCCAGTCAGCCCGACCGTCTGACCACCCGACCGTCCGACCCGACCGCGAGACCCGACCGCCCGGCCCGCCGAGGAGCCCGATCCGTGAGCGACAGCCGAACCGCCGAACGCCCGGCACGTCCGCGGCCGTCCGGCGGCGGGCCTGCCGCGCGCGGCGGACTGCTGGGCCGAATCCGTGCGTCGGGCAGGTCCGGCGCGCCGGGACGGCCCGGAAAGGCCGGGAAGCCCGGGAAGCCGGGCAAGCGGAAGTGGACCAACGTCAGGCCGTTGATGATCATCGGCATCGTGGTGTCGCTGTTGGGCGTCGCCTACGCGGTCGTGATGTACTCGCCTCTGTTCGACGCGCGCACGGTCTCCGTGCGCGGCACCGCGCAGCTGACTCCCCAGCAAGTGAAGGACGTTGCCAAGGTTCCGCGCGGGCGGCCACTCGCCCGGGTGGACCTGGACGCGATCCGCCGCCGCATTGCGGCAATTCCGCGCGTCGAGTCGGTCAGTGTCGAACGCGATTGGCCGCACACCGTAGCCATTCGGGTGACGGAACGCCAAGTCGCCTTGCTGCTGCCGGATTCCGGGCGTTTCGCGGAGATCGACAAAAGCGGCGTACGCTTCGGTACGGTGGACGCGGCGCCGCAAGGCGTCCCGATCGTCAACGCCGACCCCGCCGCAGACCAGGAAATGCTGCGCGGAGTGGCGCAGGTCGTCGGGGCGTTGCCGAGCGCCGTCGCCCCCAGGGTCCGCGACATCACGGCGCGGACGAGGGACGACATCGCCATCACTCTGGACGACGGAGTGCTGGTGCTGTGGGGCGGGGCGGAGGATTCTCCGCGCAAGGCCGAGGTGCTCTCGGCACTGATGAAGCACAAGGCGAAGGTGTACGACGTCAGCGTCGCCGAGGCGCCGGCCACCCGGAACAGCCCGTTGTGAGCGGTCGATCCGCACACGATCGGGTGAACGGGGGGACCGGTTGCGGGTGGCGCTTGAGGGGTCCCGCGCGCCCGTGCCAGGTTGGTGCGATAAAAACACCACGGCAAAAAGTAGGGGGGACCGCTCGGCGTGTTCGTTGAACCTGTCCCTTCGGGCACTTAGTGTCCTGCGTAGCCCCAGGTGGACAGCGGTTGCGCGGCAACGCAGGCCTAACTCTATACCTGAGGGTGAGGGTTCGGGGGCTGACAGCCGTCTCCCGGGACTTCCCCCTGTCGGCAATGTCGGCACGTCCAAGGCGTGGCGACCGGAATCGAGGCGAGAGGCCTTCGGCGTGGCAGCACCCCAGAACTACCTCGCAGTCATCAAAGTCGTAGGCATCGGCGGCGGTGGTGTCAACGCCATCAACCGCATGATCGAGGTCGGTCTCAAGGGCGTCGAGTTCATCGCGATCAACACCGATGCCCAGGCGCTCCTCATGAGCGACGCGGACGTGAAGCTCGACGTCGGCCGGGAACTGACCCGCGGCCTCGGCGCCGGCGCCAACCCCGAGGTCGGCCGCAAGGCCGCCGAGGACCACCGCGAGGAGATCGAGGAGGTCCTCAAGGGGGCCGACATGGTCTTCGTCACCGCGGGCGAAGGCGGCGGCACCGGTACCGGCGGCGCGCCGGTCGTGGCGAACATCGCCCGCAACCTCGGCGCCCTGACCATCGGCGTGGTGACGCGCCCGTTCACGTTCGAGGGCCGCCGCCGGGCGAACCAGGCCGAGGACGGCATTGCGCAGCTGCGCGAAGAGGTCGACACCCTCATCGTCATCCCGAACGACCGCCTGCTGTCCATCTCGGACCGCCAGGTCAGCGTCCTCGACGCGTTCCGTTCGGCGGACCAGGTCCTGCTGTCCGGTGTCCAGGGCATCACCGACCTGATCACCACGCCGGGCCTCATCAACCTCGACTTCGCGGACGTCAAGTCCGTGATGTCCGAGGCCGGTTCCGCGCTCATGGGGATCGGCTCGGCGCGCGGCGACGACCGTGCGGTCGCGGCGGCCGAGATGGCGATCTCCAGCCCGCTGCTCGAGGCGTCCATCGACGGCGCCCGCGGCGTGCTGCTGTCCATCTCCGGCGGTTCGGACCTCGGCCTGTTCGAGATCAACGAAGCCGCCCAGCTGGTCAGCGAAGCGGCGCACCCCGAGGCGAACATCATCTTCGGCGCGGTCATCGACGACGCGCTCGGCGACGAGGTCCGGGTGACCGTCATCGCCGCCGGGTTCGACGGCGGGCAGCCGCCGTCGAAGAGCGAGTTGGGCAAGCTCAACCGCCCGCAGCAGCCGCAGCCCCCGGCCGACCCGCAGCCGCAGCAGCAGCAGCGGACTCCGGCGCCCCCCGGCGGCCAGAGCCTGCTCGGCCCGGTCGACTCGCCGCCGGCCTACCCGCCGGGCCCGCGCGCCCCGCTGGTGCCGGAGCCGGTCCGCGAGGACATCGACCTGGACGTCCCGCCGTTCATGAAGTAACGCCCGGCGCCGGGCATTTCCCCAGCCTCCGGAAGGAGGAGCCTCCTTGTCGGGGCGGGGGAGATGCCCGGCGCGGTGCTTTCCCGGGGCGTGCGCGCCCCCCGACCCCCCGGCCCGCTCCGCTCCACCGCCTTTCAGGAGGACCCGTGTTCGCCCACCGCGCGCAGGCCGACGGCGTCGGCTTCGCGTTCACCGACCGGTGGGGCGGGGCCAGTGAAGCGCCCTACGCCGAACTCAACCTCGGCGGGCACGTCGGCGACGACGCCGCGGCGGTCCGGGAGAACCGGGCCCGCGCCGCGGCCGGACTCGGCCTCGACCCGGCGCGCGTGGTGTGGATGAACCAGGTGCACGGCCGCGACGTCGAGGTGGTGGACGGCCCGTGGACCGGCGCGGTTCCGGAGGCGGACGCGGTGGCCACCCGGACTCCGGGACTGGCGCTCGCCGTTCTGGTCGCCGACTGCACCCCCGTCCTGCTCGCCGATCCCGAAGCCGGCGTCGTCGCGGCCGCGCATGCGGGCCGCCCCGGGCTGTTCGCCGGCGTGATCCCGGCCACGGTCGAGGCGATGGTGAAGCTCGGCGCCCGGCCCGACCGGATCGTGGCGAAGACCGGGCCCGCGGTGTGCGGTCCGTGCTACGAAGTGCCCGCGGAGATGCGCGACGAGGTCGCGGGTCGGATCCGGGCGGCCCGGTCGGTCACCCGCGAAGGCACCCCGGCGCTCGACATCGTCGCCGGAGTGTGGGCGCAACTGGCCGACGCGGGCGTGCCGTTCGGTGAGAAATCGCACATCTGTACGCGCGAATCCGCCGATTCCTTCTCGTATCGCCGGGACGGAAAGACCGGGCGCATCGCCGGTTATGTGTGGATCGACGCGAGGGCCGGGTCCGCGGGCGACGCGGCGGCCGACAGCGCCCCGGTGCGCGACCGCTAGACCTTCGTCGGGGACGATAAGCACATGAGTTCGGAACCCGACGCCGCCGCCGAAGCCCGCCGCTCGGACCTGGCCGCCAACCTCGCCGACGTCCGCGCGCGCATCGACGCGGCGTGCGATGCGGCCGGCCGCACCCGCGACTCGGTGACGCTGATCGTGGTGACCAAGACCTATCCCGCATCCGACGTCCGGCTGCTCGCCGGGCTCGGTGTGCGCGAGGTCGGCGAGAACCGCGACCAGGAAGCGGGTCCCAAAGCCGAGGCGTGTGCGGACCTCGATCTGCGGTGGCATTACATCGGGCAATTGCAGACGAACAAGGCGCGCTCGGTGGCCTCGTACGCCGACGTCGTGCAGTCCGTCGACCGGGCTCGGCTGGTCTCCGCGCTCTCCGCCGGCGCGGTGCGGCGCGGCCGCGAACTCGACTGCCTGATCCAGGTCAGCCTCGACGGCGACGCCGCCCGCGGGGGTGCCTTGCCGCAGGACGTTCCGGCTCTCGCCGACACCATCGCGCAGGCTCCCCACCTGCGGCTCGGCGGGCTGATGGCGGTCGCCCCGCTCGGTGCGGAACCGGGTCGGGCTTTCGCGGATTTGGCGGAAATGTCAAGGCGCCTGCGCGAATCGCATCCGGCTGCAACCATGGTGTCCGCCGGGATGAGCAACGACCTCGAAGCCGCCGTCGAGGCCGGGGCGACACATGTACGCATCGGTACTGCGGTGCTCGGAGTCAGGCGCTCGCTCCGGTAGCGTCGCCATGAAGTGGATCGCACGACCCACGGTGACCCACAGCCGATCCACCATGGAGGACCCTGACAATGGCCGGCGCGATGCGCAAGATGGCGGTCTACCTCGGCCTCGTGGAGGACGATGTCTACGAGTACGACGACTACGATGAGGACGACATCGGCTCGGACGGCCGTGCCGATCGAGGCTCCGAACCGCGCCGGCCGCAGCAAGCGCCCGAACAGCCGAGTGCGGCGGAGCGACGCGAGGAGCGGCGGGAGGAACCCCGCGAACGCCGCGACGAGATCCCCCGTTCCGTGCCGGCCCTGCATGTCGAACGCGGCCTGGACCGCAGCCTCGACGAGCATCGGGCCACCGTGTCGACCATGCCCGACCGCCGCCCCGAGAGCAGTGCACCGGTGACCGTACACAAAGTCGTCAGCGAGCGTGAGCCCTACCGCATCACGACGCTGCACCCGCGTACCTACAACGAAGCCCGTACGATCGGTGAGCACTTCCGTGAAGGAACACCGGTCATCATGAACCTGACGGAGATGGAGGACACCGACGCGAAGCGACTTGTCGACTTTGCTGCGGGTCTCGTCTTCGGCCTCCACGGCAGCATCGAGCGGGTGACCCAGAAAGTCTTCCTGCTGTCGCCTGCTAACGTCGACGTGACAGCAGAGGACAAGGCCCGCATCGCAGAGGGCGGGTTCTTCAACCAGAGCTGAAATCCTGGTTGGTGTCAGAGGGGTGCGACCACTGAGGAGAGGGACCGGGTCTTCCGGGAACGCAAATGAGGGGGCAGGAGCATGAGCGTCGTGGGCGAGGTTTTCACCATCGTCCTGTACTGCTTCCTCGGCCTGCTGATCTTCCGTTTGATCATGGACTACGTGTTCCAGTTCGCACGGTCCTACGAGCCTCGCGGGGTCATGGTCGTGCTGTTGGAAGCGACCTACTCCGTCACGGATCCACCGCTGAAGCTGCTGCGCAGGTTCATCCCACCCCTGCGCCTCGGGGGCGTAGCGCTCGACCTGTCCTTCTTCGTACTGATCATCATCGTCTACATCCTGATCTCCGTCGTGGGCAGGCTGTAAGCGGTACGGTCTGTCCGGATGCCGACGATCACGTTGAGGTGAAGAAATGCCGTTGACCCCCGAGGACGTGCGTAACAAGCAGTTTACGACCGTCCGTCTCCGTGAGGGCTATGACGAGGACGAGGTCGATGCGTTCCTCGACGAGGTCGAGGCGGAACTGACCCGCCTGCTTCGCGAGAACGAAGACCTGCGGGCCAAACTCGCGGCCGCCACGCGCGCCGCGGCGCAGAGCCAGCAGCAGGCCCAGCAGGCCGTGCAGCAGCAGCGCAAGGAGAACGAGCGCCGCGACGCCCCCGCGCCCGCCGCCATATCCGGGCCCAACCCGGTTCCGCCCGGCGGCCCCATGGGCGGTCCGCAGCAGATGCACCCGAACGCGGCGGCCACGCAGATGATGCCGCAGCAGGGCCAGGGCCCGATGCCCGGCCAGGGTCCGATGCAGGGTCCGGGCCACATGCAGGGCCAGGGGCCCATGCAGGGCCAGGGTCCGATGCAGGGGCAGGGCCCGATGCCGGGTCAGCCGCAGCTCGGCCCCGCCGGCATGCCGGGCGGTCCGCAGCAGCACCAGCTGCCCGCCGGGCCGGGGCAGTTCCCGGGTCAGCAGCAGATGCAGCAGCACCAGCTGCCCGCCGGTCCGATGCAGCAGCAGCACCCGATGCAGCAGCAGGGCCAGCTCGGCGGCCCCCCGCAGCTCGGCGGCCCGATGGGTCCGGGCCAGATGGGCGGTGCCCCGCAACTCGGCGGCGCCCCGCAGCAGCTCGGCAACCCGGGCGGCGACAGCGCGGCCCGCGTCCTCGCCCTCGCGCAGCAGACCGCCGACCAGGCGATCGCCGAAGCGCGGTCCGAGGCCAACAAGATCGTCGGCGAGGCCCGTACCCGCGCGGAAGGCATGGAGCGCGACGCGCGCGCCAAGGCCGACGCCCTGGAGCGGGACGCGCAGGAGAAGCACCGCGTCGCGATGGGCTCGCTGGAGAGCGCCCGCGCGACCCTCGAGCGCAAGGTCGACGACCTGCGGGCGTTCGAGCGCGAGTACCGCACGCGCCTGAAGTCCTACCTGGACAGCCAGCTTCGCCAGCTGGAGTCGCAGGCGGACGACTCGCTCGCCCCGCCGCGCACTCCGGCGACCGCGTCGCTGCCGCCGGCGATGTCCACCTCCCCGGTGCCGTCGTCGATGACCCCGGCCATGACGCCGTCGATCGGCCAGCAGATGGCACCCGCCATGAGCCAGCCGTCGATGACCCCGCAGATGGCCCCGGTCCGCCCGCAGGCCCCGCAGCCCCAGCCGATGCAGCAGGCCTCGCCGATGCGCGGCTTCCTCATCGACGAGGACGGCGACAACTGACAACGGACTGACACCGGTCCCGCACCACGCGCCGAGGCCCGCCCCGAACGGGGGCGGGCCTCGGCGCGTTCGCGTCGGGTCGGCATGCGGCGGATTCCGGACGGCGGGGTGACGGCGGACCCGACGGCCGCCGCAGCGAGCCGTCCTCGACACCGCCGTCGCCTTCTTCATCGGCCGCGACGGCTGCTACCCCGACGGTCGCACCGTCATCGCGAACCTGACGATGCTCCGGAAGCCGCTGGGCGCAATGTCCGTCGACGGCGTGTACTGGACCCTCCGGGCCGAGCTGATGTTCTACGTCCTGTTGCCATCGTCGTGTGGCGCGGCGTCACCTACCGGCGGATCGTGATCTTCTGCGGCGTCCGGACGCTCGCGGCCGTCCCCGCGGTCGCCCCGGACGCCGTCGTCGCGGTGCTGACCGCGGGCATGCTCGTCGCGGTCCCCCTGCTGGAACGCTTCGTCGAACGCCCCCTCGCCAAGCGCATGCGGACCGTGCTCACGAACGCGAAGTGGAGCATGCCGCGCGACCGACCGGCAGCACCGCCGGCCGCACCGGCCGACAGCCGGCACGCCGAAGGGGAGGGTCCGCACACCGTGCGGACCCTCCCCTTCGCCGCTACCGGCTCAGCCCGCGTCGCGGACCGGCTCGGTGCCGATCTTGCGGAGCCAGAACATCAGGCCGAGGCCCTCGTCCTGGTGCACCGTCAGGTTCTCGTCCTCGGGCGCGCCTTCGGCGAAGGCCAGAGCGAGGACCTCCTCGGAGATCGTCGTGCCGTGCTCCAGCAGCGCGGTGCGGGTGTGCTCGTCCTCGTCCGCGCTCCACCACACGACGATCCGGTCGGCCACGTCGAAGCCCGAGTTCTTGCGGGCCTCCTGGATCAGCCGGACCGCCTCACGCGCCGTGCCCGCAAGCCGCAACTCGTCGGTGAGGTGCAGGTCGAGCGCGACCGTGGCACCCGACTCGCTCGCCACCGTCCAGCCTTCGCGCGGCGTCTCGGTGATGATCACCTCGTCCGCCGAGACCGCGACCTCGGCACCGTCGACGACGACCGCCGCGCTGCCCGACTCCTTCAGCGCGGCCGACAGCGCCGCCGCGTCCGACGCCGCAATCGCGCCCGCCACCTTCGGCGTCTCCTTCGCGAACCGCTTGCCCAGCGCCCGGAAGTTGCCCTTCGCGCTGTACTCGACCAGGTCGCCGCCCGCCTCCGACAGCGACGCCAGCGACACCACGTTCAGCTCTTCGGCGATCTGCGCCCGCAGCTCGTCGGACAGCGCCTCCCAGCCCTGCGCGCCGACCAGCGCGCGGCCGAGCGGCTGCCGGATCTTCACGCCCGAATCCGCGCGCGTCGCCCGGCCCAGCTCCACGAGACGGCGCACCAGCACCATCTGGCCCGACAGTTCGGCGTCGATCAGCGCCGGATCCGACACCGGCCAGTCCGCCAAGTGCACCGACGCCGGGGCATCCGGCGCCACCGGCACCACGATGTCCTGCCACACCCGCTCGGTGATGAACGGGGTCAGCGGCGCCATCAGCCGCGTCACCGTCTCCAACGCGGTGTGCAGGGTCGCCAGCGCGGCGGCGTCGCCGTTCCAGAAGCGCCGCCGGGAACGCCGCACGTACCAGTTCGACAAGTCGTCCACGAACGCGGACAGCGCCTTGCCCGCCCGCTGCGTGTCGAACGCCTCCATCGCCGCGTCCACATCGGCGACGAGCTGGTTCAGTTCGGACAGCAGCCAGCGGTCGAGCAGCGGCCGGTCGGCCGGCGCCGGATCGTCCACCGACGGCGTCCAGCCGGACGTGCGCGCGTACAGCGCCTGGAAACTGACGCTGTTCCAGTAGGTGAGGAGCGTCTTGCGCACCACCTCCTGGATCGTGCCGTGCCCGACCCGGCGCGCCGCCCACGGCGAACCGCCCGCGGCCATGAACCAGCGCACCGCGTCCGCGCCGTGCTGGTCCATCAGCGGGATCGGCTGGAGGATGTTGCCCAGGTGCTTGGACATCTTCCGGCCGTCCTCGGCCAGGATGTGCCCGAGGCAGACCACGTTCTCGTACGACGACCGGTCGAACACCAGCGTGCCGACCGCCATCAGCGTGTAGAACCAGCCGCGCGTCTGGTCGATCGCCTCGCAGATGAACTGCGCCGGGTACGCCTGCTCGAAGATCTCCCGGTTCCGGTACGGGTAGCCCCACTGCGCGAACGGCATCGCGCCCGAGTCGTACCACGCGTCGATGACCTCGGGAACGCGCACCGCCTCGGCCCCGCACGCCGCGTCGCCGGCCTTCACCGGGCACGCGAACGTGACCTCGTCGATGTACGGCCGGTGCGGGTCCAGGTCCGACAGGTCCCGGCCGGTCAGTTCGGACAGCTCGGTGAGCGAGCCCGCGCACGTCAGGTGGCCCTCGGCGCAGCGCCAGATCGGCAGCGGCGTGCCCCAGTAGCGGTTCCGGGACAGCGCCCAGTCGATGTTGTTGTTCAGCCAGTCGCCGTAGCGGCCGGTCTTGACGTTCTCCGGGAACCAGTTCGTGCGGTCGTTCTCCCGCAGCAGCGCGTCCTTGATCGCGGTCGTGCGGATGTACCACGACGGCTGCGCGTAATAGATGAGCGCGGTGTGGCAGCGCCAGCAGTGCGGGTAGCTGTGCTCGTACTCCATGTGCCGGAACAGCAGGCCGCGGGCGTCCAGGTCGGCGACCAGCGCCTCGTCCGCCTTCTTGAAGAACGCGCCGCCGACGAGCGGGAGTTCCGGTTCGAACGTGCCGTCGGTGCGGACCGGGTTGACGACCGGAAGGTCGTACGGCCGCACCGCGGCGAGGTCCTCGGCACCGAACGCGGGGGCGGCGTGCACGATGCCGGTGCCGTCCTCGGTGGTGACGTACTCGGCGAGCACCACGAAGTTCGCGCCCTCGAGCGGGACCAGGGTGAACGGACGGCCGTACGACCAGCGTTCCATGTCGCGGCCGGTGAAGCGGTGCGCCGGGTCGGCGGTCCAGCCTTCGCCCAGGGCCTTCTCGACGAGGGCTTCGGCGACCACGACCGGGCGGGCGCCGTCCTTGCGGGCGACGACGTAGGCCACGTCCGGGTGGACGACGGCGGCGGTGTTGGACACCAGCGTCCACGGCGTGGTCGTCCAGACCAGCAGGTCGGCGTCGCCGGCGAGCGGGCCGGAGGTCAGCGGGAAGCGGACGTAGACCGACGGGTCGACGACCGTTTCGTAGCCCTGCGCCAGCTCGTGGTCCGACAGGCCGGTGCCGCAGCGCGGGCACCACGGCGCCACGCGGTAGTCCTGGACGAGGAGGCCCTTGTCGAAGATCTGCTTGAGCGACCACCAGACGGACTCGACGTACTCGGGGTCCATCGTCCGGTAGGCCTGGGACATGTCGACCCAGTAGCCCATGCGCCGGGTGAGTTCCTCGAACGCGTCCACGTGCCGCAGCACCGACTCGCGGCACTTGGCGTTGAACGGGCCGACACCGTAGGCCTCGATGTCCTGCTTGCCGGAGAAGCCGAGCTCCTTCTCGACGGCGAGTTCGACGGGGAGGCCGTGACAGTCCCAGCCGGCCTTGCGGCGGACGTAGTGGCCCTTCATCGTCTTGAAGCGCGGGAACACGTCCTTGAAGACGCGGGCTTCGATGTGGTGCGCGCCCGGCATGCCGTTGGCGGTCGGCGGGCCTTCGTAGAACACCCAGCGCGGGCCGTCGGCGGTGCGCTCCAGACTCCGGGCGAAGATGTCGTTGTCCTGCCAGAACGCGAGGACTTCGTGCTCCATGGCGGGCAGATCGACCTGCGCCGGTACCGGGCGGTACATAGGTGCCTTCCTTCCGCGGGCTTGTTTGCCTAGCCGGCGAAGGGACGAGGCATCACGCCCCGCGGTACCACCCTTCTTGGCCGCCCACCGCATCGTCGGGTGCGCGACCCACTCGAGGTCGGCGAGAGCCGGGTCTACCCGTCGGCCGCGGCGGGGTGGTGCTCGGGAGGCTGCCCGGGGGCAGCCGTGCGTGGGCGCGGCCGGCGCTCTTCCGGCGGCTCCGGGGTGATATTCGGACCGTGCACGCCACCGGGCTCCCACCGTCCCCGGCTCGCTACGGGCTGCGTACGGACCTACTCGTCCCCATCGACGCCTTCTCGCTGCGGAAAGTCTACGGGCATCCGAGGCCGCCCCGCGTGCGGGTTTGCGGGCGGCGTGGCGGGAGGGCCCGCGGGCGGGTTCGGGGGCGGGTTCGGGGCGGTGCGGTGGGCTTGCGGTGTGGAGGGGTGGCCTGCGGTGTGGGTGCGAGGCGGGGTGGGGGCGCGGGGGTGGGGTCGCGGGAGGACTGCGTGCCACGGCTCCGAGAGCCCGGCCGCCCGGCCCCAGGCGCCTCGCGGCTCCGAGAGCCCCAGCCACCCGGCCCCGAGGCGTCTCGCCGTTCCGAGAGCACCCAGCCACCCGGGCCCCGAGGCCCGTCACGACTCCGAGAGCCCGGCCGCCCGGCCCCCAGGCGCCTCGCGGCCCGCCCCTCGGGCTTGTCACCCCCTGTCCACTCCTGTTCAACGATCCGTATCCCGTCCGGTAACGAAGCGGACACGCACAACAGGGATAGTCGCGCCCGGTTCTGGGCAGAACCGACTTACGTTGCCGGGACCTGGGCCTGCCGAACGCCGGATTCCGGTGACGCGTCCTGCGTGTTCGGGGCTTGTGGGGGCCGGATCGCGTAGGCTTCCCCAGCTGTTTGCGAAATTTCATAGGAAATGTCCGAATCACTGCTCCGGATAGCGCAGGCATGACGACCGAACAGACCCTACGGAACGAGGGGGCCGTGACCATGGCGGAAAGCGGCAAGGCGGCCGGAGGCCGGACCAAGAGCGCGGCGACGGCCAGGTCCACGGCCTCCGGAGGCCCGGCGACCAGGGCGACCGGTTCGCGCAGCGCATCGCGCGCGAACACCGCCGGCGCGAAGGCCAAGGCCGCGCCGGCCGCCACCGCGACGGCGACGGCACTGGCCCCGCCGCCCGGCGGCGTACATCCCGCGTCCACCTACCCGGTGCGCCCGGGCGAGGACGCCTGGACCGAGGAGGAAGTGCACGAGTTGCGCGACGGCCTCCTCGACGAGGTCGCCCGGCTCACCAACGAGATCCGCTACGCCGAGCACGAGATCGCCGACATGCTGCGCGACTCCGGCGACGGCGCGGGCGACGACCAGGCGGACACCGGGACCAAGAATTTCGAGCGCGAGCACGAGATGGCCCTGACCAACCAGACCCGTAACATGCTGAGCCAGTCCGAACGGGCCCTGCGCAGGCTCGCGGACGGCACGTACGGAGCCTGCGAGTCCTGCGGGTCGCCGATCGGGAAGGCTCGTCTCCAGGTTTTCCCGCGTGCGACCCTGTGTGTCACCTGCAAACAGCGCGAGGAACGCCGATAACACCCGGTCCGCCCGGGACCGGTGCTCTCCGCTGACCTGGGAAACCCACCCGAGAAGCGGAGCGAGTCATCGGTACCGGAGCGGAACGGCGGGACGGCAGCGCGCCCCTCGTCGACAAGGGCAGCGTCGGCCAGGACAGCACCGACAAGGACAGCACCACGAATACGCACGACCAGGCGGCCGGGCCGGACGAGCCCGGCCGCGCCGGAGACGGCGCGGCGGACGGAACCGCCGCGCCGTCCGCGCGCCCGCAGCGCCGCCGCATCGCGGTCCTGCTCGGCGTCGCCGCGTTCGCGTACGTCCTCGACGTGGTCACCAAGCTCCTCGTGGTCGCCAAGCTCGAAGGGCACGACCCGATCGACCTGCTCGGCGACTGGCTGCAACTCCGCGGTACGCGGAACCCGGGCGCCGCGTTCGGCATGGGCCAGGCGTACACGATCGTCTTCTCGCTGATCGCCGCCACTGTGGTCGTGGTGATCCTGCGGCTGTCCCGCCGTCTCTACAGCGTCCCGTGGGCGATCGCGCTCGGGCTGCTGCTCGGCGGCGCGTTCGGCAACCTGACCGACCGGATCTTCCGGTCGCCCGGGTTCCTGCGCGGCCACGTGGTGGACTTCGTGGCGCCCAAGCACTTCGCGGTCTTCAACATGGCGGACTCGGCGATCGTGGTCGGCGGCTGCCTGATCGTGCTGCTGTCGTTCCTCGGCCTCCAGCCGGACGGCACCCGCGAAGGCGACGACAGCGACGACAGCGAGGACGGCGAGGACGCCGGCGAGGCCGAAGCCGACGACCGCGGCCCCCGCGCGGACTGACCCGTCCGCGGGACCCGGCATACTCGACGGGTGACTGCCTCCACCGGAACCCCCGAGATCCGTACCCTGCCCGTCCCGGACGGCCTCGAAGGCGAGCGGGTCGACGCCGCGCTCGCGCGGATGTTCGGGTTCTCCCGGACCCGCGCCGCCGAACTCGCCGCCGCGGGCAAGGTGCTGCTCGACGGGCGACCGGCGGGCAAGTCCGACCGGGTCTCCGGCGGCGCGTGGCTCGAAGTGGAGATGCCCGCGGCCCCCGCCCCCGTGCGGGTCGTCGCCGAGCCGGTGCCCGGCATGGGCGTCGTGTACGACGACGACCACATCGTCGTCGTCGACAAGCCGCTCGGCGTCGCCGCGCACCCCAGCCCCGGCTGGCAGGGCACCACGGTCGTCGGCGGGCTCGCCGCGGCCGGCTACCGCATCGCGACGTCCGGCGCCGCCGAGCGCCAGGGCATCGTGCACCGGCTCGACGCGGGCACCAGCGGCCTCATGGTGGTCGCCAAGTCCGAACGGGCGTACAGCCTGCTCAAGCAGCAGTTCCGGGACCGCACCGTGGACAAGCGCTACCACGCGCTCGTGCAGGGCCACCTCGACCCGCTGTCCGGCACCGTCGACGCACCCATCGACCGCCACCCCAAGCACGACTACAAGTGGGCGGTCGTGGCGAGCGGCAAGCCGAGCGTCACGCACTATGACACCGTCGAGGCGTTCCGCGCCGCGAGCCTGCTGTCCATCAAGCTGGAGACCGGCCGCACCCACCAGATCCGCGTGCACATGTCCTCGCTGCGCCACCCGTGCGTCGGCGACATGATGTACGGCGCCGACCCGACCCTGGCCAAGCGCCTCGGCGTCGCCCGGCAGTGGCTGCACGCGGTGCACCTCGGCTTCGAGCACCCCGGCTCCGGCGAGTGGGTCGAGTTCGACAGCACCTACCCGGACGACCTTGCCGGGGCGCTGGAGCGGGTCGCCGACCAGGGCTGACGCGCCCCGCCCGGGGGCACGGCGCGGACGGCGCGCCCCGGGCGTCCCGCCGCGGCCTCCCGCGGATTCCGGCATTTCCCGCGTAGCGTGCTCCCGTGGACCAGCTGACCGTCCTGTTCCTGCTGTTCCTGGTCACGCTCATCGCGGTGCCGCTCGCGACGCGGATCCGGATGCCGTACCCCGTGGTGATCACCCTCGGCGGGCTGCTGCTCGCGGTGATCCCCGGGGTGCCGGAACTGCGCATCGAGCCCGAACTGCTGCTGCCGCTGCTCCTGCCGCCGCTGCTGCACACCGCGGGATGGCGGACGAGCTGGCGCGAGTTCCTCGCCAATGCGAAGCCGATCCTGCTGCTCGCGGTGGCGCTGGTGCTGGTGACCACCACGGCGGTGGCGTACGTCGCGCACGCGGTCGTCCCGGGCCTGCCGGTCGCCGCCGCGGTGGCGCTCGGCGCGCTGGTGGCGCCGCCCGACCCGGTGGCCGCGTCCGCGGTCGCGGCGGGGCTGCGGCTGCCGCGGCGGCTGGTGTCGATCCTGGAGAGCGAGGGGCTCTTCAACGACGTCACCGCGATCGTGCTCTACCAGGTGGCGGTGTCCGCGGTGGTCACCGGCGAGTTCTCGGCACCGGTCGCGGTGGGCAAGTTCCTGCTGTCCGCCGTGGTGGCGTGCGCGGTCGGCTACGGCGTGGCGATGATCGCCGCGTGGGGCTTCCAGTTCTTCACCGACGCGCGGCTGCGGGCGCTGGGGACGCTGCTCGTGCCGTACGTCGCCTACGCGCTGTCCGACGAACTCGGCGGCTCCGGGGTGCTCGCCGTCATCGTCGAAGTGCTCGTGCTGCGCGCCCGCGGCACCGAAGCGGAGGACGCGCTCGGCCGGCTGTCCGGCAGCGTGTTCTGGGCGATGACCGAGTTGATGGTCACCGGGCTGACCTTCGGGATCATCGGCATCGAGCTGCGGACCGTCCTCGACGTGCTCGGCACCGACGTCGGGGCGGTGCTCGCCGAAGCCGCCGCGGTGGTCGGCACCGTGATCCTGGTCCGCGGCGCATGGCTGTTCCCCGCCGCGGTCCTCGCCCGGCGCCGCAACCGGCTCGCCAACGAAGCCGAGGACCCGGACGAGCGCGACCTGGCCCCGGTCGGGCCGCGCGAGACCGCGGTGCTGTGGTGGGCGGGCATGCGCGGAGTGGCGACCGTCGCGCTGGCCCTCGCGCTGCCCGCGACCACCGACGCGGGGGACCCGTTCCCGGCCCGCGACCGGCTCGTGGTGATCGCCTTCTCCGTGGTGATGGTCACCCTCGTCGTGCAGGGGCTCACGCTGCCGGGGCTGGTCAAGCTGCTCGGCGTCCGGGAATCCGAGGACCGGCTGGGGCAGGCCGAGGACGAGCTGCGGGTCCGCTCGCTGGTGGCCGCGCTCGCGCGGCTGCGCGAGCTGGAATCCCGGGGTGACATCCCGGAAGACCTGATCGACAGCCTGCGCAACCGCTGCCAGGGGCTCATCGCGCAGGTCGACCCGGACGCGTACGAAGACGAGGCCCGCGCGGCCTTCGCGGAGCGCCGCCGCCGCAAGAAGGAGTTCGCGCGCGTCGACGCCGAGCTGAACGAGGCCGCCCGCGAGGCGATCAAGGCGGCCCGCAACGAGCCCGGGGTCGACCCCGCCGTCGTGGACAAGCTGCTGCGCCGGATCGACATGAAAGGCTGGGGCTGAAGCACCCGCGTCGAACACGCACCCGCACGCACCCCGCACACCCGTGCGCACCCGTGCACACCCGTCCCGTACCCGGAGGAACCCGTGGCCCGCGTCCTGCTCTTCCACTCGGCCTACGGCCTTCGCCCCGCCGTCCACGCAGCCGCCGAGCGGCTGCGCGCGGCCGGGCACGAGGTCACCGTCCCCGACCTGTACGACGGAAAGGTCGCCGACACCGTCGAGGAAGGCATGGAGCTGCGCGAGGAGATCGGCCGCGACGAGCTGCTGCGCCGCGCGGTCGCCGCCGCGGGCCCGCTCGGCAAGGGCGTCGTCTACAGCGGCTTCTCGCTGGGTGCGTCGATCGCCCAGACCGTCGCCCTGTCCGACGAGCACGCCGCCGGCCTGCTGATGATGCACGGCACCTCCGACCTGCGCGACGACGCCGAGACCGAGATGGCCGTCCAGCTGCACGTCGCCGAACCCGACCCGTTCGAGACCGAGGACTGGCTCAACGCCTGGTACCTCCGCATGCTCGCCGCGGGCGCCGACGTCGAGGTCTTCCGCTACCACGGCGCCGGCCACATCTACACCGACCCGGAGCTGCCCGACTACGACCGGGAAGCCGCCGAGGCCACCTGGTCCACCGCCCTGGCCTTCCTCGAGGAACTCGACACCCAGGGCTGAGCGCACCGCCGCCGATCGGCTCAGCCGTGCCGCGACACCAGCCCTCCGACCCGGCAGGCAACCATCGGGGCTTGACGCGTATGTGACGATTTACCCGTGTTCGGATGGGATGAGTTCTGGGAGCTGATCGACCTTCTCGGCGGTCGCGCGGACGATGACGCGTGCGAGCGGCTGACCGACGTGTTGGCGACCCGGTCCAAAGCGGCCGTCGTCGGGTTTGCCGACCTGCTGGCGGAGGCCCTGTACCGGCTCGATCGCGCCGACCTGGCGGCTCTGCCGTACATCGACGTGACCGACCGGGACGGCCTGCCCGTGCCGATGTCCGCCGACGGGTTCCTGTACGCGCGCTGCGGGGTCGTCGCCGCCGGCCGCGAGGCCTATACGCATGTGCTGGCCGACCCCAGCGGCTTCTGCTCCTATACCGCCGCCGAGTACGACGGCGAACCGCTCCTCTACGTCGCGGAGGACGCGTGGGAGCAGCTCACCGGCCGCCCGTGGGAGCACGAGGAGCCCTACGACTACGAGACCGGTTCGAACCCGGAGGGCTGGCCGGGCCTCGCGCCGCGCTGACCCGGGCGGGGCCGGCCGGACGCTCAGCGGCGGTTGAGGTCGACCCGGGGCTTCTTGGCCAGCTCGACGAAGCGGCGCGGGCCGTCCTGCGCCGGGATGGCCGCGGACTGCTCCTCGTGGTGCGCGTCGTCGCCGTACATCGGGGCGGCCGGAACAGCCGCGGTGGCGATCCGGGGCAGCGCGTACGGGTGCTTGCGCCGCACGAAGTCGAGCAGCTTCTCGCGCACCTCGCACCGCAGCGTCCACACGTCGTCGGAGTCGCGTGCGGTGACCACGGCGCGCAGCACGATCGTGGACGGCGTGGTGTCGGTGACGTACAGGCTCCAGCCCTGCCCGTCCCACAGCCCGCTCTCCTTGAGGATCCGGTGCAGTTCCTCGCGCAGTTCGCCGACCGGTGCCGAGTGGTCCAGGTGCAGGAAGACCGTGCCGGTCATCCGCATGTCGGTGCGCGACCAGTTCTCGAACGGCCGGCTCGTGAAGTACGACACCGGCATGACGATGCGCCGCTGGTCCCACGTGTTGATCACCAGGTAGGTGAGGGTGATCTCCTCGATGGTGCCGAGCCCGATGTCCTTGTTGACCACGACGGAGTCGCCGATCCGCACCATGTCGCTGAAGGCGATCTGCAGTCCGGCGAACAGGTTGGACAGCGCCGACTGCGCGGCGAGACCGGCGACCACGCCGATGAGGCCCGCGGAGGCGAGCAGGCTGGTGCCGATCGTCCGCATGCCGGGGAAGGTCATGATCATCGCGCTGATCGCGATGACGCCGACGACCGCGGCGGCGACCCGGCGGATCAGGTCGATCTGGGTGCGGACCCGGCGCACCCGGGCCGCGTCGGTGGCGACCGCGGCGTAGCGCTCGAACGAGGTGTTGACGAGCACGTTGGCGGCGTGGATGGCGAGCCACGCGCACGCGCCGATCACGGCCAGCACGAGGAAGTGGCGGACTGAGCCGCGGCTGCTCTCGGGCAGGTCGGCGGCCGGTTCGGCGGCGAGCATCAGCACGGTGCCGAGCGCCACTACGCAGGATGCGCGCGACCGGCGCAGCATCGGCCACAGGGCCCCGGAGCCGGGGCGCCGGGTCTGGACTTCGCGGGCGACCTTGGCGAGCAGCCACGAAATGATGCCGGTGCCGGCGAGGACCGCGACCAGAACGATCAGGGGGCGCAGGATCTCCCAGACGTCCATGGCTGGTGGTTCTCCCTTTCTCCCGCGGGTTCTCCCGAGGGCTCCCTCCCGGGGTCTGCCGGGGGTTTCCGGCGGGGGCGGTTGCCGGGTGACGAATTCGCAACGCTAGTCACCCCCAAGGGTGACGTCCACACGGGTCGTCGACATGGCGTGGGGTCCCGGCCACCCATCCGGTCGTGACTTAGACTCGGGGGCTGCACGCGTGAGAGCTTCAGACCCGGGCGGGTTCCGTCCGGGTCTCCCCGGCTTGCGCCCAGGCTCCGTACGGCCCCTCCCGGCTTCGTGTCGGTGCCGCCGACTAGCCTGGTGACCAGGTCGAACGGCCTCACCGCGGGCAAGGTTCAGCCCAACCGGATACTTCGGGAGGACGGCGCCGTGGCCGACTCGTTCGTTCATCTCCACGTCCACACCGAGTTCTCGATGCTGGACGGTGCGGCACGCCTGAAGGAGATGTTCAAGGAGTGCCAGGAACAGGGCATGCCCGCCGTGGCGATGACCGACCACGGCAACATGTTCGGCGCCCGTGAGTTCTACAAGCAGGCGGTGGCCGCCGGTGTCACGCCGGTCATCGGTATCGAGGCGTATGTCGCCCCCGAGTCCCGCGGCCTCACCAAGCGCGTGCTGTGGGGCACCCCCGCGCAGAAGAAGGACGACGTCTCGGCGTCCGGCGCGTACACCCACAAGACGATCTGGGCGCGCGACAAGACCGGCCTGCACAACCTGTTCAAGCTGACCTCGCGCTCGTACGCCGAGGGCTACCTGGTCAAGTGGCCGCGGATGGACGCGGAGATCATCGCCGAGCACGCCGACGGCCTGATGGCCACCACCGGCTGCCCGTCCGGGGAGGTCCAGACCCGGCTGCGCCTGGGCCAGTTCGACAAGGCCGTGGAAGCGGCCGCGAAGTACCGCGACATCTTCGGGGCCGAGAACTACTTCATGGAGATCATGGACCACGGCCTCGACATCGAGCGCCGGGTCCGCGACGGCCTGATCGACATCTCCCGCAAGCTGAAGATCCCGCCGCTGGTCACGAACGACTCGCACTACACGCGGGAGTCCGACGCCGGGGCGCACGACCTGCTGCTGTGCATCCAGACCGGCAAGAACCTGTCCGACCCGGACCGGTTCAAGTTCGACGGCACCGGCTACTACCTGAAGTCCGCCGAGCAGATGTACGGGCACGACTCGTCCGACATCTGGCAGGAGGGCTGCCGCAACACCCTGTTGGTCGCCGAGAAGGTCGACACCACCGGGATGTTCGGGAAGCGGGACCTGCTTCCGAAGTTCGACGTGCCCGAGGGCATGACCGAGGACTCGTTCTTCGAGGCCGAAGTGTGGCGCGGCATGGACTGGCGCTTCCCGGACGGCTACGACGAGGAGCACCGCAAGCAGGCCGACTACGAGATCAAGATGATCCAGGAGATGGGCTTCCCGGCCTACTTCCTGGTCGTCGCCGACTTCATCATGTGGGCCAAGAACAACGGCGTGGCGGTCGGCCCGGGCCGCGGCTCCGCGGCGGGTTCGCTGGTCGCCTACGCGATGGGCATCACCGACCTCGACCCCATCCCGCACGGGCTGATCTTCGAGCGGTTCCTCAACCCCGAGCGCATCTCGATGCCCGACATCGACATCGACTTCGACGAGCGCGGGCGCGGCGACGTCATCCGATATGTGACCGAAAAGTACGGGTCCGACAAGGTGGCGATGATCGTCACCTTCGGCACCATCAAGGCGAAGGCGGCCATCAAGGACGCCGGCCGCGTGCTGGGCTACCCGTACGCGATGGGCGACCGCATCACCAAGGCCATGCCCGCGGACGTCATGGGCAAGGGCATCCCGCTGTCCGGCATCACCGACTCGTCGCACCCCCGCTACAACGAGGCGGGCGAGGTCCGGGGGATGTACGAGAACGAGGCGGACGTCCGCAAGGTCATCGACACCGCGCGCGGTATCGAGGGCCTGATCCGCCAGCCCGGCGTGCACGCCGCGGGCGTGATCATGTCCGCCGAGCCGCTCACCGACAACATCCCGGTGTGGACCCGGCACTCCGACGGCACCGTCATCACGCAGTTCGACTACCCCACCTGTGAAGACCTCGGTCTTCTCAAGATGGACTTCCTCGGCCTGCGCAACCTGACGATCATGGACGACGCCGTCAAGGCGATCGAGAAGAACAAGGGCATCAAGCTCGACCTTCTCGCTCTCCCGCTCGACGACAAGCCGACCTACGACCTCCTTGCCCGCGGCGACACGCTGGGCGTGTTCCAGCTCGACGGCGGGCCCATGCGGTCCCTCCTGCGGCTGATGCGCCCCGACAACTTCGAGGACATCTCCGCGGTCCTGGCGCTGTACCGGCCGGGTCCGATGGGCGTCAACTCGCACAACAACTACGCGCTGCGCAAGAACGGCCAGCAGGAGATCACGCCGATCCACAAGGAGTTGGAGGAGCCCCTCAAGGAGATCCTCGAACCCACCTACGGCCTGATCGTCTACCAGGAGCAGGTGCAGCGCGCCGCGCAGATCCTCGCCGGGTACTCGCTGGGCGCGGCCGACAACCTGCGCCGCGCGATGGGCAAGAAGAAGAAGGAGATCCTCGACCAGGAGTTCGTGCCCTTCCAGAAGGGCTGCCTGGAGAACGGCTACTCCAAGGAAGCCATCCAGACCGTGTGGGACGTCCTCGTCCCGTTCGCCGGCTACGCGTTCAACAAGGCGCACTCCGCCGCGTACGGCCTGATCTCCTACTGGACCGCCTACCTCAAGGCGAACTACTCCGCCGAGTACATGTCCGGTCTGCTCACCTCGGTGCGCGACGACAAGGACAAGTCGGCGATCTACCTCAACGAGTGCCGGCGCATGGGCATCAAGGTGCTGCCGCCGGACGTCAACGAGTCCGACGCGGACTTCACCCCGCAGGGCGACACGCAGATCCGCTTCGGCCTGTCCGCGGTCCGCAACGTCGGCGCGAACGTCGTCGACTCGATCGCGCAGACCCGGCGCGCCAAGGGCAAGTTCACGTCCTTCCCGGACTTCCTCGACAAGGTCGAGGCGGTGGTCTGCAACAAGCGGACCGTGGAATCGCTCATCAAGGCCGGTGCGTTCGACTCGCTGGAGCACACCCGCAAGGGCCTGACCGAGAAGTACGAAGGCATGATCGACGCCGTCGTCGCGGTCAAGCGCAAGGAGTCCGAGGGCCAGTTCGACCTGTTCGGCGGGGGCGACGAGGACAGCGGGCCGGCGTTCGGCCTGGACGTGGAGTTCTCCACGGAGGAGTGGGAGAAGACGTTCCTGCTCGCCAACGAGCGCGAGATGCTCGGCCTGTATGTGTCCGACCACCCGCTCTTCGGCATCGAGCACGTGCTGGAGTCGAAGTCCGACTGCATGATCTCCGCGCTCACCGGTGACGAGCGCCCCGACGGGGCGATCGTCACCATCGGCGGCATCATTTCCGGCCTTCAGCGCAAGATGACCAAGCAGGGCAACCCGTGGGCGATCGCCACGGTCGAGGACCTCGCGGGCGCCATCGACTGCATGTTCTTCCCGCAGAGCTACGCGCTGGTGTCCACCCAGCTCGTCGAGGACGCGGTGGTCTTCGTCAAGGGCCGCCTGGACAAGCGCGAAGACGTGCCGCGGCTGGTCGCGATGGAACTGATCGTGCCCGACATGTCCGAACTGGACGCGTCGCAGCCGCTGGTCATCACCCTGCCCACGGCCCGGATCGCGCCGCCGCTGGTCGCCCGACTCAAGGACGTGCTGCGCCACCACCACGGCAACACCGAGGTCCGGCTGAAGCTCCATTCGCGCGACAAGACCACCCTGATGCGCCTGGACGCACGGCTTTCGGTCAACCCGAGCCCGGCGCTGATGGGCGACCTGAAAGAACTCCTCGGCCCCGGCTGCCTGGTCTGATCGGTTGGTGATCGACTCGGCGTGCACCGGTACCGGAATCGGTGCATTTTGATACGGCTCGATACGGCCAAATGCCATCTGCGTGAACCTTCGTGCACGTAGAGTCGTTTCCCCTATGTGGTCGTCTGCGGTCGCGCGGCCAGGCGCGGCCGACCGCGGCCGCCGATGCCCCGGGCCGTGCTCCGGGGGGAAACGGGGAGCACCATGACCAACGGACGCCAGCACGCCCACCCGTCCGAACAGCAGCCCGCACCGAAGCCCGACCTGCGGACCGAACGCCCGGACCCGCGGCCCGCCAAGACCGCCTGACCGGGCACCGGCCCGCAACCCGCTCCGCGGGCGTCCGGCGGAGCGCCGCCGGACGCCGGTCGCCGGTGTGCGGAGCACAACCGCCCGGGGCGCCGACGGCGGGAACCGAGGGAAGTGCCGAGGGGAAGCCGGGAGAAGGCGAGGGGCGCGGCACGGCAGGGTGCGGACGGCGCGTAGAGTTTTCCGGCACGGATTCCGTCGTGCCCGCGTGCCCCACCGATGGCACACGCGGGCACACTCGTGCCCCCGTCGCACCGCGACACCGACCGACCCGAGAGAGACCCCCGGCGGCGAGCCCGCGCCGGGGCAGGAGAGGCACCGCGTGGCCATGCTCGGCGAGACCGCCGCGATCCCGCACGCCGCGGCGCCGCGCACGCCCGGCGCGGTCTGCTACCGGGTCGCGGGACTGACCAAGACGTACCGCACCGGGCGCCGCAGCGCCCGCACCGAGGTCGTCGCGAACGACGCCGTCGACCTGGAGATCGGCCGCGGCGAGATCTTCGGGCTGCTCGGCCCCAACGGGGCCGGCAAGTCGACCCTCGTCCGCCAGCTCACCGGACTCCTGCGCCCCGACGCGGGCAGCGTCGAACTGCTCGGCCACGACCTGGTGCGCCGCCCCGAGGCCGCGTCCCGGCTGGTCGCCTACCTCGGCCAGGACTCCGGCGCGCTCGACGAACTCACCGTCGCCCTCGCCATCGAGACCACCGCCCGGCTGCGCGCCGTCGAGCCGGCCGCGGCCCGCGCCGCCCGCGAAGCGGTCGTCGCCGAGCTCGGCCTCGGCGACCTCGCCGAACGCCCGTTGAAGAAGCTGTCCGGGGGCCAGCGGCGGCTCGCCTGCGTGGCCACCGCCCTGGTCGGCGACCGCCCGGTGCTGGTCCTGGACGAACCCACCACCGGCATGGACCCGGTCGCGCGCCGCGCGGTGTGGGCGGCGATCGACCGCCGCCGCGCCGAGTACGGCACCACCGTGCTGCTGGTCACCCACAACGTCATCGAAGCCGAGACCGTCCTGGACCGGGTCGCGGTCCTCGACGAGGGCCGGGTCATCGCCTGCGACACCCCCGGCGGCCTCAAAGCCACCGTCGGCGACGAGGTCCGGCTCGACCTGGTCTGGCGCTCCGACCCGCCGATGACCGAACCTGCCGTGGCCATCCTCGCCCGCGACGCGGTCCGCACCGGGCGCCGCTGGACGACCCGCATGGACCCCGGCACCGCGCGCGAACTCCTCGCCGCGGTCACCTCCGGACCGGCGTTCGACGTGCTGGACGACTTCACACTGTCGACGCCGAGCCTGGAAGACGTGTACCTGGCGCTCGGCGGACGCCACGAAGGGCTGGTCAAGGGATGAGCGTGGGGCAGGACGCGGACATCGCCGGCGGCACGGCGCGCCCGGCGGCCCCGGCCGCCGGCCTTGAGGCGGCCGCCTTCCCGGCCGTGCCGCTCGCCCCGGCCACGCCGCTGTGGGCGGGGCTGCTGACCGTCTACCGGGCGCAGCTGTCCCGGGTCCGGGTCTCGCGGGTGCCGCTGCTGTTCGTCGCGGTGTTCCAGTCCGTCGGGATCATGATCCTCATGCGCGGCGTCGTCGACACCGGCTCGGACTCGGCGCGCGAAGCCGTCGTCGCCGGGTCCAGCGTGCTCGTCGTCGCGTTCGTCGCGCTCAACCTGCTCGCCCAGCACTTCGGCGCGCTGCGCGCCGCGAACTCGCTCGACTACTACCAGACGCTGCCGGTGCGCCCGGCCGCCGTGGTCCTCGGCATCGCCGCGGCCTACGCGTCGTTCACCCTGCCCGGTGCCGTCGTGACTGCGGTGATCGGCGCGGTGATGTTCCAGCTGTCGCTGGCGAACCTGTGGGCGCTGTTGCTCGTGGTGCCGCTGTCCGGCGCCGCGCTCGCGGGCGTCGGCGCGGTGTGCGGGCTGCTCGCGCCCCGGCAGGAACTCGCCACGCTGCTCGGCCAGCTGGGCATGTCGGTGGCGCTGCTGCTCGGCGTCATCCCGGCGGACCGGATGCCGTGGGCGATCGAGCTGGGCCGCGACGTGCTGCCGTCGTCCTACGGCGTGGACGCGTTCATCGCGACGTACGGCAGTCCCGACTGGGCGTCGTTCGCCGCGAACCTCGCGGTGTGCGCGGCCGTCGGCGTCGTCATGCTGACGCTCGCCACCTGGGCGTTCCGCCGCACGGCACGCGACTAGTCCTGACGAGGCCGTGTCGTGGCCGTGCCCCGCACCGCCTGACCGGCAACCCGACCACGAGCATGGGACGCTGACCGTATGACGTCGCCCTGGCAGTTCGACCGCACGTCCGACGCGGTCCCGTCCCCCGAGCAGCATGCCGGGGGCTTCGCCGCGCCCGTGCGGCGCCTGGACCTGTCGTGGCCCGCGGTGCGCGGCGACGTGGTGGCCGGCCTGATCGTGCTGCTGGTGTGCGCGGTGGTCGGCGTGGGGGCGGGGGCGATCTGGCACGCGCTCGCGCCGGACCTGCCGCGGGTGGTCGTCGGGCACCAGGCGTACTCGACGGCGAAGACGCCGACCGAGGGCGACATCGCCCGGGACGGCTGGTTCGCCGTCGTGGGCGTGGTCGCGGGCCTGCTCCTGGCCGGCCTGGGGTTCTGGAAGGGCCGCAAGTACGGCATCGGCGTCGCGTTCGGGCTGGGGCTCGGCGGGCTGCTCGGGTCCTACGTGGCGTACAAGGTCGGCGGGGCGCTGGGCCCGGACCACTTCTGGCAGGCCGTCGACAAGGCCCACCCGAACGCGGCCCCGACCGAGCAGATCCCGTTCGACGAGCCGCTGCGGATCCAGGCCATGGGCGTGCTGTACCTGTGGCCGATGGCGTCGATGATCGTGTGGGCGATCCTGATGGCCGGCTTCGGCCCGCGCGACCCGGCCCCGAAACTGCTGGCCTGGCCGGGAGCGGGCGAAGGCGGGCCGCACGGCGCGACGCCCGCGGCGGGGGAGTCGGACGCTCCGTCGGCCGACGACGCGTCGCCCGAGGGGACGGGCGCCTAGGACCCGCCCTAGGACCCGCCCTAGGCCCGTCCGATCGCGGCCGTCCGTGCCCCGGTCAGCTCGACCAGCACCGCCGCCGCCAGCTCGATCTCCAACCCCCGCCGCCCCGCCGACACGAACACCGTCGGGTGGGTCAGCGCGGTCGCGTCCACGACCGTGGCGAGCCGCTTCTTCTGGCCGAGCGGGCTGATGCCGCCCACCACGTAGCCCGTCGCGCGCTCGGCCGCGGCCGGGTCGGCCATCGCCGCCCGCTTGCCGCCGACCGCGGCGGCCAACGCCTTCAGGTCGAGCTTGCCCGCGACCGGCACCACGCCCACGGTCAGCGCGCCGTCGACGTCCGCCAGCAGCGTCTTGAACACCCGGTCCGCGGACACCCCCAGCGCGGCGGCGGCTTCCTCGCCGTACGACGCCGCGTCCGGGTCGTGGCTGTAGGCGTGCAGCGTGAACTCCGCGCCCGCGCGGGTCAGCGCCACCGTCGCGGGCGTGCCCTTGCCGCCCTGGGCGGCCTTGTTCCTGGCCACAGCGGCCCTCTCCGTCGCGTCCCGGGACCCGTGCCCCGGCACGGTCTGGTCGGGCAGGTCGGCCTAGTTGGGCTGGTCCCCGCCCTGCTGCACCAGCTCCACCGCCGGCAGCGACCGCAGGTGCTCCAGCAGCGCGTTCTCCCGCCGCAGCAGCGACAGCTCCTCGCGCAGCCGCAGCGTGGCGTCGCGCGCGACCAGCAGGCCCTGCTTGTCCGGCAGGTCCAGCACCATCGCCGCGGCCACCAGGTACGACATCACCACCGGGTCCTCCGGCAGCTCCGGCAGCTCGACCATGCTGCGCCCCTGCGCACCGAGCAGCCGCTGCTGGTACTCGGTGAACGCGCGCGTCACCGCGTGCCCGAGCACCACCGCGTCGTCGCCCTTCGGCTCGTCGAGGTACTCGACCTCGCCGACCAGGTAGGGGCCCGACTCGTCGACGGACAGCAGCCGGAAGCGCGACGCCCCGGTCGCCACCACGTCGAAGCGCCCGTCCGCGTGCGGGCGGATGGTCGCCACCTGGGCGGTGCAGCCGAGCGGGAACACCGCGTCGACGGTGTCCACCGGCAGGTCGCCGACCTCGCGTCCGGCGCGGAGCGCGACCACGCCGAAACGGCGGTCGTCCTCGGGGCGCGCGAGCAGGTCGCGGACCAAGGCCCGGTACCGCTCCTCGAAGATGTTGAGCGGCAGCACGAGGCCCGGATAGAGCACCGAGTTGAGCGGGAAGAGCGGGAGCCGGTCGGTCACAAGAGCAAAGACTAGGGCGTCCCCGCCACCGGTTCGGGAGGGTTTTGCGAGTGACCGGCTCGAATGACCGGCGAACCCGCCTCAAGCCCCCCGGTTCAGCACCCGCGTCGCGCCCGCCGCGGCCGCGCCCGCGAGGATCCAGCCGAGCATCACCAGGACGTACGCGACCCACTGCGTCCACCCGCCCGGATTCCACGCCGACTCCTGCCCGAGCGACAGCACCGGCAGCAGCAGGTCGATCGTGTAGAAGAACGGGTTCCAGTGCGGCGCCTCGTCGGCTTTCAACGGGCTCGGCCGGTCGAGCCCGAAGACCGTGGTGCCGATCGCGATCAGCGCGACCAGCCAGGCCAGCGCCCGCGCCGGGCGGTAGCCGTACCCGATCGTGACGTCCTGCACCCAGCCCCACAGCCGGCCCGGCACGCGCAGCGTCTCGCGGTTGCGGCGCTGTTTGGCGAGCAGCACGCTGCGGGCCTCCTCGTCCTGGCCGGACGCGCGGTAGGCGAGCGCGAGCTGCTCGTACGGCTGCGGCTCGTAGTCCGGAGTCGCGGCGGCCAGCCACCGCAACCGCTGCGCGAGGTCCATCGGCCGCGTCGAGCGCAGCACCGTGTACGTCATGCCGCCGATCGCCATCCGCCCCGGATCCTCGGGCCAGGTGCCCGGCACGTCGGTGAGCGCGCCCCATTGCGCCCCGCTCAGCAGCACGCGGCCGCGCGGCGTCGGCTCGACCACGATCGACAGGGTGCGCCCGGTCGCCCGCCACAGCGCGAGGGTGTCGGTCTCCCGCCCCAGAACGGCGGCGTGGTCGAGGATGTACGCGTCGCCGAACCGGGCGTCGATCAGCCGGATCGAACCGGTCGCGGTGAAGCGGTCGCTCATGTGCAGCGACTGCTCGACGTTCATGCCCGCGCCGTCGAACGCCAGGTTGCTGTGGCCGCGGCTGTCCAGGCCGTCCGGGGCGTCCAGCCGGGCCCGGTAGAACGTGACCCGGCCGCCGACCCGGGCGCTGCGCATGCGCACCGTGCCGAGCGCGTGGAACGGGCCGTGCGCGCTGATGTCGCCGGTCACCTGGATCCCGTCGGCGCTGACCGCGTCGCCGTCGCGCATCGGGCGGATCCGCGAGCCGTTCAGCACCACGTCGTTGGCGACGTGCGCGTCGGTCAGCAGAAGACCCTCGCGGATCCGGCAGGTGGTGAGGCACAGGTCGCCGTCGACGCGGGCGCGCCGGGCCCGGACCCCGTTGAGGACGGAGCCGATGATGCGCAGCGTGCCGGTGGTCGCGTCGCCCAGGTCGATGCGGTTCTCGAAGCGGCAGCCGCGCAGGTCGACGTAGGCGTCGACGCGGGCCCCGCGCAGCCGGAGGTCGCCGACGATCCGCGCCCCGGTCAGGTGCAGCCCCGGCGTGCGGCCGGCCACCGGGGCGGGTCCGTCGAGCAGCAGCCGGGCGAGGAATTCGGCGCGAATCGTGCGCTCGGGCCCCCAATCGGCTCCGAAGTCGCCGCGCGGCAGCGCCCAGTCCGCGGAGTAGGTGACGCCGCGTCCGGCGAAGTCGCATACGTCGCCGGTGCGGAACGCCTCCCACACCTGCCGCTCGGCATCACTCAGGTCACTCGGTATCGCCGCCACTGCCGTCCCCCCGCGAGGTCGTGCCGTCGTGGCTGCCATCCAATCGTGTCTCAGCAGCCGACACGTGCGGACCCCGCTCCCGCGGGCTCCCTACACTGGGACGGGTGATCTCCCGTATCGATCTGCGCGGCTCCGCCGGGCGTGCTGTTTTGGACAGCCCCGCGGCCCTGCGCGACGTGATGCCCCGCGCCGAGTTCGACGTCGAGGCGGCCCTGGAGAAGGTCCGCCCGATCTGCGACGACGTACGCCATCGCGGGGTCGAGGCGCTGATCGAGATCACCGAGCGCTTCGACGGGGTCCGCCTCACCGACATCCGCGTCCCGGCCGACACCATCGCCAAGGCCCTCGGCGACCTGGACCCGAAGGTCCGCGCGGCGCTGGAGGAGACCATCCGGCGCGCCCGCATCGTGCACCGCGACCAGCGGCGCACCGACGTGACCACGACGGTCGCGCCGGGCGGCACGGTCACCGAGCGGTGGGTGCCCGTGGAGCGCGTGGGGCTGTACGTGCCGGGCGGGCTGGCGGTGTACCCGTCGTCCGTGGTGATGAACGTGGTGCCGGCGCAGGAAGCGGGCGTCCGCTCGCTCGCCGTCGCCTCCCCGCCGCAGAAGGAGTTCGGCGGCCTGCCGCACCCGACGATCCTGGCCGCGTGCGCGCTGCTCGGCGTCGACGAGGTCTACAGCGTGGGCGGCGCCCAGGCCATCGCGATGTTCGCGTACGGCGCGGGCCCGTGCGCGCCGGTCAACCTGGTCACCGGCCCCGGCAACATCTACGTCGCCTCCGCCAAGCGCCTGCTCAAAGGCCGCATCGGCATCGACTCGGAAGCCGGCCCGACCGAGATCGCGGTCCTCGCCGACGCGACCGCCGACCCGGTGCACGTCGCCGCCGACCTGATCAGCCAGGCCGAGCACGACACGCTCGCCGCGTCCGTGCTGGTCACCGACTCGGCCGAGCTGGCCGACGCGGTCGAGGCCGAGCTGAAGGCGCAGGTCGCCGCGACCAAGCACACCGCGCGGGTGACCGAGGCGCTGTCCGGACGGCAGTCCGGCATCGTGCTGGTCGACTCCGTCGACGACGGCCTCAAGGTCGTCGACGCATACGCCGCCGAGCACCTGGAGATCCAGACCGCCGACGCGTCCGCGGTCGCCGCGCGCGTCCGGAACGCGGGCGCGATCTTCGTCGGCGCCTTCGCGCCGGTCTCGCTCGGCGACTACTGCGCGGGCTCCAACCACGTGCTGCCCACCGGCGGCTGCGCCTGCCACAGCTCGGGCCTGTCCGTGCAGTCGTTCCTGCGCGGCATCCACGTGATCGACTACAGCCGCGACGCGCTCGCCGAGGTCGCGCACCACGTCGTGACGCTGGCCGAGGCGGAGGACCTGCCCGGCCACGGCGCGGCGATCAAGGCACGGTTCGAGTGGGGGCTGCCCGAGTGACACGGATCGACGACCTTCCCATCCGGGACGAGCTGCGCGGGCAGTCGCCGTACGGGGCGCCGCAGCTGCACGTGCCGGTGCTGCTCAACACCAACGAGAACCCGTACCCGCTGCCCGACGAGCTGGTCGACCGCATCGCCGAACGCGTCGCGGAAGCCGCCCGGCAGCTCAACCGCTACCCGGACCGCGACGCGGTCGAGCTGCGCACCAAGCTCGCCGACTACCTGTCCGCGACCGGCGGCGTCGAGCTGGCGACCGGCCAGGTGTGGGCGGCGAACGGCTCCAACGAGGTGCTCCAGCAGCTCCTCCAGGCGTTCGGCGGCCCCGGGCGCAGCGCGCTCGGCTTCGACCCGTCGTACTCGATGCACGCGCTCATCGCGCGCGGCACCGGCACGGAGTGGATCTCCGGTCCGCGCCGCGCCGACTTCTCGATCGACTTGGACGCGGCCCTCGCGGCCATCGCCGAGCACCGGCCCAACGTGGTGTTCCTGTGCTCGCCGAACAACCCGACCGGGACCGCCCTCGACGGCTCCGTCGTGGAGGCCGTCTACGAGGCCGCGCAGGCCGCCCGGCCGTCGCTGGTGATCGTGGACGAGGCGTACGTCGAGTTCTCGCACCACGCCTCGCTGCTGACCCTGCTCGAAGGCCGCCCGAACCTGGTGGTCTCGCGCACCATGTCCAAGGCCTTCGGCGCGGCCGGGCTGCGGCTCGGCTACCTCGCCGCCGACCCGGCGGTGGTCGACGCCGTACAGCTGGTGCGGCTGCCGTACCACCTGTCCGCGGTCACCCAGGCGACCGCGCTGGCGTGCCTGGAGCACACCGGCACGCTGCTGGGGTACGTCGCCGAGCTGAAGGCGCAGCGCGACCGGCTGGTCGGCGAACTGCGCGGCATGGGCTGCGAGGTCACGGAATCCGACGCGAACTTCGTCCAGTTCGGCCGGTTCGAGGACACGCGCGCCGTGTGGCAGGCGATCCTCGACCGCGGCGTCCTGGTGCGCGACAACGGCGTGCCCGGGATGCTGCGGGTCACCGCCGGCACGGACGCGGAGAACACCGCGTTCCTGGACGCGATGCGCGCCGTACTCAAGGAGATGCAGTAAATGTCCCGGATCGGCCGCGTGGAGCGCGCCACCAAGGAGACGTCCGTCCTCGTCGAGGTCGACCTGGACGGCAGCGGCCGCGTCGACGTGGCGACCGGCGTCGGGTTCTTCGACCACATGCTCGACCAGCTCGGCAAGCACGGCCTGTTCGACATCACCGTCAAGACCGACGGCGACCTGCACATCGACTCGCACCACACGATCGAGGACACCGCGCTCGCGCTCGGCGCGGCGTTCCGGCAGGCGCTCGGCGACAAGGCGGGCATCCGCCGGTTCGCGAACGCGTCGGTGCCGCTGGACGAGGCGCTCGCGCAGGTCACCGTCGACCTGTCGGGCCGCCCGTACCTGGTGCACAGCGAGCCGGAAGGCATGGCGCCGATGATCGGCCCGGCCTACGACACGACGCTGACCCGGCACATCCTGGAGTCGTTCGTCGCGCAGGCGCACATCTGCCTGCACGTGCACGTCCCGTACGGCCGCAACGCCCACCACATCGTCGAAGCCCAGTTCAAGGCGCTGGCCCGCGCGCTCTCCGACGCGTGCGCCATCGACCCGCGGCGCGCCGGGGTCATCCCGTCGACGAAGGGCGCGCTGTAGGGATGGGGCTGTCCTACGAGCAGTTCCTGGTGGCGGCGCCCTTGGGACCGGTCGTGGCCGCCCTCACCGCGGTGCGGCGGGGGTATGCGATACCGGTGGGCCGCCGGACGAGCGCCGTGATCCTGGACGAGCACGCGCACGACTACAAGGTCGACTCGATAGCGTCCCGGCTGAGCCGGGACGTCGAGGCCGACGTGTGCGTGGCGTCGGTGTCCGACTCCGACGTGCTGTGGCTCACGGTGGTGCGGGACGGCACACCCGTCCACGAGTACTGCTCGGCGCCGGACCACGACCGGAAGATCACCAAGGACGCCTTCGGCGTGCTGCGCTACGAGGACGGCACACGCTTCGATCCGGAAGCCCCGGGCACCCCGCCCTCGGGTGCGGACCCGGCCTGGTTCCTGCCGTTCGGCGTACCCGAGGCCTCCCCGCACACGGTGGCGCAGGCGCTGACCGCCCGGGAAAGCGACCCGGCCGATCCGGGGGCGGGCAAGCCGCATGCCTCTGCGGAAGGCGTCTACGGCGACGTCCTCGCCGCGCTCGGCTTCCCGCGCGGCATCGCGTTCACGCCGTTCGCGGAGCTGGACGCGATGGCCCGCGAAGCCGTCGAGCCGGAGCCGTCCTACGAGGGCCTGCCGGAGACCTTCGCGATCGCGCAGCGCCGCAACCGCGAGCATCGCGCCGCCCGACGTGCGGATTTCACCTCGGCGTACCCTCTCGGCGACGCCCTCCCGATCCCCCCTCCCACCCCGAGCGAAAGCACCATCACATGAGCGGTTCCTCAGTTGCGTTGATTGCCGTCGGGCTCTTCTTCGCCGGCGGGGTCATCTCATTCGCCAAGCAGGGCATTTCGAAGAGCATCATCGCGGTGCTCGCGATCGGCGCGGTGCTGTTCGTCACCGCCGGCCTGAGCCAGATCTAGATCCGGGCACCGGATCCGGGCAGAGGACACGTATGAAGAAGGTCGTCATCCTCGACTACGGGTCGGGGAATCTGCGGTCCGCCGAGCGGGCGGTGGCACGGCTCGGCGTCGAGGTCGAGGTCACCGCGGACTACGAGACCGCGCTCAACGCCGACGGGCTGGTCGTGCCGGGTGTCGGCGCGTTCGCCGCGTGCATGTCCGGGCTGAAGGCGGTGCGCGGCGATCGCATCGTCGACCGCCGGCTCGCCGGCGGGCAGCCGGTGCTCGGCATCTGCGTCGGCATGCAGATCCTGTTCGAACGCGGCGTCGAGCACGGCGTCGAGACGCCCGGCTGCGACGAGTGGCCCGGCACGGTGGAGCGCCTGGAGGCGCCGGTCGTGCCGCACATGGGCTGGAACACGGTCGAGGCGCCGGAGGACACCGTGCTGTTCCGCGGCCTGGACGCGGACACCCGGTTCTACTTCGTGCACTCGTACGGCGTCCGGAAGTGGGAACTCGTCCCCAACGAGACGCTCGCGCCGCCGCTGGTGACGTGGTCGACGCACGGCACGCCGTTCGTGGCCGCCGTCGAGAACGGGTACCTGTCGGCCACCCAATTCCACCCCGAGAAGTCCGGCGACGCGGGGGCCGCGGTGCTCCGCAACTGGATCGACACCCTCTGAACCCCCCCGCTGAACCCCCTCACTTACCGGTAAGGACGCTGGAGAACATGAGCGAGACGCGTCGCCTGGAACTGCTGCCCGCCGTCGACGTCGCCGACGGGCAGGCCGTCCGGCTCGTCCAGGGCGAGGCCGGCTCCGAGACCTCGTACGGCGACCCGCTGGCCGCCGCCCTGGCCTGGCAGAACGCCGGCGCCGAGTGGATCCACCTGGTCGACCTGGACGCCGCCTTCGGCCGCGGCTCGAACCGCGACCTGCTCGCCGAGGTCGTCGGCAAGCTCGACGTCAAGGTCGAGCTGTCCGGCGGCATCCGCGACGACGCGTCGCTGGAGGCCGCGCTGGCCACCGGCTGCCGCCGCGTCAACCTCGGCACCGCCGCGCTGGAGACCCCGGACTGGGTGCGTTCGGCGATCGGCCGGCACGGCGACAAGATCGCCGTCGGCCTCGACGTGCGCGGCACGACCCTGGCCGGCCGCGGCTGGACCCGCGAAGGCGGCGAGCTGTTCGAGACCCTCGCCCGCCTCGACGCGGACGGCTGTGCCCGCTACGTGGTGACCGATGTCAACAAGGACGGCACGCTCACCGGCCCGAACCTCCAGCTGCTGCGCGACGTCTGCGCGGCGACCGACCGCCCGGTGGTGGCCAGCGGCGGCGTGTCGTCGCTCGACGACCTGCGCGCGATTGCCACCCTGGTGCCGGAGGGCGTCGAAGGCGCCATCGTCGGGAAGGCCCTGTACGCGCAGGCGTTCACCCTGGAAGAGGCGTTGGAGGCGGTGTCGCGATGACGGGCGGCGTGGAGCGGATCTCGTCCGGCGGTCCCTACGAGGACGTGATCGGCTACTCGCGGGCCGTCGCGGCGGGCGACTTCGTCCTCGTGTCCGGCTGCACGTCCGTCGTCGACGGGGTGTTCGTCGGCGAGGGCGACCCCTTCGAGCAGACGCTGACCGCGTTCGGCATCGCCGAGAAGGCCCTGCAGAAGGCCGGGCTCTCCCGCGACGACGTGGTTCGCACCCGCATGTACATCACCCACGCCCGCGACGCGGACGAGGTCGGCCGCGCGCACAAGGCGATGTTCGACACCGCCCGCCCCGCGGCCACCATGGTCGTGGTGGCCGGGCTCATCGACTCGCGGATGCTGGTCGAGGTCGAGGTCGAGGCGTACCGGGGGGCGAAGTGAGCCTTGCGGTACGTGTGATCCCGTGCCTGGACGTCGACGCCGGGCGCGTGGTCAAGGGCGTCAACTTCCAGAACCTGCGCGACGCCGGCGACCCGGTCGAGATGGCCCGCGTCTACGACGCCGAAGGCGCCGACGAGTTGGTCTTCCTCGACATCACCGCCTCGTCGGGCAGCCGCGAGACCACCTACGACGTGGTGCGCCGCACCGCGGAGCAGGTGTTCATCCCGCTGACCGTCGGCGGCGGCGTCCGCACCGTGCAGGACGTCGACAAACTGCTGCGCGCGGGCGCCGACAAGGTCGGCGTGAACACCGCGGCGATCGCCCGCCCCGAGCTGATCGCGGAGATCGCCGACCGGTTCGGCGCGCAGGTCCTCGTGCTGTCGGTGGACGCCCGCCGCTGCCCGGAAGGCGTGTCGACGGAGTCCGGGTTCGAGGTCACCACGCACGGCGGCCGGAAGGGCACCGGCATCGACGCGGTCGGGTGGGCGGCTCGCGCCGCCGAGCTGGGCGCGGGGGAGATCCTGCTCAACTCGATGGACGCGGACGGCACCAAGGACGGCTACGACCTGGAGATGATCCGCCAGGTGCGGGCCACCGTGAAGGTCCCGGTCATCGCGTCCGGCGGCGCGGGCGCCCTCGGGCACTTCGCCCCGGCCGTCGAGGCGGGCGCCGACGCGGTGCTCGCGGCGAGCGTGTTCCACTTCGGGATGCTGCGCATCCCGCAGGTGAAGGACGCGCTCCGGGACGAGGGCTACCCGGTGCGCTGACCGGCGCGGCTTTTCCCGCAGGTGCCACCTGACCGGCGCATCCCGAGGGGTTTCCGGGGTGCGCCGGTCGGCGTTGCGGCCCAGGCTGGGGTGCATGACGGAACTCAACGATTTCGGCGGCGGCCTCGATCGGAGCGCCGGCGTCATGGTGGTCACGACCAACGACGTGCCCGGCTACCACGTCGACCAGGTGATCGGCGAGGTGTTCGGTCTGACCGTGCGCTCGCGGCACCTCGGCAGCCAGATCGGCGCCGGGCTGAAGTCCATCGTCGGCGGCGAACTGCGCGGCCTGACCAAGACCCTGGTGCAGAGCCGCAACGAGGCGATGGGCCGGCTGGTGGAGCAGGCCAAGGCGCGCGGCGCCAACGCCGTCCTGATGTTCCGCTTCGACGTGGCGGAGGCGGGCAACGGCACCGAGGTGTGCGCGTACGGGACGGCGGTGGTGATCAGCCCGGCCGGCTGAGCCGCTTCGCGGTGCCGTCGAGCCCGTGCCCTGGCCGTCGCGGGGTGCGGGCTCGCGTGTGCCCGGTTCGCGGGATCAGGCGTCGAGGTAGCCCGAGGCGAGCATCCCCATGAGCGCGATCGCCACGATGATGCGGTACACGGCGAAGCCGTTGATGGTGTGCTTGGAGACGAACTTCAGCAGCCACGCGACCGACGCGTAGGCCACCACGAACGACACGACCGTGCCGACCGCCAGCGCGACGAGGCTGGTGTCGCCGCCGGTGGCGTCCTTCAGCTCGTACAGTCCCGCGCCGGTCAGCGCCGGGATCGACAGGAAGAACGACAGCCGGGTCGCCGCGACGCGGTCGAGGCCGCGGATCAGCGCCGTGGAGATCGTCGCGCCGGACCGCGAGAAGCCCGGGAACAGCAGCGCGAGGATCTGCGAACTGCCCACCCACATGGCGTCCTTGAACGTCACCTCGGCTTCACCGCGGCGCCGGGCCCGGTTGCTGCCGCCGGACGAGGACTCGGCGTACCACATGACCGCCGACCCGGCGATCAGCGAACCGGCGACCACCCACAGGCTGGCCAGCGGCCCGTCGATGAGGGGCTTCATGGCGAGGCCGACGACGACGATCGGGACCGTCGCGAAGACCACCCACCACGCGAACTTGTAGTCGCGCTCGGCCCGGCGCTCCTTGTGGGTGAGGCCGCCGAACCACGCGCCGACTATTCGGGCGATGTCCTTGAAGAAGTAGACGAGGACCGCGGCGATCGCGCCGACCTGGATCACCGCCGTGAAGCCGACCACCGACTTGTCGCCGACGTCGATGCCGAGGATGCCTTCGGTGATCTTCAGGTGGCCCGTCGAGGACACCGGCAGGAACTCCGTGAGGCCCTCGACGATGCCCAGGACCACGGCGTCCACGACGCCGATGCTCGCACTCACGGACGCTGACTCCTCGGGGGTCTTCGGACGGGACGGGGACGGCGTGGGGAGCATGCCAGCGCCAGATGAACGGAATGCGGACGGCGGGTCAAGAGACGGCGATAGGGGAGGACGGAGCGGATCCGGCCGAGGGGGCGGCAAGATCCGAAAGAGAATTTGCGAAAGATTCGTTGCGAAAATTATCTTTCGGATCTAGCGTTCAGGTATGCCCGACGACCGACCCGAGCCGCCGCGCCTCGTCCGCGACGTGGAGGCGCTGAAGGTGTTCACGCACCCGCTGCGCTTCCGGCTCTTCCGCCTGCTCTACACCGACGGCCCGGCGACCGCGTCCGAACTCGGCCGTCTCGTCGACGCGACGCCGTCGCTGGTCAGCTATCACCTGCGGACGATGGCCAAGCACGGCTTCATCGCGGAAGCCCCCGAGGCGTCCGGCGACGGCCGGGAGCGGCGCTGGCGCGTCGAGCGCGATCTGCGGTTCAACCACACGGACTTCGCCGACGACCCGGCCGCGTGGGAAGTCGCCAACACCGTCGTCCAAGTGCTGCATTCCGAGCGGAACGAGCGCTACGAAGCAGCGATGCGCCGTCTCCGGTCCATGAGCCGCGAGTGGCAGGACGCCACCTTCGGCGCGGGCCCGACCGTGCGTCTGACCGCCGCCGAACTCGCGCAATTGTCCGAAGAGCTGATGGCCGTCGTCGACCGCTACCGGGGGCGTCCCGCGGTGAGCGAGGACGGCGAACCGCGCGAACGGGTCCTGCTCGAAATGATCGGCTTCCCGTACGAGCCCTGAACCGCCCGACCCCTCCGAGGACCCGCCGCCTGCGAGGTGACCGTGCACCGCTCACGACGCACCACCGCACCGACCCCGTCCGTCTCCGGCCCGGACACCGCCGGGGCCGCGCTCTCCCCGGCCGAGGCCAAGCCCCGCCGCGGGCCGGGAGCCGCCGTCCACCGCTGGCTGTGGGCGTTCACCGCGTCCCTGGTCGGCGACCAGGTGTGGTTCCTGGCGCTGTCCTGGAGCGCCGTGCAGACCGGCGGCTCCGGGGCCGCGGGTCTCGTACTGACCCTGGGCACGCTGCCGCGCGCGGCGCTGATGCTCAGTGGCGGCGCGATCGCCGACCGGTTCGGGGCGCGGCGCATCGTCATCGGCAGCGACTTCGTGCGCTGTGCCGTGATGGTCGCGGCCGCCGCGCTCGTCGTGTCCGCGTCGCCGGGCATCGCGCTGCTGGCCGCGGTGGCGCTGCTGTTCGGTGCCGTCGACGCGCTGTTCATGCCCGCGGTGGGGGCGCTGCCGGCGACGCTCACCACCCGCGACCAGTTCGCCCGGGTGCAGGGGCTGCGCAGTCTCGCCCAGCGGGCGGCGGCCATCGCGGGGGCGCCGGTGGGCGGGTTCGTGCTCGCCCAGGGCGGGGTCGGCGCGGCGTTCGCGACGTCGGGCGGGCTGTTCCTGGTGTCGCTGGTCCTGCTGCTGCAAGTGCGGCCGCTGCACCCGGAGATCGTGGCGCGCAACACGGCACCGTGCCGAGCCGCGAGCGAAGCGCCGGAGACCTCGGCCGTCGAGGCCGAACCGCCGGCGGAACCATCGGCCGAGCACCAAGGTGTCCGCGCGGGCCTGCGCTACGTCCGTTCGGTGCCCGTCGTCCGCGGCATCATCGCGGTCTGCATCCTGGCCGAACTCGGCTTCTCCGCGCCGATGAACATCGGTGTCGTGCTGCTGTCCGACGAGCGCGGCTGGGGCCCGGGAGGTCTCGGCACCCTCGTGGGGACGTGGGGCGCGGGGGCGGTTGCCACGGGGCTCGTCCTGTCGGTCCGCGGGCATCTGCCGCACGCGGGCCGGGTCGCCCTCGCCGCCGGTGCGGTCGGCGCGGGCGGGTTGGCGCTCATCGGCTACGGCCCCACCCTGCCGCTCGCCGCCCTGGGGGCGTTCGTGCTGGGCCTCGGCTCAGGCCTGTGGGGCGGGGTCTATTCGGCGATGCTCCAGACGTACACGGACACCCGCATGCTGGGCCGCGTCGTGTCCCTGCAGATGCTCGGCGCGGTCGGTCTCGTCCCGCTGACGTACGCGCCCGCCGGCCTGCTGGCCGACGCGGCCGGATCCGCTGCGGTGTTCGGGGCCGGCGCGGCGATCAGCGGCCTTGCGGTCCTGGCCGGCTTCCTGTCGGCACCCGTGCGCCGCGCCGAACTGCCGCGCCCGGAAACGGCCGACGCGGTCACGCGCCAGGCCACGTGAACTCCCGCGCCCCGCGGACGCGACCGCGGGGCGGACGCGGGGGATCCGCGCCCGGGCCCGGCGGGACAGCGCCGGGTCCGGGCCGCACCACGGTCAGATGCCCGTCGGCGTCTCCCGCAGCTTCCGAACCGCGTCCGCGTCGCCGTCGACCGTGACCAGGGCCTGGTCCTTGCGGCCGTACACGAACAGCAGGAGTTCCCCGGGCGGTCCGGCGATGGTCACGACCGGCTCGCCCTTGCGGACCCGGACCGGCTCGGCCTCGCCCGAGGTGTCGGTGCGCAACAGGGACACCCCGACCGGCACCTTGCGCAGCATGAGCTTCGCCCCGCCGCGGACCCGCTTCCACAGGAACTCGGTGAGGCCGGGCTCCAGTTCGCGCGCGGTGAAGTCGGGCTGCGCGCGGCGCACGTCCTCGAGGTGGACGAAGTACTCCATGGTGTTGGCCGCGGCGTCCACGCCGGGGATGCCGAAGAACGACAGGCGGCCGGGGCCGTTGCGCACGAGGTCCACGGTCTCCTCGTAGGGGCGCGCGGCCCGGGCCTTCAGCACACGTTCGGTGTGTCCGGCGAACGGCTTGAGGACGAGTCCGAGCCCCGAGTCCGGGCGGCGCTCGCGGATCACCAGGTGCGCGGCCAGGTCGCGCGTGGTCCACCCCGCGCACAGGGTGGGGGCGTCGGGGCCGACCCGGTCGAGGAGATCGGCGAGCGCGGCACGCTCCGTACGGGCGTAGGAAGGCATGCGCGCATCGTGGCCGGGCGACGCCGCCCGGTCAAGGCACGTGCCGCGCGTCACACCGGGCGGGGAGCGCCCGGTGTGACGCGGCGCGGCGCGGGTGTCAGGGCTTGGGCGCCGTGGCCGGCACGTTCCCCGCCCCCGCGGGCGTGCCGGGCGCACCCGGTCCCCCCGCGCCCCCCGGTCCGCCCGGGGCGCCGCCCGGTCCGCCGGGAGCACCCGGGACTTCCTGGTGCGTGCTCATCCACCGCATGACGTCCGGCAGCAGCGCCACCCACGTCTTGAAGTTGTGCCCGCCGGTGGGCAGCACCAGCTGGTCGGCCTTCGTCGGCGACTTGACGAGCTTGAGGAACTCCTGGGTCGCGCCGTAGTTCGACTCGTCCAGGCTGGTCGTCAGCATCAGGCTGACGGGCGCCGGGGGCAGGTTCTTCAGGCGCCAGATCAGGTCCTGGGAGTTGCGGTACTCCTTGCTGCCGCCGTACAGGTCGCCCGTGTCGCCGTCCTGCGGGGCGCCGTAGTCACCGGACAGGGACGCACCCGCGGCGATCCGGTCCGAGTTGAGCATGGCGAGCTTCAGCGCGCAGTAGCCGCCCGTCGAATCGCCCATCATGCCCCAGGCCTTCGCGCCGGGCGCGGCGCGGAACGTGGCGCGGATCGCCTCGGGCAGGTCCTGGGTGAAGAACATGCCGGACTGCGGACCGCCCGGCACGTCCGTGCACTCGGTGTCCCGGCCCGGCGTCTGGGACGGGCGCAGCATGACGTAGATCGTCGGCTGCACGCGGCCCGCGGTGATCTCCTCGGCGGCGAGGCGCGGCACCTGGAGCCGGGTGATCAGGTTGCGGGCGTCGCCCGGGTAGCCGGTGAGCGTGACGACCACCGGGAACTGGCGGTCCTTGAACTGCGGCTGGAAGTACTGCGGCGGCAGGTAGACGTAGCCGGACGTGTCCAGGCCGCTGCGCCGGCCGGTCACGTCGATGCCGACGATCTGCCCGGCGGTCGGCGGGTTGCCGCCGTTGGCGATGTCGACCCGCTCGGTGTCCTTGAGCTTGATCGCCTGGATCGGCGCCTCCGGGCCGCCGGGCCCGTTGTGCAGCTTCGGCTTGCCGGTCTTGCCCATCAGATCGTCCCAGGACGTGTAGAAGAGGAAGTACCGGTTGCCCATCGCGGCCAGCAGCCCCACCAGCACGGCCTGGGTGAGCAGCAGTGCGCCTATTCGGCCCAGCACCGGCTTCCAGCCGCGGCCCGCGAGCTTGGGCCAAAGCCACACGAGCGCGACGATCAGCGCGATCGCCAAGACGCTCAACGCCACCAGGAACGTCCTGCTGGTGAGTCCCACGTGATGCTCGCTCTCGTATCCGTTCTCGGCCGTCCGGCCCGGGCGCGGGCCCGGGCATGCCGCCGCGCAGGCCGCGGCCTGCGCGGAAAACGTGGTGGTTCGGACCGTGGTGCCGAGGGTGCTGCGGGATCGGCGGGCCGGCCGGGGACCCGCCCCGCGGCCGTGCCTGTTGACACCACGCACCGGCCTCGGCCTAGGTTGCACCCGCGGTCCGGCAAAGTCCGCACCGGGATCCGCGCCGCGTGGGGGGCGTGGAGGCGGGCGCCGGGAATGCGCTCCGGGCCGCCGCGCTTGTGCACAGCAGGATGTCCTGCACTGCCCCGGGCCGGCGTCGTCGGCGCCGGCCTTGCCGCGCGCCCGGCGGCGGCGCCGGCCCCGGGGCCGTGCGGAGGCGCGGGACACCGGAACGTGCGCACCCGGGCACGGCACACCAGGACAGCGGGACAGGGAAAGCGAGCGGGGATGGCAGCCGGATCGAGAGGGATCGCGTGACGAAGACCGACAGGGATGTCCTCGGCCGCGGAATGCGGATCCTCGGCATCGCGATCCGCGAGGAGCCGCGCGTGTTCGCGGCCGCCGTCGGCGCCAGCGCCCTGTACGGCGCCACCACCGTCGGCTCGGCGCTCGTCATCGGCCGCGTCACCGACCACGTCGTCGTCCCCGCGTTCCACGACGGGGACACCAGCACGGGCGCGTTGACCGGGGCGTTCCTCGTGGTCTTCGGCATCGCGATCCTCAAGGCCCTCGGCATCGTCGGGCGACGGCTGTGGGCCGGCATCATGCAGTACCGGCTCCAGGCCACCTACCGCCGCCGGGTCACCCGGCAGTACCTGCGACTGCCGCTCGCCTGGCACCACAAGCACCCGACCGGCGCGCTGCTGTCGAACGCCAACGCCGACGTCGAGGCCGCGTGGTACCCGATCGCGCCGCTGCCCATGGCCACCGGCGTCGTCGTCATGCTGCTGCTCGCCGCGGCCGCCATGGTCGCCACCGACTGGGCGCTCGCCCTCGTCGGGTTCGTGATCTTCCCGGCGATCTTCGTGCTGAACGTCGTCTACCAGCGCCGCCAAGGCCCCCTCGCGATGCGTGCCCAGGAACTGCGCGCCGACGTCAGCGCCATCGCCCACGAGAGCTTCGACGGCGCCCTCGTCGTCAAGACCCTCGGCCGCGAAGACGAGGAAGCCGCCCGGTTCGCCGCCGCCTCCACCGAACTCGCCGACGCCAACATCGCCGTCGGCCGGGTCCGCGCCCTGTTCGACCCGCTCCTCGAAGCGCTGCCCAGCCTCGGCGTGCTGCTCGTGCTCCTCGCGGGCAGCATCCGCATCTCGCACGGCGACCTGGAAGCCGGCGAACTCGTGCAGATCGCCTACCTCTTCACCCTCCTCGCCTTCCCGGTCCGGGCGATCGGCTGGCTGCTCGGCGACATGCCGCGCGCCGTCGTCGGCTTCGAACGCGTGGAGCACGTCCTCGACGCCGACGGCGAATCCGTATACGGCGACACCGCGGCCGGCAAGTCCGGGCCGGCCGGACTCGAAGCGCGCACCGTGCGGTTCGGCTACCTCGACGGCGCCGACGTCCTCACCGACGTCACCTTCGACGTCGCCCCCGGCCGCACCGTCGCCGTCGTCGGCCCCACCGGCTCCGGCAAGTCCACCCTCGCGTCACTGCTCGTCCGGCTCGTCGACCCCGGCTCCGGCGCCGTCCTGCTGGACGGCGTCGACCTGCGCGACTACCGGCACGGCGGCATCGCCGCGACCGCCGCGCTCGTCCCGCAGCAGGCGTTCCTCTTCGACGACACGGTCCGCGACAACATCACCCTCGGCCTCGACGTCGACGACGACGCGGTCCGCGCCGCGCTGCGCACCGCGCAGGCCGAGGAGTTCGTCGACCGGCTGCCGCACGGCCTCGACACCAAGGTCGGCGAGCGCGGCACGTCGCTGTCCGGCGGCCAGCGCCAGCGCATCGCGCTCGCCCGCGCGCTGGTCCGCAAGCCCCGGCTGCTCGTCATGGACGACGCCACCTCCGCCGTCGACCCGCGCGTCGAAGCCGCCATCCTCGCCGGACTCCGGGACGACGCCGGGCCGTCGACCGTCGTGGTCGTCGCCTACCGCAAGGCCACCATCGCGCTGGCCGACGAAGTCGTCTTCCTCGAAGACGGCCGCATCCAGGCCCGCGGCACGCACCGCGAACTCCTCGACGCGTCGGTCGGCTACCGGCGCCTCGTCAACGCCTACGAACGCGCCGCACGGGAACGCGACCAGGCCGCGGGCACCGGACCGGAGAGCCCCGACCCGACAACGGCCGCGGAGACCCGCGACGAGGAGGTCCCCGCATGACCACCGCCACCGCGGCCCCGCCGCGCGACACCGAGGACCCGGCGGCTGCCGCCCCGCCCCGCCCGTCGGGCTGGGCGGTCCTGCGCCGCGGCCTCGACCTGTCCCCGGAGTTCACCCAGGGGCTGGCCGTCACCCTGGTGCTGGCCGCGCTCGCCACCGTCGGGCGCATCGTCGTGCCCCTCGCCGTCCAGCAGACGATCGACAACGGCCTGCGCGGCGACGGCGGACCGGACTTGGCGCTGGTGCGCTGGATGGTCGCCGGCTCGGCGCTCGCCGTGATCGTCACGGCGCTGTGCTCGTACGCGATGAACGTGCGCGTCTACAACGCCAGCGAACGCGGCCTCGCCACCCTGCGCGTCCGCGCCTTCCGCCACGTGCACGACCTTTCGACGCTGCACCAGCAGTCCGAACGCCGCGGCTCGCTCGTCTCGCGCGTCACCGGCGACGTCGACACCATCACCCGGTTCATCCAGCAGGGCGGGCTGATGCTGATCGTCAACGTCGCGCAGATGGCCGTGGTCAGCGCGCTGATGCTGGCGTACTCGTGGCAGCTCACGCTCATCGTGTGGGTGTGCTTCTGGCCGCTGTTCGTCAGCCTCAAGGCGTTCCAGAAGCGCGTGGGCGCCGCCGCCGACGCGGTCCGCGTGCACGCCGGGCGGATGCTCGGGGCGATCTCCGAACCGGTCGTGGGGGCGTCCGTGGTGCGCGCGCACGGCATCGAGGACCGCACCGCGAAGCGCATCGACGAGGCGATCGACGGGCACCGCAAGGCGCAGACCCGGGCGCAGACGCTGGTCGCGCTCACCTTCCCGATGGGCGAGGTCGCGGTGGGCCTGGCGAACGCGCTCGTCGTGGTGGTCGGCGTGCTGCTGGGTGTCGACGGGCAGCTGACGCTGGGCGAGCTGGTGGCGTTCCTGTTCCTCGTCACGCTGTTCGTGACGCCGGTGCAGTTCGCCGTCGAGGTGCTCAACGAGGCGCAGAACGCCCTCGCGGGCTGGCGGCGGGTGCTGGAGATCCTGGACGCCGAGCCGGACATCGCCGACCCGGGGGAGCAGGGGGCGGAACTGCCGCGCGGCCCGGTCGAGGTGCGGTTCGACTCCGTCGCCTACGCGTACCCGGAAGGGCCGCGCGTGCTGCACGACGTCGACGTGACGCTCGCCGCCCGGACCCGGGTCGCGGTGGTCGGCGAGACGGGCTCGGGCAAGACCACGTTCGCCAAGCTGCTCACCCGCATCGTGGACCCGGACGAGGGGCGGGTGCTGCTGGACGGGATCCCGCTCACCGACGTGCGGTTCGCGTCGCTGCGGGCCCGCGTGGTGATGGTGCCGCAGGACGGTTTCCTGTTCGACGCGACGATCCGCGACAACGTGCGCTACGGCCGTCCGGACGCCGACGACGCGGTCGTCGCGGGCGCGTTCGCCGACCTCGGCCTCGCCGACTGGCTCGACGGCCTGCCGCTCGGCATCGACACCCCGGTCGGGCAGCGCGGCGAGTCCTTGTCCGCGGGCGAGCGCCAACTCGTCGCGCTGGCCCGTGCCTACGTCGCCGACCCGGACCTGCTCGTCCTCGACGAGGCCACCTCCGCGGTCGACCCGGCCACCGAAGTCCGCATCCAGCGCGCGTTGGACGGCCTGACCCGGGGACGCACCGCGGTGTTCATCGCACACCGCATGTCCACGGCGGAATCCGCCGACGAGATCCTGGTCTTCGACCAGGGCCGCCTGGTCGAACGCGGCCCCCACACCGGTCTGGTCGGCGCCGACGGCGTCTACACGCGCCTGCACGCCTCGTGGACGGCCCAGCAGAAGCCCGTGAAGGAAGACTGAGGGGCCGGGCAGCCGGGGATTTCAGGCGCGGGCAAGCCCGCTCCGGAACGCAGCTGGGGGCGGACACGCTTGGCGTGTCCGCCCCCAGCTGCGTTTGTGCGTGCTACTTCTTCAGCGGGGCCGTCAGCTTCTGGCCGCCGCTGAGGCGGACCATGCACTGGACCTCGCGGTCGCCGGTCTGCCAGCTGCGGGACGACGGGTAGATGAAGTCCGCCACCATGCGGTCGCCGTTCGACTGCTTGGCGACGACCGGGGCGATCGCGTCGTCGCACAGGTCGCCGGCCTGCTTCTCGGCCTGCGTGTCGCCCGGCCAGGACCCGTCCGGCATCTTCAGGTTGGCGACGTGCTCCGCGTCGTGCGACGTGTAGCACGAGACCTTGTCGACGTCCGACGTCCCCGGCGGGAAGACCACGCAGTCGCCGGGCGACAAGGTGATCTTGTGGACGGTGTCGTTCGGCGCGGTCGCGGTCGTCGTGTACGTCGGTGCCGCGGTGGTCGGGTCCGGCGAATCCGTCGTCGGCGGCGCGGTGGTGCGCGTCCGGGTGGGCGTCGGCCGGCCGGTCGTCGCGGACGACGACGCCGACGGCGAACCGCTGGACGACGCGTCGTTGTTCTTGTCGTCCTTGCCGCCGAGGCTGAACACCACGCCGATCACGATGCCGGCCACCACCAGCGCCCCGACCACGATCCATGCCACGACCTTGCCGCTGCCGCCGCCGGGCGGCGGCTGCGGCGGATAGCCGGGAGGCCCGCCCGGGTAGCCCGGTCCGCCCGGCGCACCGGGATATGTGGGTCCGCCCGGCGCCCCCGGGTAGCCCGGGGAGCCGGCTCCGCCGGAGTAGCCCGGGTATGTGCCGCCGCCGGGATTGCCCTGGTAGCCCCCGCCGTACGGGCCTCCGCTCCCGTACGGGTTGCCCGCGCCGCCCTGCGGCTGGCCCGGCGGCCACCCGCCTCCGGGGTATTGCGGAGTGCTCACGCCCCCACCTCGATTCGCCGGGCCCCGCACCCGCGGTGCGTGCCCTGGTTGTCGTTTGCTGCGGCCGGGCACCGGGCGCCGCGGCGGCCGGCTGCGCGGTCCGTCAGCCGAGCTTCTTCGTCAGCTTGGTCCCGTCCGTGTACTGCACCATGCAGTTGACCTGGCGGTTGCCCAGCGACCAGCTGTCCTGTGCCGGCTGACGGTAGTAGATCGTCAGCGAACTCGAGCTGGCCGACTCCTTGCTGAGGATCGACTGGTACGTCGGGTAGCACGCGGCCTCGATCTGGTCCTCGATCTCCGACGTGCTGGGGAACGAGGTGCCGGTCGCGTTGAAGTTCTTGAAGACCTGCTTGTCGTGCGGGGTGGTGCACGAGACCTTGGTGATGCGGCCGGTGATCTCGTTGAAGTTGATGCAGTCGCCCTCGGAGAGCGGGGTGTTGTCCACGGTCTGGCGCTCGTCGGTCGACGTGGGCGACGGCGGCGCCGTGGTCGGGCGGGATGTCGTCCGGGTCGCCGTCGGCGTGGCCGTCGGCGTCGCGGTGGGCGACTTCGTCGACGTGCCGGTCGACGTCGGCGTCGGCGAACCGGTGCTGTCCGCCTTGTCCTTCTTGTCGTCACCGCCGCCGAGGAGGAACACCAGGGCGATGATCACGCCGCCGACGACCACCAGGCCGCCGATCACGGCGAACATCAGCGGGCCGCGGCCGCCGCCGTTCGGCGGTCCGGGCGGGCCGGGGAACCCGCCGGGCCCGGTCGGGCCGCCGGGGCCGTAGCCGCCCCCGTAGTTGCCCGGGTACTGGGGCCCGCCTCCGGGCGGACCGCTCGGGTACTGCGGACCGCCGCCGGGGTAGCCGCCCGGCGGCGGTCCACCGGGTCCGGCCGAATAGCCCCCGGGGTAAGCGGGATTGCTCGAATAGCCCGGATTGGGCTGCTGTCCGTAGCCAGGCGGGAAGCCTCCCTGGCCCGGCGGTGGAGGCATCGTCATGCGCAAAGCTTGCCCGATGGGGTGAAGGTCTCGCACGCATGGGTGTCACGCCTTGACAACCAGTACGTGCCCGTGCCGTAACAGTGACCACGTCGACGGCGCGGCCGGTGTGCGATAGCAGGTCTGCGAGAATGCGGATATGACAGGCGCCCCTTCCCCCGACCCCGGCCGTCCCGTCCGGCCGACGCGGCTCGACCCGTCGATCGCCGCCCGCCTCAAGCGGGACGAGAACGGACTTTTCGCCGCCGTCGCGCAGCAGTACGACACCGGCGAAGTCCTCATGGTCGGCTGGATGGACGACGAAGCCCTGCATCTCACCCTCACCACCGGGCGCTGCACCTACTGGAGCCGCAGCCGCCGCGAGTACTGGGTCAAGGGCGACACGTCCGGCCACACCCAGAAGGTCGTCTCCGTGGCCCTCGACTGCGACGGCGACGCGGTCCTCGTCAAGGTCGACCAGGCCGGCGCCGCCTGCCACACCGGCGACCGCACCTGCTTCGACGCGGGCGCCCTCACCGTCACGTCGTGACCCCCGGCCGCCCGCGCCCAGCCGCGCGCGCCGGCCGGACCGCCCCGCCCACCGCCCCGCCGCCCACCCCGGGAGCCCGCGAACCCATGACCACCGGAACCGTCACCCCCGACCTCGCCGCGTTCCGCGACCTCGCGCGCGACCTGCGGGTCATCCCCGTCACCCGGCGGTTCCTCGCGGACGGCGACACCCCCGTCGGCCTCTACCGCAAGCTCGCCGCCGAACGCCCCGGCACCTTCCTGCTGGAATCCGCGGAGAACGGCCGCACCTGGTCGCGCTACTCCTTCGTCGGCGTCCGCAGCGCCGCCACCCTCACCGAGCACGAAGGCGCCGCCCGCTGGCTCGGCGACCCGCCCGCCGGCATCCCCCGCGAAGGCGACCCGCTCGACGTGCTCCGCGCCACCGTCGAAGCCCTGCACACCCCGCACGAGATCCCCGGCCTGCCCGACCTCCCGCCGCTGCACGGCGGCATGGTCGGCTACCTCGGCTACGACGTCGTCCGCCGCCTCGAGCGCCTCCCCGACCTCGCGCGCGACGACCTGCGGGTGCCCGAGCTGATGATGCTGCTCGCCACCGACCTCGCGGTCCTCGACCACGCCGACGGCACCGTGCTGCTCATCGCCAACGCGATCAACTGGAACGGCCTCCCGGCCGGCGTCGACGAGGCCTACCGCGACGCCGTCGCCCGCCTCGACGCGATGACCGCCGACCTCGCCCGGCCCGCCGACGGCACCGCGTCGTACGTGCGCGGCGGCGACGAACCGCAGTGGACAAGCCCGTGGGGCGGCCCCGAATACCGCAAGGCCGTCGAGGCCGCGAAGGAAGAGATCCGGGCCGGCGAAGCCTTCCAGATCGTCCTCTCGCAGCGCTTCGAAATGCCCACCGCGGCAAGCGCACTCGACGTGTACCGCGTGCTGCGCACCACCAACCCGAGCCCGTACATGTACCTGTTCCGGCTGCCCGGCCCGGACGGCGGCGCCGAGGGCGGCTTCGACATCGTCGGCTCCAGCCCCGAAGCACTCGTCAAGGTCACCGGCGGCCGCGCGATGCTGCACCCGATCGCCGGCACCCGGCCGCGCGGCGCGGGACCCGAGGAAGACGCCGACCTCGCCGCCGAACTCCTCGCCGACCCGAAGGAACGCGCCGAGCACCTCATGCTCGTCGACCTGGGCCGCAACGACCTGGGCCGGGTGTGCGCGCCGGGCAGCGTCGAGGTCGTGGACTTCATGTCCATCGAGCGCTACAGCCACGTCATGCACATCGTCTCCACGGTCGTCGGCGAACTCGCCGACGACCGCACGGCCCTCGACGTGCTGGCCGCGTGCTTCCCGGCGGGCACCCTGTCCGGGGCGCCCAAGCCGCGCGCGATGGAGATCATCGAGGAGTACGAGCCGACCCGCCGCGGGCTCTACGGCGGCTGCGTCGGCTACGTCGACTTCGCGGGCGACCTCGACACCGCGATCGCCATCCGCACCGCACTGATCCGCGACGGCGTCGCGTACGTGCAGGCCGGCGCCGGCGTGGTCGCCGATTCCGATCCGCTCGGGGAAGACACCGAATGCCGCAACAAGGCCGCCGCGGTGCTGCGCGCGGTCGCCAAGGCGGCCACGTTGGAGGCGGCAGGATGAGCGCGGACGAGACCGCGGCGGACCCGACGGCGAACGGCACGGCCGGCGCCGCGGGTTCGGTGGCGACCGAACCCGTCGCGGAGGCCGCCGAGGTCGCCGCGCCCGGGTCGGCCAAGAACCCGGGCCGCCGGGAGATGAGCGCGGCGCTGGTGCTGCTCCTGGTCGGCGCCGCGGTGGTGCTCTCGCTCGCCGGGCGCGTGTGGGCGCGCGGCAAGGCGCCCGCGCACGGCTCGCTCTTCGCGATCGAGGCGACCGGTTCGGCGGTCAGCAAGGCGCCGACCGCGCTCGGCCTGGTGGCCCTGGCCGGCTTCGTCGCCGTGCTCGCCACCCGCGGCGTGTGGCGGGTCCTGGTGGGCCTGGTGCTCGCCGCCGCGGGCGCGGGGGTCGCGGCGATCGCCGTGGCCGGGGCGTCGGACACGTCCGCGGTGAACGCGGCGGCCGCGTCGAAGGCCGCCGTCGAAGGCGTGAAGGCGATCGACGTCACGCACACCGCGTGGCCGTGGGCGACGTTCCTCGGCGGGCTGCTGATCCTGCTCGCGGGCGTCGCCGTGATGGTCCGCGGGCGCCGCTGGCCCGGCATGTCCAGCCGCTACGAAGCCCCCGGCGCGACGCCCGGGACGGGCCGCGCGGCCGCCAAGCGCCCCCGTATGTCCGCCGATCTGTGGAACGCGCTCGACCGCGGCGAAGACCCCACGGGCGAGGACCCCCGGCCCTGACACGGCCCTGACACCGGCCCGGAACACCGTGTGACCACCCCGGCCGCAGAGGCACTCCGAGCATGCCGGACAATGGAACCTTCGGGCCCGCCATGCGGCCCGTCACTGCAGATGTGAACCAAGGAGCAACGATGTCGCAGGGCGCCCACCACGGCAACACTCCCGCCGCCTGGACCCTCACGATACTTGCGCTGATCGGCTCGACCGTCTCCGGCGTGGGTGTCATCGCCGCCACGCCGTGGCTGTTCTTCGCCGGTCTGGCCGTCGTCCTCGTGGGCTGCGTCGCCGGACAGGCCATGCGCATGGCAGGCCTCGGCACCGCTCCCGCGCGCCGCTGACGCCACCGGCGCCCGCCGCTTCCGGCGGGCCGTGCCGGACCCGAACTTCGCCCGGCCCCGGAGCGGCGTGCTCCGGGGCTTCGGCGTGCCCGGGTGTCCGCGGGCGGCGCCTGCGTGCCGACGCCCGTTGCCCGCGTCAGGCGTTCCAGTGCGCGGGCCGGGAAAGGCCGTGCGGCAGGCGGGTCTTCGCGTCGCCGCGGGCCGCGTCGAGCTGGGACTGCGTCACGAAGATCGCCCCGGTGAGGTCCGCGCCGCCGAGCGCCGCGTCGCGCAGGTCCGCGCCGATCAGGTCCGCCTCCCGCAGATCCGCACCCGCAAGGTCGGCGGCGATCAGGCACGCGCCCCGCAGGTTCGCCCCGCGCAGCTTGGCATTGCGCAGCTTCGCGCCGATCAGGTCCGCGCCGCGGTGGCTGCGCTTCTTGCCGGGCACCCGCGCCCGGGCCAGCTCACTTGCTTCCAGCAGCAGCGGATTGACCGTGCCGCGTACCTCGGCGACGTCGGTGCCGGCCAGCGCGGCCGGGTCCTGCCGGGTCAGCCGGTCCACGTCCGCGTAGCCCTTCCGCAGCGCGCCGCGCAGCGGCTCGGCGCCCGCGAGGCCCTGTGCTTCGTCCAGGTACCAGAGCAGTTCGTGCAGTTGGCGCATGACCGGGAACGCCGCGGACATCGCCCGCGCGGTGCCCGCGTCCTGCCGCCAGTCGCGCCCGCCGAACGTCACCTGCGACACCTTCTGGCCGGCTCCGAAGCAGTCGAAGACGGTGCAGCCGGAGAAGCCCTTCGTGCGCAGGTCGGCGTGGATGCCGCAGCGGTAGTCGGCGCGGAGGTTGCCGCACGGCTTGCCCGCGGGCTTGTCCGCCGCGAAGTCGGCGGACTTGGCGAACGGCAAGGCCACGCAGCACAGCGCGAAACAGCGGGAGCAGTCGGCGTGCAGCTCGGATGAAGCGGCCAACGGGGGAGATCTCCTGACGAACGGGCTTGCGTGTACCGGCCCATTGTCCACGCCGTCCGTCCGCGCCCGGACCGGGCGCACGACCAGGCCATAAGGTGTGCGCATGAGGCAGCGCAGCGAGCGGATCGGCGGCGGGGGAGCGCCACGCCGAGGCCGCGGGGGGTTCGCGGACGGGGGCGCGGCGGCGTTCCCGTGCCCGCCGCGACGGTGCGGGGTGGGCGCGTGAGCGAAGGACAGCCGCCGCCCGACGAGCCGTCTCCGTGGGCCAAGCCCGCGGCGCCGCAGGGCAATCCACCAGGCAACCTGCCGGGCAATCCACCAGGCAATCCGCCGACCGGTGCGCCGGGGGGACTGTCACAGCCCACCGCGCCGCATGCGGCCCCCGGGTACGGGGGCCCGCCGACCACGCCGTTCGGCGCCCCGACGACGCCCTACGGCGGGCCCACACGCCCGTACGGGGCCGCCCCGTCGCCGTTCGGCTATCCGGGCCGCGCGCCGAACCCGTACGTCCCCGTGCCGGCCCCGCCGGACAACTACCTCGTCCCGGCGATCCTCGCCACCGTCTTCTGCTGCTTCCTGGCCGGCATCCCCGCGCTCTACGCCGCGACGTCGGTCAACGAACGCTGGCTGCAAGGCGATCAGGCGGGTGCCCGCGACGCGTCGCTCCGCGCCCGGAACTGGACGATCGGCGCGGTCCTGCTCGGCGTGATCTTCTGGACCACGTGGATGCTGGGGGTTTTCGTCCTGGGGTGGAAGGAAACCCTGGGGGACCTGTAGGCGGCGAAGCGGACGCCGCGGCGGTGCGGGCCGGACCCGGCCGCGGCCGACGCGGGCCCGGCTGCCGCGGACGATCGGAAAGGCGGGGCGGCGACCGTGCCGGAAGACACGCACAACACGGCGGACGCGGCACGCTTGCCCGCCCGGGCCGTCCGGCAGGCCCCGCCGCCGCGTCCGCGGCCTTGGCGCAAGGTCCCCGTGGGGCCGCCGGTGGCCGCCGGCTGGGGCGCGTATCCGTACGTCCCCCCGCCGCCCCGCAGCCTCCCCGTCCGCCTGCTCGCGCCCGTCGTCTCGCTCGCCGGGCTCGCCGCCGCCACGACCTACGTCGGGCTCGTCGACCCGAACCGGCCCGGGCACTACCCGGTGTGCCCGCTGCTGCGCTTCACCGGGCTGTACTGCCCGGGCTGCGGCGGCCTGCGCTGCGTCCACGCGCTCGCGCACGCCGACATCCCCGCGGCGCTGGGGTTCAACGCGTTCGCGGTGGCGATGCTGCCCGTGGTGGCGGTGGTGTGGCTGCGCTGGGCGGTGCGCACGGTACGCGGGTTGCCCCGCACCACCATTGCCGATCCGCGGCTGGTCCGCGCCCTGGTCGCCGGGATCATCCTCTTTGCGGTGGTACGGAACCTGCCGTTCGGCGCGTTCCTCGCCCCCTGAGCGGCGGTTTGCCCGTTCCGTGGACCTGTGGCGCGGCGGCTTTCCGAGACGCCGTATGCTGCCCCCACCTGTTCGACGGGACACGGGACGCCGGGCGCTCCGGCGGGCCGATACCATCGAAGGGCCGGAACCATCGGGCGACGCGGAGCGTTGTGGATGGCCTGGTCCGGGGGATGCCCGGTCCGACCAGTCACAACGTGTTCCCGGCCCGCCGCCAGTGACGAGGGGATGCGAAGAGTGAGCGTGCTCGACGAGATCATCGACGGTGTGAACGCCGACCTCGCCGAGCGACAGGCCCGCGTATCCCTTGATGAAATCAAGGACTTGGCGGCGGCGGCGCCACCGCCCAAGGACGCGCTCGCCGCTCTGCGCACCGGCGGTGTCTCGGTCATCGCGGAGGTCAAGCGCTCCAGCCCGTCCAAGGGCGCGCTCGCCGCGATCGCCGACCCGGCCGGGCTCGCCGCCGACTACGAGGCGGGCGGCGCCGCGATCATCAGCGTCCTCACCGAGGAGCGCCGCTTCGGCGGCTCGCTCGCCGACCTCGACGCGGTCCGCGCCAAGGTGGACATCCCGGTCCTGCGCAAGGACTTCATGGTCACCAGCTACCAGCTGTGGGAAGCCCGCGCGCACGGCGCCGACCTGGCCCTGCTGATCGTCGCCGCCCTCGACCAGAACGCCCTGGTCTCGCTCATCGAACGCGCCAAGACGATCGGCCTCACGCCGCTCATCGAGGTCCACGACGAGGAAGAGACCGAGCGCGCCCTCGAAGCCGGCGCCCAGATCATCGGCGTCAACGCGCGCAACCTGAAGACCCTCGAGGTCGACCGGTCGAACTTCGCGCGGATCGCCCCGATGATCCCCGACACCGTCGTGCGCATCGCCGAATCCGGCGTGCGCGGACCGCACGACCTGATCGCCTACGCCAACTCCGGCGCCGACGCGGTCCTGGTCGGCGAATCCCTCGTCACCGGCCGCGACCCGCGCAGCAGCGTCGCCGACCTCGTCGCCGCGGGCGCCCACCCGGCGCTGCGCCACGGGCGCTGAACCGGAGGACGCCGTGAACTGCCGGGACCTGGTCGGGCGCTTCGCCCGCGGCGCCAAGCCGCGCGGCTGCCGCGCCCCCGCGCGCCGCGTGCTCGGCCGCCGGGTCCGGTTCGTCATCGGGTGCGAGCCCGGCCAGGTCCAGGGACGGCGATGGCGCCGCTACTGACCTTGCGTCAGTAGCCGTCCGCAGCGGCCCGGCCTGCCCGACAGGCCGGACCGCCGGCCGCGTCATTTCCACAGAGACCACCAAAGATCCCAGAGGATCGTCACCATGTCCCAAGCTGCACAGCCGGACCCGTCCGGCCACTTCGGCGTCTTCGGCGGGCGGTTCCTGCCCGAGGCGCTCATCGCCGCGCTCGACGAACTGAACGCCGCGTACGAGAAGGCCAAGACCGACCCCGAGTTCCAGGCCGAGTTCACCGGCCTTCTCAAGGACTACGCGGGCCGCCCCAGCATCATCACCGAGGCCCCGCGCTTCGCCGAGCACGCCGGCGGCGCCCGCATCATCCTCAAGCGCGAAGACCTCAACCACACCGGCTCGCACAAGATCAACAACGTGCTGGGCCAGGCGCTGCTCACCAAGCGCATGGGCAAGACCCGGGTCATCGCCGAGACCGGCGCGGGCCAGCACGGCGTGGCGACCGCCACCGCCTGCGCGCTCCTCGGCCTCGAATGCGTCGTCTACATGGGCGAGGCCGACACCCAACGGCAGGCCCTCAACGTCGCCCGCATGCGCGTCCTCGGCGCCGAGGTCATCCCGGTCTCGATCGGCTCGCGCACCCTCAAGGACGCCATCAACGAGGCGCTCCGCGACTGGGTCGCCAACGTCGACGACACCCACTACCTGCTCGGCACCGCCGCCGGACCGCACCCGTTCCCGGCGATGGTCCGCGACTTCGTGCGCATCGTCGGCGTCGAAGCCCGGCAGCAGGTCCTCGACCTCACCGGCAAGCTGCCCGACGCGGTCGCGGCGTGCGTCGGCGGCGGCTCCAACGCCATCGGCATCTTCCACGCCTTCATCCCCGACGAGGGCGTCAAGCTCTACGGCTTCGAAGCGGGCGGCGACGGCGTCGAGACCGGGCGGCACGCCTCCTCGATCACCGGCGGCGCGATCGGCGTCCTGCACGGCGCCCGCACCTACCTCCTCCAGGACGAGTACGGCCAGACCCAGGAGAGCCACTCGATCTCCGCCGGCCTGGACTACCCGGCCGTCGGCCCCGAGCACGCCTGGCTGCACGACACCGGCCGCGCCGAATACCGGCCGATCAACGACGACGAAGCCATGGAAGCCTTCCGGCTGCTGTGCCGCACCGAGGGCATCATCCCGGCGATCGAATCCGCGCACGCCCTGGCCGGCGCCCTCAAGCTCGGCAAGGAACTCGGCCCGGACGCGACCATCCTGGTCAGCCTGTCCGGCCGCGGCGACAAGGACATGCACACCGCCGCGCGCTACTTCGAACTGTTCGACGCCGACGTCCGCGAGGAGGACCAGCAGTGACCCGCCTGACCGAGGTCCTCGCCGCCGCCAAGGCCGAGAACCGCGCCGCCCTCGTCGGCTACCTGCCCGCCGGCTACCCCAGCAACGAGGGCTCCGCCGCGGCCGCCCGCGCCATGGTCGAGGGGGGCTGCGACATCATCGAGATCGGCCTGCCCTACTCCGACCCCCAGATGGACGGCCCGGTCATCCAGCGCGCCGTCGAGCACGCCCTCGCGCACGGCACCAACACCCACCACGTCATCGACAACGTGCGCGCCGTCGCCGAGACCGGGGCCGCGGCCCTGTGCATGACGTACTGGAACCCGGTCGAGCGCTACGGCGTCGAGCGGTTCGCCGCCGAACTCGCCGCCGCGGGCGGCTCCGGCGTCATCACCCCCGATCTGATTCCGGACGAGGCCGCCGACTGGATCGCGGCCACCGACAAGCACGGCCTGGACCGGATCTTCCTGGTCGCCCCGTCGTCGACCGACGCGCGGATCCAGCTCACCACCGACGCCGCCGGCGGCTTCGTCTACGCGGCATCCACGATGGGCATCACCGGCACCCGCACCCAGGTGGGCGACAAGGCCGCCGAACTGGTGGCGCGCACCAAGAAGACCACCGACCTTCCGGTGTGCGTCGGCCTCGGCGTCTCCAACGCCGCCCAGGCCGCGGAGATCGCCGGCTACGCCGACGGTGTCATCGTCGGCTCGGCCTTCGTCCGCGCCCTGCTCGACGCCCCCAGCGAAGAAGCCGGCCTGGACGCGGTCCGCGCTCTGGCCGCCGAACTCGCGCAGGGGGTCCGCGCCGGACGCTGACCCCGGCGGCCGGGGTTCTCGAACGGCTCTTTATTTCGGACATAGCTCCATAGATGGCATCATGGCGGGCGGTTGTTGCCTTCACGGCAGCGGCCGCCCGTCACTGTTTGACCTCAACTGACCTCAACGAGTTACTCCGTACGAGGAACCTCGGGCCCTCCGAAACGGTTAAACAAGGGCACCCCACCCATCCGTGCCGGAGGTCTAACCCATGAATGCGGCCGTCGCCGTGGACCGCTCCACAGGCCCTACCGCCTTCCGCCGCGCGATCCCCTGGATCGGCCTCGCGGCACGCCTCGGCCTCGCCGCCGTCTGGGCGTTCGCGGGCTGGGAGAAGGCGACCAACCCGGCCCAGGCCGCCCAGGCCGTCCGGGCCTACGACGTCCTCCCGGAAAGCCTCGTCGAGCCCATCGGCTACGCCCTGCCCTACCTCGAACTGGGCCTCGCCGCGCTCCTCGTCATCGGCCTCGGCACCCGCATCGTGGCCGGCATCTCCGCCCTGCTGCTCCTCGTCTTCATCGCCGGCATCTCGCAGGCCTGGGCCCGCGGCCTCGCGATCGACTGCGGCTGCTTCGGCGGGGGCGGCCCGATCGCCCCCGACCAGACCAAGTACCTCGAGGAAATCCTCCGCGACATCGGCTTCATCGTGCTCGCCGGCTGGCTGCTCTTCTTCCCGCGCACCCGGTTCTCCGCGGACGCGTGGCTGGCCATCGAGGACTGACGCCCCACCGCACCCCAGCGCCCGCGCCGCCGCGACCGGCACCCCGCGGCGCCGGCCGCACCGAAAACCATCCGACAGATAGACGGTGACCTGAGGACATGAGCAAGAAGAACAGCGACGGCAAGCGCACCGCACGCGACCGCATGGCGGCGGAGCGAGCCCGCCGGCAGGCCGCGGACAAGCGCAAGCGGGCGTTGATCATCGGGGGATCCGTGGTCGCGGTCCTCGCCGTCGCCGCCACCATCGGCATCGTGGTCGGCAACAACAAGTCCGACAGCAACAACAGCGGCTGGTCCGCCGCCGCGAGCCAGCCGCTCAAGGCGCCCGCCGGCGTCAACGGCACCGTCATCTCGTACGGCAGCAACCCCAACGCCCCGGTCATGACCGTGTACGAGGACTTCCGCTGCCCGATCTGCGACCAGGTCGAAGGCAAGCTCGGCGGCACCATCCAGGAAATGGCCGACGCCGGCACCATCCGCGTCGACTACCACATCGCGTCGTTCCTCGACCGCAACCTCGGCGGCAACGGCTCCAAGTACGCCGCCAACGCCGCCGCCTGCGCGGTCGACGCGGGCAAGTTCAAGCAGTACCACGACGTGCTCTACGCGAACCAGCCCGACGAGACCAGCGACAAATTCGGCAACAAGGCCTACCTGCTCGAACTGGCGAGCAAGGTCGACGGCCTGCGCAGCCCGACCTTCGACGCATGCGTCAACAACCTGACCTACGCTCCGTGGGTGAAGGCCTCGCAGGAGGACTTCAACAACGCCAAGGTCGGCGACCAGCAGGTCACCGGAACCCCGACCATCGCCATGAACAACAAGAAGCTCGACTACGTCAGTGCCGACAAGAAGTCGATCATGGCCCCCGACGTCTTCAAGGCGCAGGTGGAGCAGATCATCGCCGGCATGAACGCGGCCCCGTCCGCGACCCCCGCCCCGTAAGCCCGCCCGCGGCCCGGGCGGGCGGCGCGCGGCGGCCGGCCTCGACCGGCTCCTCGCCCTCCACCCGGGCCGCGGCACGTGTACCGTCGTGCCTGCCATGGACCTCGCATACATCCCCAGCCCGTCCCGCGGTGTCATCCACCTGGGACCGCTGCCGCTCCGCGGCTACGCCCTGTGCATCATCATCGGCGTCGTCATCGCCATCTGGCTCGGCGAACGCCGCTGGGCCGCGCGCGGCGGCCGGCACGGCACCGTCATGGACATCGCCGTGTGGGCGGTTCCGTTCGGCCTCATCGGCGGACGGCTGTACCACGTCTTCACGACGCCCGAGCCGTACTTCGGCAAGGACGGCGACCCGCTCCAGGCCTTCGCCATCTGGAAGGGCGGCCTCGGCATCTGGGGCGCCATCCTGCTCGGCGGCGTCGGCGCCTGGATCGCCTGCCGGCGGCGCGGCATCCCGCTGCCCGCGATGGCCGACGCGATCGCCCCGGGCATCGTGCTCGCGCAGGCGGTGGGGCGCTGGGGGAACTGGTTCAACCAGGAGCTGTACGGCAAGCGGACCGACCTGCCGTGGGCGCTGAAGATCGACGCCGCGCACAGCCCGGACGGGGTCGCGGGGACCTTCCACCCGACGTTCCTGTACGAGTCGCTGTGGTGCATCGGCGTGGCGCTGCTCGTGCTGTGGGCGGACAAGCGGTTCACGCTCGGGCACGGGCGGGCGTTCGCGCTGTACGTGGCGGCGTACACGGTCGGCCGGTTCTGGTTCGAGTACCTGCGGATCGACGAAGCCGAGCACGTCCTGGGCATGCGGCTGAACAACTGGACGTCGATCCTGGTCTTCCTCGGCGCGGTCGCGTACATCGTGGTCTCCGCGCGGAAGCGCCCCGGCCGCGAGGCGCCGGAGACGCTCCGCGGGACGCGGGTGTACCCGGAGGACGAAGAGGACGCGGCTCCGGTGGTGCTGGAGAAGGCGGACGGCAAGGCTCAGGACGAGCCCGAGGACCGGGCCGAGGTCCGGGCCGAGGTCCGGGCCGAGGACGAGCCCGAGGACAAGCCCGAGGACCGGGCCGTGGACGAGGGTGCCGACGAGCCCGGGCCCGAGGCGGAGCCCGAGCCGGAGGACGAGGCCGGGGAAGGCGCCAAGGCCGGCGGCGGGAAGACCGCGCGGAACACCAAGGCCTGACGGTCCGTCCACAGGCTTGGTTGCGGGGGTGGGGGTGGTGCGGCCACCCTCGGGCGTTGCCGGGGGCGGTCTCATTTGACTGGGTCAAAGTCTTGCCAGGAGTGCTCTGACCTGCGCGTTTGGGCAGCCTTCCCTTGCTGGTGGGGGTGCCCTGCGGCACGGTAGCGTCAAGGGACCACACCGCGGAGGAAGGCCCGACGTTGACGAGCATCGGTGAGATAGACGCGCGCTCCGAGGCGCCCGAACCGCTTGCCGCCGACCCCGGGGCAGCCTCCGAGGCCGGCCTCGGAGCCGTCTCCGAACCGGAGATCGACCACACCCACCGCGACATCGCGGGGGGCTGGCTGCGGCCCGCGGTGTTCGGCGCGATGGACGGCCTGCTCTCCAACTTCGCGCTGATCGCGGGCGTCGCGGGAAGCGACGCCACCGCGAAGACGATCGCCGTCACCGGCCTCGCCGGCCTGGCCGGCGGCGCGTTCTCGATGGCCGCGGGGGAGTACACCTCGGTCGCGTCGCAGTCCGAGCTGGCCAAGGCCGAGGTGGAGGTCGAGCGCCGCGAGCTGGTCCGCGCGCCCGAGGCGGAGATGCGCGAACTCGCCGAGATCTACGTCGCCCGCGGCCTCGACGAGGACCTCGCCTTCGAGGTCGCCCGCCAGCTCTCCCGCGACCCGGAACTCGCCCTCGAAGTCCACGCGCGCGAAGAACTCGGCGTCGACCCGCACGACCTGCCGTCGCCCTGGGTGGCCGCCGGATCCTCGTTCCTCTTCTTCGCCGTCGGCGCGCTGCTGCCCCTGCTGCCCTACCTGCTCGGCGCGACCGCGCTGTGGCCCGCGCTGATCCTCACCGGCATCGGCCTGTTCGTCGCGGGCGCCGTCGTGTCGAAGGTCACCGCCCGGCCGTGGTGGTTCGGCGGCCTGCGCCAGCTCCTCCTCGGCGCCGCGGCGGGAGGCCTCACCTACCTCCTCGGCATGGCCATCGGGCAGGGCCTCGGCTGATTCCCGCCGGGCCCGACCTGCGTCCCCGCCCGATCGCGGCGGGCTTCGGCCGCTTGTGAGACATCCGTAACACCGCCGTCACCGGCATACGCCGACCCGCGACCGAAAACGATCACCTTCGGTACGAAGCGCGACCGTTTCGGTGAACGGGTCGCCGGGAATGAGCCCTGGGCGCGGAGGCGGCGGTGGCAGCCGGTCGGACACCGGCCCCCGGAACGACCCCGGATCCCCCACGGATCCACCCAAGGTGTCCGAATTCCGAGACAACGGTGTCTTGTGTTCCGGATGCCACAACTGATCGTGTAACCTGCACGAAATCGCAGAGGGCCAACGTCGTCCCTGTTGCGCACCACACGCCACGACGACGACGGGAGCGCCCATGCTTCCTGCTTCTGCCACCCCCCGCGGCCCTCTCTTCTCCGCCATTCCCGCGGCCCAGGGCCTGTACGACCCGAAGAACGAGCACGACGCCTGCGGTGTCGGTTTCGTCGCGACGCTCACCGGCGAGCCCAGCCACGACATCGTCCAGCAGGCCCTCACCGTGCTGCGCAACATGGAGCACCGCGGCGCCACCGGCGCCGAACCGGACACCGGCGACGGCGCCGGCATCCTCACCCAGATCCCGGACGCGTTCTTCCGCGCCGTCTCCGGCATCGACCTCCCCGCGCACGGCTCCTACGCGGCCGGCCTCGCCTTCCTGCCGGACGACGACGTCCACGCGGGCCGCGCCAAGTCGTCCATCGAGCGCATCGCCGCCGAAGAAGGCCTCAAGGTCCTCGGCTGGCGCGACGTCCCGACCACCCCCGAGCTGGTCGGCACCACCGCCCGCGCCACGATGCCGCGGTTCGCCCAGGTCTTCGTCGCCGACGCCACCGCCACCCGGTCCGGCGTCGAGCTGGACCGCCTGGCGTTCTGCCTGCGCAAGCGCGCCGAGCGCGAGGTCGAGGTCTACTTCGCCTCCCTCTCCGCCCGGACCCTGGTCTACAAGGGCATGCTGACCACCGGCCAGCTGGAGCCGTTCTTCCCCGACCTGTCCGACCGGCGCTTCGCGTCCGCGATCGGCCTCGTCCACTCGCGGTTCTCCACCAACACGTTCCCGGCCTGGCCGCTCGCCCACCCCTACCGGTTCATCGCCCACAACGGCGAGATCAACACCGTCATGGGCAACCGCAACTGGATGGCCGCGCGCGAGTCGATGCTCGCCACCGACCTCATCCCCGGCGACCTGTCCCGGCTGTTCCCGATCTGCACCCCCGGCGCGTCCGACTCGGCGTCCTTCGACGAGGTCCTCGAACTCGTCCACCTCGGCGGCCGCAGCCTCCCGCACGCGGTCCTCATGATGATCCCGGAGGCCTGGGAGAACCACGCCTCCATGGACGCCGCCCGCCGCGACTTCTACCGCTTCCACGGCACCGTCATGGAGCCCTGGGACGGCCCCGCCTGCGTCACCTTCACCGACGGCACCCAGATCGGCGCGGTCCTCGACCGCAACGGCCTGCGCCCGTCCCGCTACTGGGTGACCGACGACGGCCTCGTCGTGCTGTCCTCCGAGGTCGGCGTCCTCGACATCGACCCGGCGAAGATCGTCCGCAAGGGCCGCCTCCAGCCCGGCCGCATGTTCCTCGTCGACACCGCGGCCCACCGCATCGTCGAGGACGACGAGATCAAGTCCGCGCTCGCCGCCGAACACCCGTACGGCGACTGGCTGCACGCCGGCCTCATCAACCTCGGCGACCTGCCCGAGCGCGAACACGTCGTGCACACCCACGCGTCCGTCACCCGCCGCCAGCAGACCTTCGGCTACACCGAGGAAGAACTCCGCGTCATCCTCGCCCCGATGGCCCGCATGGGCGGCGAACCCCTCGGCTCCATGGGCACCGACAGCCCGATCGCCGCGCTGTCCGAGAAGCCCCGCCTGCTGTTCGACTACTTCGTGCAACTGTTCGCGCAGGTCACCAACCCGCCGCTGGACGCCATCCGGGAAGAACTCGTCACCTCCCTCGGCAGCTTCGTCGGCCCGGAGGGCAACCTCCTCGACCCGACCCCGGCCGCCTGCCGCAACGTCGTCCTGCCGTTCCCGGTCATCGACAACGACGAGCTCGCCAAGCTCATCCACATCAACGCCGACGGCGACCAGCCCGGCCTCAAGGCCGTCACCATCTCCGGCCTCTACCCCGTCGACGGCGGCGGCGACGCGCTCGGCAAGCGCCTCGAAGAGATCCGCGCCGAAGCCACCACCGCCATCGCCGACGGCGCCCGCATCATCGTGCTGTCCGACCGGCACTCCGACGCCGAGCACGCGCCGATCCCGTCGCTGCTGCTCACCAGCGCCGTCCACCACCACCTGATCCGCACCAAGACCCGCACCAAGGTCGGCCTCATCGTCGAGGCCGGCGACGTGCGCGAGGTCCACCACATCGCCCTGCTCATCGGCTACGGTGCCGCGGGCGTCAACCCGTACCTCGCCATGGAGTCCGTCGAAGACCTCGTCCGCGAAGGCGTGTTCCTCCAGGACATCGCCGCCGAGAAGGCCATCGCGAACCTCATCAAGGCGCTCGGCAAGGGCGTCCTGAAGGTCATGTCCAAGATGGGCATCTCCACCGTGTCGTCGTACCGCGGCGCGCAGGTCTTCGAAGCGATCGGCCTCTCCGACGGCGTCGTCGCCGAGTACTTCACCGGCACGACCAGCAAGCTCGGCGGCGTCGACCTCGGCGTCATCGCCCGCGAGGTCGCCCAGCGGCACGCCAAGGCCTACCCGCCCAGCGGCATCGCCCCGTCCCACCGCCGCCTCGAAATCGGCGGCGAATACCAGTGGCGCCGCGAAGGCGAACCGCACCTGTTCGACCCCGAGACGGTCTTCCGCCTCCAGCACTCCACCCGCACGCGCCGCTACGACATCTTCAAGAAGTACACGCAGCGCGTCGACGAGCAGTCCGAGCGCCTCATGACGCTCCGCGGCCTCTTCACGTTCAAGGACGCCCGCACCCCCATCTCCATCGACGAGGTCGAACCCGTCAGCGAGATCGTCAAGCGGTTCTCCACCGGCGCCATGTCCTACGGCTCCATCTCCATGGAGGCCCACCAGACCCTCGCCATCGCGATGAACCAGCTCGGCGGCAAGTCCAACACCGGCGAAGGCGGCGAAGACCCCGAGCGCCTCCACGACCCCGCCCGCCGCTCGGCGATCAAGCAGGTCGCGTCCGGCCGCTTCGGCGTCACCTCCGAATACCTCGTCAACGCCGACGACATCCAGATCAAGATGGCCCAGGGCGCCAAGCCCGGCGAAGGCGGCCAACTGCCCGGCCACAAGGTCTACCCGTGGGTCGCCAAGACCCGGCACTCCACGCCCGGCGTCGGCCTCATCTCGCCGCCCCCGCACCACGACATCTACTCCATCGAAGACCTCGCCCAGCTCATCCACGACCTCAAGAACGCCAACCCCCAGGCGCGCATCCACGTGAAGCTCGTCGCCGAGGTCGGCGTCGGAACGGTCGCGGCGGGCGTCAGCAAGGCCCACGCCGACGTCGTCCTCATCTCCGGCCACGACGGCGGCACCGGCGCCTCCCCGCTCACCTCCCTCAAGCACGCGGGCGGCCCCTGGGAACTCGGCCTCGCCGAAACCCAGCAGACCCTGCTGCTCAACGGCCTCCGCGACCGCATCGTCGTGCAGACCGACGGCCAGCTCAAGACCGGCCGCGACGTCGTCGTCGCCGCCCTCCTCGGCGCCGAGGAATACGGCTTCGCCACCGCACCGCTCGTCGTGTCCGGCTGCATCATGATGCGCGTCTGCCACCTCGACACCTGCCCGGTCGGCGTCGCCACCCAGAACCCCGAGCTGCGCTCCCGGTTCTCCGGCAAGGCCGAATTCGTCGTCAACTTCTTCGAGTTCATCGCCGAAGAAGTCCGCGAACACCTCGCCGCCCTCGGCTTCCGCAGCCTCGACGAAGCCATCGGACACGCCGAACTCCTCGACACCACCGCCGCCGTCGACCACTGGAAGGCCGCCGGCCTCGACCTGGCCCCGCTCTTCCACGTCCCGGCACTCCCCGAGGGCGCGTCCCTGCACCGCACCACCGCCCAGGACCACGGACTCGCCAAGGCACTCGACAACCAGCTCATCGAACTGGCCGCCGACGCCCTCGACAACGGCGAACCCGTCCGCATCCAGCTCCCCGTGCAGAACATCAACCGCACCGTCGGCACGATGCTCGGCCACGAGGTCACCAAGCGGTACCGCGGCGCGGGCCTCCCCGACGACACCATCGACATCACCCTCACCGGCTCCGCAGGCCAGTCCTTCGGCGCCTTCGTCCCGCGCGGCATCACCCTGCGCCTCGAAGGCGACGGCAACGACTACGTCGGCAAGGGCCTCTCCGGCGGCCGCATCATCGTCCGCCCCGCCCGCACCGCCACTTTCGCCGCCGAAGACAACGTCATCGCCGGCAACACCATCGCCTACGGCGCCACCGGCGGCGAAATACTCCTCCGCGGCCGAGTCGGCGAACGCTTCTGCGTCCGCAACTCCGGCGCCACCGTCGTCTCCGAAGGCGTCGGCGACCACGGCTGCGAATACATGACCGGCGGCACAGCCGTCGTCCTCGGCCCCACCGGACGCAACTTCGCGGCCGGCATGTCCGGCGGCGTCGCCTACCTCCTCGACCTCGACCCGGCCCACGTCAACACCGAACTCGCCGGCATCGAAGAACTCGACGACACCGACCGGCAGACGCTGCACGACGTCGTGCGGCGCCACCACGAGGAGACCGGATCCGCCGTCGCGGAAGCCCTCCTCGCCGACTGGGACACGTCGTCCCGGCGCTTCGGCAAGATCATGCCGAGGGACTACAAGGCAGTGCTCGCCGCCAAGGACGCCGCCGAGCAGGCCGGACTCACCGAGTCCGAGACCGTCCAGAAGATGATGGAGGCGGCACATGGCTGACCCGAAGGGATTCCTCACCACCCCCCAGCAGCACGGCGTCCGTCGCCCCGTCGACGTCCGCCTCCGCGACTGGAAGGAGGTGTACGAGGAGCGCACCCTGCTCCCGATCATCACCAAGCAGGCCGGCCGCTGCATGGACTGCGGCATCCCCTTCTGCCACAACGGCTGCCCCCTCGGAAACCTCATCCCCGAGTGGAACGACCTCACCTGGCGCGAAGACTGGGAGGGCGCCGCCGAACGCCTCCACGCCACCAACAACTTCCCCGAATTCACCGGGCGCCTCTGCCCGGCCCCGTGCGAAGCCGCGTGCGTGCTCGGCATCAACCAGCCCGCCGTCACCATCAAGAACGTCGAGGTGTCGATCATCGACCGGGCCTGGGACGACGGCAACGTCGCCCCCCAGCCGCCCGAGCGCCTCTCCGGCAAGACCGTCGCCGTCATCGGCTCCGGCCCCGCCGGCCTCGCCGCCGCCCAGCAGCTCACCCGCGCCGGCCACACCGTCGCCGTCTACGAACGCGCCGACCGCATCGGCGGACTGCTCCGCTACGGCATCCCCGAGTTCAAGATGGAGAAGCGCCACATCAACCGCCGCATCGAGCAGATGCGCGCGGAAGGCACCAAGTTCTACACCGGCATGCAGATCGGCACCGACGTCGACGCCGCCAAGCTCCGCAACCGCTACGACGCCGTCGTCGTCGCCGCGGGCGCCACCGCCTGGCGCGACCTGCCCGCCCCCGGCCGCGAACTCGGCGGCATCCACCAGGCCATGGAATACCTGCCCTACGCCAACAAGGTGCAGGAAGGCGACCTCGTCACCTCGCCGATCGACGTGCAAGGCAAGCACGTCGTCATCATCGGCGGCGGCGACACCGGCGCGGACTGCCTCGGCACCGCACACCGCCAAGGCGCCGCCTCGGTCACCCAGCTGGAGATCATGCCCCGGCCGCCGGAGGAGCGCCCCGACAGCCAGCCGTGGCCGACCTACCCGATGACCTACCGCGTCGCCAGCGCCCACGAAGAAGGCGGCGAACGCGTCTACGCCGTCAACACCCTCGAATTCGCCGGCGGCGAAGACGGCCGCGTCCGCGCGCTGCGCATCGTCGACGTCGAAATGGTCGACGGCCGGTTCCAGCCGGTCGAGGGGACCGAACGCGAAATCCCCGCCGACTACGTCTTCCTCGCCATGGGCTTCGTCGGCACCGACCGGGCCAACGGCCTCGTCGAACAGCTCGGCCTCGCCCTCGACGAACGCGGCAACATCGCCCGCGACGGCGCCTACGCCACCAACGTCGGCGGCGTCTTCGCGGCCGGCGACGCCGGCCGCGGCCAGTCCCTCATCGTCTGGGCCATCGCCGAAGGCCGCTCCTGCGCCGCCGAGGTCGACGCCTGGCTCACCGGCAGCACCAACCTGCCGCGGCCGATCAAGCCGACCGACCGGCAACTGCTGGTCTGACAGCTCCCTGCCGGACGGGGCCTCTCGCAGGCCCCGCCCGGCGCCCGGCGCCGCCCTCCCTCGGGCGCGCCGGCCCGCTCGCCTCGCCACCCACCCTCACCACCGTGCGCCCCCGGAACCCCGGTCGGGCGGACGGACCGCAGAACCAACCAGGGCCCCTGTGTCGTTATTCACGGCACGGGGGCCTTGTCTGTGTGCGGTTCCCGTACTGTTCAACAGAATGTTGACGAACCTTTAGCGGCAAACCGGACACCGCTGACTCGTTACTTTCCGGTAGGAATTAGGGTTGACCCATGCGTCGAGCGAAGATTGTCTGCACCCTGGGCCCAGCGACCAACAGCTACGAGCAGATCCGCACGCTCGTGGACGCAGGCATGGACGTAGCCCGCTTCAACCTCAGCCACGGCTCCTACGCCGAACACGAGGAGCGCTACCACCGAGTCCGCAAGGCCTCCGACGAGTCCGGCCGCAGCGTCGGCATCCTCATGGACCTCCAAGGCCCCAAGATCCGGCTCGGCAACTTCGCCGAAGGCCCCGTCCTCCTCGAACGCGGCGACGAATTCACCATCACCACCGACGAGGTCCCCGGCGACCGCAACGAGGTCTCCACCACCTACAAGGGCCTCCCCGGCGACGTCGCCAAGGGCGAACGCATCCTCGTCGACGACGGCCGCGTCACCCTCGAAGTGACCGACGTCGAAGGACCCCGCGTCCACACCATGGTCATCGAAGGCGGCATGGTCTCCGACCACAAGGGGCTCAACCTCCCCGGCGTGGCCGTCAGCGTCCCCGCACTGTCCGACAAGGACATGGAAGACCTCCGCTGGGCACTCCGCCTGCGCTGCGACCTCATCGCGCTCTCCTTCGTCCGCAGCGCCGCGGACATCGAAGAAGTCCACCGCATCATGGACGAGATCGGCTACCACGTCCCGGTCATCGCCAAGATCGAGAAGCCGCAGGCCGTCGCCAACCTCGAAGGCATCGTCGAAGCCTTCGACGCCATCATGGTCGCCCGCGGCGACCTCGGCGTCGAAATGCCCCTCGAACAGGTCCCGCTCGTCCAGAAGCGCTGCATCACCCTCGCACGGGCCAACGCCAAGCCGGTCATCGTCGCCACCCAGATGCTCGACTCGATGATCAGCGCCTCGCGGCCGACCCGCGCCGAGGCCTCCGACGTCGCCAACGCGGTGCTCGACGGCACCGACGCCGTGATGCTCTCCGGCGAGACCTCGGTCGGCAAGTACCCGATCGAGACCGTCAAGACGATGGCGCGGATCATCACCGCCGCCGAGGAGTCCTCCGCCCTCAAGGAAGAACTCCGCAGCCTCCCCGAGCCGCGCACCCAGGGCGGTGTCATCGCCTCCGCCGCGGCCGAGATCGGCGAGCGCCTCGGCGCCAAGTACCTCGTCGCCTTCACCCAGTCCGGCGACACCGCCCGGCGGCTCTCCCGCTACCGGCCGATGATCCCGACCCTGGCCTTCACCCCGGAGCCGTCGGTCCGCAGCCAGCTGTCGCTGACCTGGGGCGTGGAGACCTTCCTCGGCGAACTCTGCGAGCACACCGACGAGATGGTCCGCCAGGTCGACGCCGCCCTCCTGGAGATCGGCCGCTGCCGCCCCGGCGACGTGGTCATCATCACGGCCGGCTCCCCGCCGGGCGTGCCGGGGTCGACCAACATGATCCGCGTGCACCACATAGGAGAAATGCTCGGCAAGTAGACCTCCGCCGACACGAACACACCGACGGGCCCCGAGACTTCGGTCTCGGGGCCCGTCGGTGTGTGCGGACGGTCAGTACTTGGGGCCGACGTGGCGGTCCATGAGAGCGACGGAGTCGCGGCGGGCTATGGAGATGTTGCGCTTGTCCGTGTGCCGCCACTGAACCCCGAGCGAGTCGAGGGTCGTGGTCATGATCCCCATGATGTCGGTGGACGCGTTGGTGAACATGTAGCGCGGGTACTCGTAGCGCTTGGTCTGGCCGGCGACGGTGCGGGTGGTCCAGTTGGTGAAGCGGGACCCGTCGGAGTGGATGAGGCCGCGGACCAGTGGCCACCGGTGGTCGTTGAGGATCTCGTGCTGCCAGTCGGCGAGTTCGATCTTTCGGTGGTGCTTCGGGCCGGGGCCGTGCTGGGGGAAGAGGCACGGCCAGTGTTTCCACAGCGAGGTCACCGAGTGGCAGCCTTGCTGCGGGACGCGGAACACGCGGCCTTCCGGCCGGACCGCGCGCATTGCGGCCTCGCACTCGTCCATGAGCCCGGGCCAGGTGTTTCCGCAGGCGATGCGCAGGCCGTGGACGCCGCGGCGGTAGCTGCTGATGCAGCCGTCGCCGAGATAGAGGCCGAGCAAGTAGGCGTAGCCGCTCGGCGAGTTGGGCAGCTCGGGTGAGTCCTGGCAGCGGATGCAACCAGGTGATCGTTTCGGCTCCGGGTGTGCGCGCCAGTAGCGGATGGTGGCATGGGCGATGCCCATTTCGCGGCTCACCGAGAGCATGCTGCGGCCTTGGGCGAGGAGGGTGAGCGCTTGGCGGCGCGTGGTGATGTCGTGCATGAGGCCACGATGAAACGTCGTCGAACGCATGTCCGGAAAACGCGAGAGGATCACTCGGATGGCCGAGTGATCCTCTTCACTGGTGCCCCGGGTCGGATTCGAACCGACACTGTATGGGTTTTGAATCCATGGCCTCTGCCGTTGGGCTACCGGGGCATGGTATGACGTACAACTCCCACGTGGCTGTCGAGGCGAGCCTCGACGACGCTCACCTTACCGCCTCTCGGTACCCTTCTGCCTGCAGGTATCGCCCCGAGGTAGGAGTGCCGTGACGTCAGCCGCGCAGTCGCAGGAGTCCTCGGTCATCCGTGTCGTGATCGCGGAGGACGAGGCGCTGATCCGGCTGGATCTGAAGGAGATGCTGGAGGAGGAGGGCTACCGGGTCGTCGGCGAGGCCGGGGACGGGGCGACGGCGGTGCGGTTGGTCGAGGACCATCGGCCGGATCTGGTCATTCTGGACGTGAAGATGCCGATCCTGGACGGGATCTCGGCTGCCGAGCAGATCGCCGGGGCCCGGTTGGCGCCCGTGCTGATGCTGACCGCTTTTTCGCAGCGGGAATTGGTGGAACGGGCCCGGGATGCCGGGGCGATGGCATACCTGGTGAAGCCGTTTACCAAGGGTGACCTCGTTCCGGCAATCGAGATGGCCGTTTCGAGGTTTACCGAACTCGCCGCATTGGAGCGCGAGGTCCAGGGCCTGACGCAGCGTCTGGAGACCCGGAAGCTGGTCGATCGGGCCAAGTCGGTGCTCCAGGAGCGGTACGGACTGTCCGAACCCGAGGCTTTCCGGTGGATCCAGAAGACCTCGATGGACCGCCGGCTGTCCATGCAGGCCGTGGCCGAAGCCGTGGTCAGCGGGGGCGATGTGGGCGAATAGGCCCCGCTTTTCGCGCGTAGACCCCATTAGGCCGCCCCGATACGACCGTATCGGGGCGGTTTTGTCGTGCTTAGCAGATCCGTGCCGGTTTCGTGGGCGATCTGAGGTTCCTCTGAGGTTTCGGGAACCGGTTCCGCAGGTTTGATTACGGGCGCATCACATCTCATGACGTGGACTTCTGCGCCGTGACTCGCGAGGGCTACATTTCGGCGCACCCGTGCAGCAACGCGCGGGATCGGGACAGCGTTTTTCACTGCTTTTCAGGCATCACACTCAAGGGGTTGGGCTGTGCTGAAGCGAAGCATGATCAAAATCGCGCTGCCAGTCGTGGCATCGGCACTTGTGCTTAGTGCCTGTAGCAGCGATGACGGCGACGACGGCAAGACGTACACCATCGGTTTCCAGGCGGGTCTTTCGGGCGAGAACGCCCAGCTGGGCATCAACGAGTACAACGGTGCGAAGCTGGCCGTCGACCAGGCCAACGCCTCGGGCAAGCTCCCGTTCAAGCTCAAGCTGGAGAAGTCCGACGACGAGGCTTCGGAGAGCAAGTCGCCTGCGGCTGCCCAGAAGCTGATCGACAACAGCAAGGTCCTCGCGGTCGTCGGCCCCGCGTTCTCGGGACCGACCAAGGCGTCGGGCAAGCTGTACGCCGCGGCGAAGCTCGCGACGGTCTCGCCGTCCGCGACGAACCCGGCGCTCACCGACCCGGCGAACGGCTTCACGTCGCTGCTGCGCGGTGTGCCGAACGACTTCGCGCAGGGCGGCGGTATGGCCACCTACTACGCGCAGAAGCTGAAGCTGAAGAAGGTCCTCGTCGTCGACGACAAGTCGGAGTACGGCGTGGGCTTGGGCGGTGTGGCGGCCACCGAGCTGAAGAAGGCCGGCGTCGAGGTGGTCACGGAGTCGGTGCCGAAGGGCACCCCGGACTACACGTCGGCGGCGACGAAGGTGAAGAACGCGGGTGTGGACGGCATGGTTTACGCCGGCTACTACCAGGACGCCGCGCCGTTCGCGAAGAAGCTGAAGGAACAGGGCGTCTCCATACCGATCATCTCGGGTGACGGCACCAACGACCCGAAGTTCATCGAGTTGGCGGGCGACGCCTCGAACAACTGGTACCTGACCTGCCCGTGCACGGACGCGAACGTGGAGGCGGCGACGAAGCAGTTCACCGCCGACTACACGAAGGCGTTCAACACGGCGCCGAGCACCTACTCGGCGGAGTCGTTCGACCTGACGAACATGGTCATCGAGCAGATCAAGGGCTTGGACGCGGCGGGCACGAAGATCACCCGCGAGCTGATGCTCAGCAAGCTCAAGACGGCGGAGTACAAGGGTCTGACGAAGACCTTCAAGTTCGACGAGAAGGGCGAGTTCGCGGGCGCGGGCATCTACCTGTACCAGGTGAAGTCCGGGAAGATCGAGTACGAGGGCAACATCGAGCAGTTGGCCAAGAGCTGACGCCGGCTTAGCAGTCGAATCTTCGTCCGTGGATGCGGGGCTCGGGTCCGGAACCGCCGGGTCCGGGCCCCGCGCCGTTTGTGCCGGGTTGTGGAGTCCGATCGACTCTCCCGTCTCAGGAAGCCTTCGCAATGATCAGTTCTGAGTTCTGGGACTATCTGATCCCAGGGATCGCACTCGGCGCTTTGTACGCCGTGATCGCGATCGGGTACACGTTGGTGTACGGCGTACTTCAGCTCATCAACTTCGCGCACAGCGAGGTGTTCATGATGGGCGCGTTCGCGTCGCTGCTGGTGTTGACCGGTATCGACGCCTCCCATCCGTCGGCGGCGATGTCGGTGCTGCTGGTCGCGGTGGGCATGCTGGCGGCCGCGTCGGCGGGGGCGGGCACGGCGTTCGCGTTGGAGAAGGTGGCGTACCGGCCGCTGAGGCGGCGGAACGCGCCGCGGCTGGCGTTTCTGATCAGTGCGATCGGCGCGTCGTTCTTCTTGCAGAACCTGGCCGGGAAGATGTTCGGCCACGACTCGAAGTCGATGCCGGAACTCTTCCGGAACAAGAAGGTGTTCTCGGTCTTCGGCGCGCAGGTGACGGTGCTTCAGCTGCTGATCCTGGGTACCGCGGTGGCCATGATGCTGGCGCTGGACCTTCTGGTGAACCGCACGAAGATGGGTGCGGGGATCCGGGCGGTGGCGCAGGACGCCGAGACGGCGAGCCTGATGGGCGTGGACATCGACCGGGTGGTGTCGCGGACGTTCCTGGTCGGCGGGTTCATGGGCGGGGTCGCGGGTTTCCTGTTCGGGATGAACTCGCAGGTGGTGTTCACGATGGGCTTCGCGCCGGGTATCACGGCGTTCGCGGCGGCGGTGGTCGGCGGGATCGGCAACATCCGTGGGGCGATGATCGGCGGGATGCTGCTGGGGATCGTGGAGAGCTTTTCGAGTTGGCAGCTCGGGGAAGAGTGGCGGTATGTGAGTGCGTTCGCCGCGCTGGTGCTGGTGCTGATGTTCCGGCCGACGGGCATTCTGGGTGAGCGCCTGGGGAGGTCCGCATGAGCGGGACGACGGTTGAAGCGCCGGCCCGGTCGGAGACGGCGCGGCGGATTGCGGCGCTGCGTACGCCGAAGTGGTATCAGAACGCACGGTGGACGCGTCTGGGCGGACTCTTGTTCGCCGGGATCGTGTTGACGCTGATGTTCGGCGAGCAGGGCAGCGTCGACGATGTGTTCTTCGCGTTGAAGCAGTTGTACGAGGACCCGCTGCCGACGCTGATGTGGCTCGTGCTGATGACCGCGGTCTGGGCGTTCATGGAGTTCGGGGCGCCGTTGCGGGAGCGGGCGCGGCCCGTGCTGGAGGCGGTCGGGGCGCGGCAGAAGCAGGCGGGTTCGGTGGTGCGGTCGGGGGTGGCGCGGCCTGTGGTGAAGTGGCCGTTGCTGGCTGCGGGTGGGCTCGTGCTGGTGCTGCTTCCGGAGTTCCTGGCGACCTACTGGCAGCAGATTCTGGTCGGTGAGATCGCGATTTATGTGCTGCTGGCCGTGGGTTTGAACGTGGTGGTCGGCTGGGCGGGTCTGCTGGATCTGGGGTTCATCGCGTTCTTCGCGGTGGGTGCGTACAGCTCGGCGTATTGGACGGGTTCGCTGCCGGTGGATCCGCCGGTGAAGTTGACGCCGTTCCTGGTGATTCCGGTGGCGATGCTCACGTGTCTGCTGGCGGGGCTGTTGCTGGGTGCGCCGACGCTGCGGCTGCGCGGTGACTATCTGGCGATTGTGACGCTGGGGTTCCACGAGATCATCTATCTGGTGGCAAAGAACCGCGAGGATTTCACGAACGGTCCGCGCGGGGTGATCGGTGTGCCGCCGTTCAAGTTGGACTTGGGGTTCTGGTCGTACACGTGGGGTGATTCGGGTCTGAGTCCGAAGCAGTACTGGTGGCTGATCCTGGTGCTGGGCGGGTTGTTGATCTTCCTGTTCCGGCGGTTGGAGCATTCGCGGGTGGGCCGGGCGTGGACGGCGATCCGGGAGGACGAGGTCGCGGCGGCGGCGAACGGCGTGAACACGGTGAAGTACAAGCTGATGGCGTTTGCCATCGGTGCGTCGACGTCGGGTATCGCGGGTGTCGTGTACGCGTCGAAGATCGGGTCGTTCTCGCCTGAGTCGTTCATTCTCATGTACTCGGTTCTGGTGCTCGCGTATGTCATCTTCGGCGGCATGGGTTCGTTGTGGGGCGTCATTCTGGGGACGGCGTTCCTGGCGTGGTTGCCGCAGTTCCTCAAGGACTATGTGGACCCGAAGGACCGGTTCATGTACTTGGGCGCGCTGCTGGTGATCATGATGATCTACCGTCCGCAGGGCCTCATTCCGTCGCGTCGGCGCAAGCGCGAGTTGATCATGGCGAAGGAAGGCATCGGGGACGCCGACGCGATGTCCGAGCCGGTCGGCGGGAGGATCGCATGAGTGCCGCGATGGCGGAGGCGGCCGGGAAGACGGCTGCGGACACCGTGGTGAGCGTCAGCGGCCTGACGTTGCGCTTCGGTGGCCTGGTGTGCCTGTCGGATGTGGAACTGGCGTTGCGCCGTGGGGAGATCCTGGCGGTGATCGGCCCGAACGGGGCTGGGAAGACGTCGCTGTTCAATTCGCTGACGGGTGTGTACGTCCCGCAGGAAGGCAGCATCACGCTGACCGACCCGGACGGGGCGCGGCATCCGCTGCTGGGTCGGAAGACGCATGTGGTCAACCGGCTGGGTATGGCGCGGACGTTCCAGAACATCCGGCTGTTCGGGGCGCTGACGGCGTTGGAGAACGTGAAGATCGCCGCGGAGACCCGGCAGAAGTCGGGGCCGCTGGGGATCATGTTCGGGTTGCCGCACGCTCGGCGGAACGAGCGGGAGAGCGATCGGCGCGCGCACGAGCTGCTGGACTTCGTCGGTATGGCGGACAAGCTGAACGAGCTTGCCGCGTCGTTGAGTTACGGCGAGCAGCGGCGTCTGGAGATTGCGCGGGCGCTGGCCACCGATCCGCAGGTGCTGTTGCTGGACGAGCCGGCGGCGGGTACGAACCCGACGGAGAAGCTCGAACTGGCGGAGCTGATCAAGCACATCAACCGTGAGCTGGGGATCAGCGTGCTGCTGATCGAGCACGACATGCGGTTGGTGATGTCGGTGGCGGACCGCGTGACGGTGCTGAACTTCGGCAAGGTGATTGCTTCGGGCACGCCGTCGGAGGTGCAGCGGAACCGGGCCGTCGTGGAGGCGTATCTCGGTGCCGAGATGGCGCACGAGGTTCTGGACGGCGGCGATGCGGACGGTGGTGCCGTGGAAGGCGGCGTCCCGGCGGCGCGCGGGGAGGGCGAATGAGCACGACGAAGGTTCCGGATGTGGGCAGCGCGCCGTCCGCGGCCGGGAGCCAGGACACCACCGCGTTGCTGGAGTTGCGCGGCCTGGAGGTGTTCTACGGCGCGATCCAGGCGCTCAAGGGCGTCGATGTGACGGTGCGTGAGGGTGAGATCGTCACGTTGCTGGGCGCCAACGGCGCCGGCAAGACGACGACGTTGCGGACGGTTTCGGGTCTGCTGCGGCCGCGTGTGGGCGAGGTGGTGTTCGAAGGCGAGCGGATCGACGGGATCCCGGCGCACCATGTGGTGGGTTTGGGCATCGGCCATTCCCCTGAGGGGCGGCGGGTGTTCCCGACGATGACGGTGCTGGAGAACCTGCAGATGGGGGCGTACCGGTTCAAGGACGTTCCGAAGGCGGAGCTGGAGCGCGTCTACGAGCTGTTCCCGAGGCTGCACGAGCGGCGGACCCAGATGGCGGGGACGCTGTCGGGTGGTGAGCAGCAGATGCTGGCCATCGGCCGCGCGTTGATGGGGCGGCCGCGGTTGCTGCTGTTGGACGAGCCGTCGATGGGTTTGGCGCCGCTGATCGTGGCGCAGATCTTCGCGATCATCCAGGAGATCAACGCGCAGGGGACGACGGTGCTGCTGGTCGAGCAGAACGCGGCGCAGGCGCTGGCGTTGTCCGATCGCGCGTATGTGCTCGAGACGGGTTCGGTGATGATGTCGGGTCCGGCGTCGGATCTGCTGGCGGATCCGCGGGTGCGCGAGGCGTATCTGGGTGAGGGCGCGGCCTGAGCGAGGGCGGTGGGCGGGGTGTTCCGCGGGCGTCGGTCCGCGGGGCACCCCGCTTCGCGTTGTGGGCGGCGGCCTTCGGAGGTTATTGGCGGTCCCAGGTGGCTTTGGGCAGCCGTATCTCGGCGGGCGGGGCTTCGGGGGTGGCGCGGATGCGGACGGCGACGGGGACGGCGTCGGCGGGGATGTCGAACCAGTAGCTGAGTACGACGATGTTGCGGGCGCCCATCTGCTGGACTTGCTCTTGGCGTTTGATCTGCATGGGGATGTCGTCGGGGATCAGTTCGGTGCCGTCGGCCAGGACGATTTTCTGGATGCGGCTGTCGATGTTGGCGGTGACGAGCTGCTGGTTGTCGAGGCGGACGCCGACCCGGCAGAGCTGGCCGTGTGCGTAGTACTCGGCGTGGGTGCCGGTGATGTAGGCAAGGCCGCAGTGGTAGGCGGTGACCCGGACTTCGAGGAAGGCGCTTTTCACCGGGGCGGAGTCGACGACTTTGTCGCCCTCGTAGACGTAGGGGACGGAGTCTTTCGCGGTGCCGGGCCACAGCGCCGCCGCGGTTCCGGCGGCGGCGCCCGCGCCCGCGAGGAGGCCCAGGGCGGCGGTGATCGCGGTCGTCTTGCGTAATCCCATACCGAACCTCCCGCGGTGGCGGTTACTCGTTGCGGCGGATCAGGCAGCTGAGACGTGCGGTGCAGACGCGCTTGCCGGCTTCGTCGGTGATGACGATCTCGTAGGTGGCGAGCGTGCGTCCCAGGTGTACCGGGGTGGCGGTGCCGGTGACCAGACCCGAGGTCGCGGAACGGTGGTGTGTGGCGTTGATCTCGATGCCGACGGCGATGGCGTCGGGTCCGGCGTGCAGCGCGGAGCCGATGGAGCCGAGGGTCTCCGCGAGGACGCAGGACGCGCCGCCGTGCAGCAGCCCGTAGGGCTGGATGTTGCCTTCCACCGGCATGGTCGCGACCAGGCGCTGCGGGGTGGCCTCGTGCACGACGATGCCCATTTTGCTGCCGAGGGTGACGGGGAAGTCGGTGCCGAAGACCTTTCCGAGTTCGTCGACCGGCACGGGGAAATCGACGGGCGAGCCGCTGGCCATGGGTTTCTCCTGTCACGCTGGTCGTGTTCGGCCACGCGCGGGGAGGGACATGACCGGATGTGTCGGCCTACCAGCCTAGGATCTGGGGGTGGCTTCGACTGACGCACCCCAGGCTTCCGTAACCTCCAGCGCGGCGTCCGGCACCTCGTCCGGTGTCCGGCCCCGGCTGCTCCTGCTCGACGGGCACTCCTTGGCGTACCGCGCGTTCTACGCGCTGAAGGAGGCCGCGATGTCGACGGCCACGGGGCAGCCGACGCAGGCGGTGTACGGGTTCACGTCGATGCTGGCGAACGTTCTGCGGGACGAGGCGCCGACGCACCTCGGGGTGGCGTTCGACGTGTCGCGGAAGTCGTTCCGCACCGACCGGTTCCCGGACTACAAGGCCAACCGGTCGGCCACGCCGGACGAGTTCAAGGGGCAGGTCGAACTCATCGTCGAGGTCCTGGAGGCGATGGGCATCCGCACGATGCGGGTGGAGGGCTTCGAGGCCGACGACGTGATCGCGACGGTGTCGACGCAGGCCGCCGAGGAGGGCTTCGAGGTCCTCATCCTGACCGGCGACCGCGACTCGCTGCAGTTGGTCACGCCGGACGTCACGGTGCTGTATCCGATGATGGGCGTCAGCAAGCTGCACCGGTTCACGCCCGCGGCGGTGGAGGAGAAGTACCAGCTGACGCCGCAGCAGTACCCGGACTTCGCGGCGCTGCGCGGCGACCCGTCGGACAACCTGCCGGGGATTCCGGGCGTGGGGGAGAAGACCGCGGCGAAGTGGATCCGTGAGTTCGGGTCGTTCCAGGAGCTGGTGGAGCGGGCCGACGAGGTCAAGGGCAAGGCGGGGCAGAACCTGCGCGACCACTTGGAGTCGGTGAAGCTCAACCGCGAGCTGACCGAACTCGTGCGGGACGTGCCGCTGGAGGTGGCGCCGGGGGATCTGGCGCGGGTGGCGTACGACCGTCCCGAGGTCGAACGGGTGCTGGACAGCCTGGAGTTCCGCAACGACAACTTCCGCGACCGGCTGTGGGCGGTCGACCCGGGCGCGGCCGTCGCGAGTGCCGAAGAGGCCGTGGTGGTCGAGGACGGGTTCGTGCTCGACACGACGGTGCTGGAGACCGGCGAGGTCGCCGCGTGGCTGGCCGGGCACGCGTCCGGTGCGGCGCGCACCGGCGTTGCGGTGGAAGGCAGTTGGGGCCGCGGTACGGGCGCGGTGACCGGGCTGGCGTTCGCCGCCGGCGACGGCACCGCCGCGTATGTCGACCCGACCGTGCTGGACGAGGCGGACGACACCGCGCTGGCCGCGTGGCTGGCCGACCCGGAGCGGCCGAAGGCGGTGCACGACGCGAAGGGCCCGATGCTGGCGCTGCGCGCGCACGGCTGGGATCTGGACGGGGTGACGTCGGACACCGCGCTGGGCGCCTACCTGGTGCTGCCCGGCCAGCGGTCGTTCGCGCTGGAGACGCTGACGCAGCGGTTCCTGCACCGCGAGCTGAAGGTCGACGAGGCCGCCGACGGGCAGCTGGCGCTGGACATGTCGGGCGCCGAGGACGACGAGACCGCGGCCAAGGGCGAGGCGCTGATGCTCGCGGCCCGCGCGGTCGTCGACCTCGCCGACGCGCTCGACGAGCGGCTGGAGAGCCTCGGCCAGCTCAAGCTGCTGCGCGACATGGAACTGCCGCTCATGCGGGTGCTGTGCGCGATGGAAGGCCTCGGCATCGCCGCGGACCGCGAGTACCTGGACCGGCTGGAGACGCAGTTCGGTGCAGCGGTCAAGCAGGCCACCGAGCAGGCGCACACGGCGGTCGGCCGGGAGTTCAACCTCGGCTCGCCCAAGCAGCTGCAGGAGATCCTGTTCGGCGAGTTCGACCTGCCGAAGACCAAGAAGATCAAGACCGGCTACACGACCGACGCCGACGCGCTCACCTGGCTCGCCACCCAGCCGGGCATCCCGGAGCCCGCGCAGGACCTGCTCGCCGCGCTGCTGCGGCACCGCGACCAGACGAAGCTGCGGACCACCGTCGAAGGCCTGGTCAAGACGGTCACCGACGACGGGCGGATCCACACGACGTTCCACCAGACCGTCGCGGCGACCGGGCGGCTTTCGTCGTCCGATCCGAACCTGCAGAACATTCCGATCCGCACCGACGAAGGCCGCCTGATCCGCCGCTCGTTCGTGGTCGGCGAGGGCTACGAAGGCCTGATGACGGCCGACTACAGCCAGATCGAGCTGCGCATCATGGCGCACCTGTCCGACGACGAGGCGCTCATCGCGGCGTTCGCGTCCGGCGAGGACCTGCACAACACGGTCGCGTCGGCGGTGTTCGCGGTGCCGCGCGACCGGGTCGACGCGGAGATGCGGCGGAAGATCAAGGCGATGTCGTACGGGCTGGCCTACGGCCTGTCCGCGTTCGGCCTGTCGCAGCAGCTCGACATCACGCCGGACGAGGCCCGGAAGCTGATGGCGAACTACTTCGAACGCTTCGGCGGCGTACGGGACTACCTGCGCACGGTGGTCGAGGAGGCGCGGCAGACCGGCTACACGGAGACGGTGTTCGGCCGCCGCCGCTACCTTCCGGACCTGACCAGCGACAACCGGCAGCGGCGCGAGATGGCCGAGCGGATGGCGTTGAACGCGCCGATCCAGGGGTCGGCGGCGGACATCGTCAAGGTCGCGATGCTGGGCGTCGACAAGGCGCTGCGCGCGGGCGGGTTCGGGTCGCGGATACTGCTCCAGGTGCACGACGAACTCGTGCTCGAGGTCGTGCCGGGGGAGCGGGAGCGGGTCGAGGCGCTGGTGCGGGAGGAGATGGCGGGGGCTTACCCGCTGTCCGCGCCGCTGGACGTGTCGGTCGGCTTCGGTGCGACGTGGGAGGACGCCGGGCACTGAGGCCCGGCCCGCTGCCGGTTTGCCGACAAAGACACCGTAACTAGAACAAATTCTAGCCAGGGGGTAGAGCCGGGGCCCGACCTGCCGTAGGTTCGTGTCCGCCTGTCGTCCGACCGCGTTTCCCGCGGCGCGGCGGGCGGACCTGGCAGCCGGGCGAAGGGGGCGGTTCGTGGACGTGGCCGATCAGGGGCCTGGTCCGCGGGATCCGGAGATACCGCACCACACAGGAACCACGAAGCCGGGCTGGGCCCGGAACCTGACCACGGTCGCGGTGGTACCGCCGCGCCCGCGCGCGGCGGGGGATGACGCGGAGGGCCGCGGGGGACCCGCGGAACCGGACGCCGAGACCCGGGCCGACGAAGTCGCGGACCGCCCCGATGAGTCCGACGCGACGCGCGCGGCGGAGACGGGCGAGGCTCCGGCGGCCGATACGTCGGCCGATACGGCCGACGAGACCGCCGAGCAGTCGGCCGCGCAGGAATCCGACGGGGCCGAGCGCCCGGGTGCGGAAGGGGCGCGGGACGGTGAAGGCGCCGGCCTGGCAACCCCCGCCGACGCGGACCCCGCGGCCGAACCGGCGGAAGCCGCTCTGTCCGCGGAGGCTCCCGCCGCCACCGTGCTCGTCACGGAATCCACCGCAACGGGCGGCCTTTCCCCCGCCGCGGCGTCGGCTGCCGACGTGGCCGAAGGGCCGCGCGCGTCCGAGGCGCCGGGCGAGCCGCAGGACGGCGAAGACGTCGGTGCGGCCGCCGTTTCCGACGCCACCCCGCTCGCAGCGGAATCCGCCGAGCCGGGCGGGCTTTCCCTCGCCGCGGCGTCGGTCGCCGACGCGGCCGAAGGCCCGCGCTCGTCCGATGTCGACCAACCGGCACAGTCGGCCGACGCTGGTCCGACAGCCGCCTCTGGCGCCACCCCGCTCGTCGTCTCCGACGCGTACCTCGCGGCCGACCCGGCGGATGCTGCTCTGCCTGCGGAGTCTCCCACCCCCACGGCGGACTCTCCTGCGCGCGGAATGCAAGACGGTGAAGGTGTCGGCGGGGCAGCCGAATCCGCCGAGCCGGGAGAGCTTTCCGCCGCTGTGGCGTCCGGCGCCGACGCGGCCGAAGGCTCGAACGCGGCAGTCGAACCGGCCGAGGCGTCCCTGCTCGGCGCGTCGGACGCCGCCGTCCAGCCCCCCGCCGACGACCCCGACACCGCGCTCCTCGCCCCCGTCTCCGCCGTCCCGGCAGCCGATCCCGACACCGCGTTGCTGCGGCCTGTGGGCAAGGGGAAGGCCAAGGCCGACGGCGAAGAGGACGAACTCGACGCCTGGGTCGCATCGCTCGGGAACCGGCCCGCCGAACTCGAAGCCAAGCCCGACGAGTCCGGTGACGGCGGCGACGGCGACGAGACCGAGAAGGCCGAGGAGAGCAGCGAGCCGTCCGGGAAGCGGCGGCGGCTCGTCAACCCCTGGATGGCCGCCGCCGGTGTCGCCGCGTTGCTGCTCGCGGGCGCCGCCGTCGTCCAGAACCCGTTCACGATGGCGACCGCGCAGCGCGTCCCGCAGTCCGACGTCCCGCGCATGTCCGACCCCGAACCGCCCAAGGACAGCGCCCCCGTCGACGGCGGCTCCGCGCGCGACCTGGAGCTGCCGCCGGTGCTGCCCGCGGCCGCCCCCGGCTCCGCCGGCTCGCCGCAGCCCAGCGGGGTCATCGGCACCATCTCCGCGTCGCCGACCCGCACCACGGCCCCGCCTCCGGCCGCCCCGGTCAACGCCGGGTCCAACGGCATCCCGCAGATCGTGCTCGCCGCCTACCAGCAGGCCGCCGCGACCACCGCCAAGGCCGACCCGGCGTGCAAGCTGCCGTGGCAGCTCCTCGCCGGCATCGGCCGCGTCGAGTCCTCGCACGCCAACAACGGCCAGGTCACCGCCAACGGCACCGCGGTCACGCCGATCCTCGGCCCGCGCCTCGACGGCAGCCACTCCACCGCCGTCATCCGGGACACCGACAAGGGCGCCTACGACCTCGACCCCGAGTTCGACCGCGCCGTCGGCCCGATGCAGTTCATTCCGAGCACCTGGAAGAGCTACGGCATGGACGGCAACAAGGACGGCAAGTCCGACCCGGAGAACGTCTACGACGCCAGCCTCGCCGCCGCCCGCTACCTGTGCGCGGGCGACCGCGACCTGAGCCGCCCCGCGGACCTGGACCGGGCCATCTACAGCTACAACAAATCCACCGAGTACGTCTCCACCGTCAAGGCGTGGATGCAGTTCTACGGCAACGGCGTCCGCGCCGTCCCCGCGACGACCACCCCGCCCGCGACCAAGGCGACCACGAAGACCAGCGCGGCCACGACCAAGCCGAGCGGCTAGTGACCGGCCAGTAACAGAAACGTGTTCTCGCTGCTCCCCCGTCGGGCTCGTCCCGGCGGGGGAGTATCCGTATCGACGAATTCGCAGTTGGGGATGGGTGGGAGTGACCCGTCGCCAACTGTCCACAGAATCAAGCCGCCAAAAATCTGAAACGTGTTCTTATTTTGTGGCTTCCTTGCTACCGTGCCGTCTCCGTGAGCGAACACAAGGAGAGTTTCTGATGCGTGCCTTCGCCGCGGTCCTCACCGGCCTGGTTCTCGCCGGCTTGGCCACCTGGGCCTTGACGACCTTCGCGGTCCCCGAGCCCAAGGCCATCGACAAGCCGCTCCAGGTGACCCAGGTGCCCGCGAAGCCCTGAGGACCGACACCGGCCCCCACCGCACACCACCCCGCAGCACCGCAGCACCCCGCAGCACCCCGCACCACTCAGCACGATCGCAATCCGGACCGGTCCGTCCGTCCGGCACGTTCAGCTCGTTCCATGGCAAGGGGAAATTCTCGATGCGTCGTAGGTCCAGCTTGGTCCTGTTGACCTTTGCAGTGTTCTTCGTGGCCTTCGCTCCGCTGGTCCGCGAGTACGCGTTTCCGCGGCTCGTCGCGAAGGCGCTGAAGGGCGACAAGGCGTACAAGGTCATGGTCCTCGAAGCCCAGAACGCGACGCTCTTCGGCGCACCCGAAGGCGAGGGCAAGGCCAAGGCGACCATCATCCAGACCGTCCGCCCCAACCCCGACGAGGGCAGCGGACAGACCGTCGTGTGGGACATGAACCTCGCGATGGTCGACAGCGAGGGCAAGGTCGTCACCCAGATCCCCGAGCGCTACGCCTTCGACGCGGTCTCCCAGACCCCGAAGAACTGCTGCGGGGAGCACATCGACAACAAGCCGGTCGCGCACACCGGCATCCAGTACAAGTGGCCCTTCTTCACCGAGAAGCGCGGCTACAACTACTACGACGCGCAGGCCCACACCGCGTCCACCATCAACTACGTGCGCACGGAGAACTTCAACGGCCTCCCCGTCTACCTCTTCGAGCAGACCGTGCCGTGGACCAAGGTGCCGGTGCCCAGCTCGCTCCCCGGCGGCCTGACCCCGGAAACCGTCGAAGCGGCCGGCATGGAGCGCTGGTACACGACGGTGCGGAAGTTCTGGGTCGAGCCGGTCACCGGCGCCCCGGTCTACGCCGAAGAGCAGCACAAAGAGGAAATGCGCACGCCGAACCCCGACGACCCGGCCAACCCGGCGAAGCTCGTGGTGTTCGACGGCAACGTCAAGATGAAGGCCGAGTGGTCGAACAAGCTCATCGAGGACGCCAAGGAGCAGAAGGCGCAGATGCTGCTCCTGCACGACAAGCTGCCCTTGGCGTTCGTCGTGATCGGCATCGTGCTCTTCCTCGCCTCGCTGCTGCTGGAGTTCCTCGGCCGCCGCAAGCGTGAGCGCGAAGCGGCCGGCGGTGCCGGGCCGGCGGCCGTGCCCGCCGACGGCGACGGTGGTCCGGGCGGCGGCGATGCCGCCGCGGCGGCCCCCGCCGAGTCCGCGGCCGCGCCCGTCCCGGTCGGTGCGCTCTCCGCGGCGTCCCGCTCCGCCGAGACCACCGTCCTGCCGCGGGTTCCGGCGGTGTCCAGCGTCGCGGAGGTCGCCGCCGAGGCACCCGCCCCGTCGAGCAACGGCAAGACCCCGGCCACGGCCTACCCGGAACGCCCGCAGACGCCCCCGCCCGCGGTCTGACCTCCCGCACGACCCGGCCGGGCCGCGAATCGCCGCTCAGCGCCCAGTCGTTCCCCCCCCGCTCCCCGCGTGTCCTGCCGCGCGGGGAGCGGGTGCGTTTCCGGGCCCGCGCCGGAGCCGGCCGCCTCCGGCGCCGAAGGACCGGCGCCGAAGACCGCCGCCGGGCCTCAGCCCGCGTCGACCCACTCGCGCCGGTACGCCGCCCAGTCCTCCTCGGTCGCGGCGAAGTCCACATACAGCGCCACCCCGAACGTCTGCCGGCCCGGCGCCGCGGCGAGGCCCAGCCGGACCGCCCGGGCGGCCGTCGCGACCTGCTCGGCGTCCTCGTGGTGCCCGATCGTGTCGTCGTGGAAGAACGGCAGCCCGATCAGCAGGTCGACCGCGGACGGGGTGCGGGACAACGCGAGTTCGGTCTGCCGGGTCACATAGCCGCCGAACAGGCCCCGGGTCGGCATCCACGTGTCGTAGGCCATCACCGCGATCTGGTCCACCCGCGACGCCACGTCGCCGAAGTAGCCGGGCGTCCACCACTTCGTGCGCTGCGCGCCCGCCGCCGACGCTATGGCGACGAGGTTCCCGGCCGGCTCGATCTGGTGCGCCGCCACCGACAGCACCCCGCCGCCCGCGCGCACCGCCTCCCGGGCCCGGGTCAGCACCTCCAGGTAGTCGCGGTTGCCGTCGCCGATCGGCTCCAGGTCGAAATGCACGCCGCCGAACCCGGCGTCCATCGCGGACCGCGCCGACGCGACCACCCGGCCGCGGACCGCCTCGTCGCGCAGGTCGAGGGCGTTCGGACCGACCACGTCCCCGAGCCACGCCTGCACGCGCGCACCGGGCAGGGCCTGGCGGACCGCGTCCAGCAGCGCCCGCGCCTGCGGATAGCGCTCCCGCGGCAGCGAACCGTCGTGCTCCAGCGGGCCCGCATGGACATAGAGGTCGCGCACGCCCGTGCCGCGCAGCCGGGCGGCCAGCGCCGCGACGTCCGCCGGGCTCTTGCGGCCGTCGACCCACGCGTGCCCGAGCCAGAGCGCGTCCCGGCCCCGGGTGCGGGCGTCCGCCGCCGGCGCCCCGGTGTACTCCAGCCGCAGCGCGGTCAGTGCGCCCACCCCGGACAGCACCAGCGCCGCGGCCAGCGACCCGGCCACCGCCGCGGTCGCGCGCAGCCCCCGGATCAGGCGCCGCCGGGGGCGCCGTCCTTCACGCACACGAAGATCGCGGTCCCCGGGATCAACCGGCCCCTCGTCGGACTCCATCCGCCCCATACCTGCGCCAACTCCTCGGGCCACTCCGGCTCCACGATGTCGACGAGGCGGAACCCCGCGCCGGCCACCTCCCGCACCCGCATACCGAGCGTGCGATGGTGCTCGACATACGTGGCCTGACCCTCGTCGTCCGTCTCGACATACGGCGTCGTGTCGAAGTACGAGCTGCGCACCGTCAGCCCGCGCGGCCCGGGATCGTCCGGAAACGCCCAGCGGACCGGGTGCGTCAGCGAAAACACCCACCGTCCGCCCGGCTTGAGCACGCGGTACACCTCGCGCATGATCCCCGCCCCGTCCGGACTGAACGGCAGTGCGCCGTACGCCGAGAATGCCAGGTCGAACACGCTGTCGCCGAAAGGCAGCGCACCCGCGTCGGCCTGCACGGCGGGAACCGCCACCGCATGCCCCAGGTCGATCCGCCGGGAATGCTGCAACTGCCGGTAGGAGAGGTCGAGCGCCACCGGGGACGCCCCGCGTGCCAGCAGGCTCCGCGAACACTGCGCCGCCCCCGCGCCGATCTCCAGCACGGCGCGCCCGGTGACGTCGCCCAGCAGGCCCGCATCCTGCTCGTCGAGGCCCTCGGGTCCCCACACGAACCGGGCGTCGCCCAGGAAGTCGCCGTGATCGGCCTGGTACTCGTCGGCGTTGGCGTCCCACCACGACCGTCCGGCGCGCGCGCTCTCCGCAGCCCCCACGTCGCGGCGGGCGACCCCGGCGGAGAAAACGGCGTCCTCGTGCTCGTTCATATGACTTGCCTCACGCGCTGTTGTTCGGGATCGGCGTACGTTATCGTGCGCGCCAACGCAAACGACCGCAGTGACGCAGGGATACTCCCGGGCACGCACGGATACTGCCGTGACCGGTGGGAACAGGGAAGCGGCAGTGACGGAAGTGCCGGGCGCCCGCAGCGGGTCCGCTTGCGCCCGCGACCCCGCGCGTTGACCGCGCTTGGCCAGGCCCGTATGCTGCAAGTTGCGCCGCGGGCCTGCGTGAACTCAGACGGAGCAGGTCGCGCTCACCTTTGTCGCTGCATTTCGGCCGTGTTCACGGCCGTGCGTGTCCGACGGGGCGAAACCGGGTCCTGGAGCGTGGTTTAACCGACGACTTCTGTCCGTACCGGAGCCCTTTCCCACATGACGAGCAGCACCGAGGCAACTCGCACCACCCCGCAGGTGGCGGTCAACGACATCGGTTCCGAGGAAGAATTCCTCGCCGCAATCGATGAGACGATCAAGTACTTCAACGACGGCGACATCGTGGATGGCGTGATCGTCAAGGTCGACCGGGACGAGGTCCTGCTCGACATCGGCTACAAGACCGAAGGCGTCATCCCGTCCCGCGAGCTTTCCATCAAGCACGATGTGGACCCGCACGAGGTCGTCGCCGTCGGCGACAACATCGAGGCCCTCGTTCTCCAGAAGGAGGACAAGGAAGGCCGCCTGATCCTCTCGAAGAAGCGTGCGCAGTACGAGCGCGCGTGGGGCACCATCGAGAAGATCAAGGAAGAAGACGGCATCGTCACCGGTACCGTCATCGAGGTCGTCAAGGGTGGTCTCATCCTCGACATCGGCCTCCGCGGCTTCCTTCCGGCGTCCCTCGTCGAGATGCGCCGCGTCCGCGACCTCCAGCCGTACGTCGGCAAGGAGCTCGAGGCCAAGATCATCGAGCTGGACAAGAACCGCAACAACGTGGTCCTGTCCCGCCGTGCCTGGCTCGAGCAGACCCAGTCCGAGGTCCGCCAGACCTTCCTCACGACCCTGCAGAAGGGTCAGGTCCGCACGGGCGTCGTGTCGTCGATCGTCAACTTCGGTGCGTTCGTCGACCTCGGCGGCGTGGACGGTCTCGTCCACGTGTCCGAGCTGTCCTGGAAGCACATCGACCACCCGTCCGAGGTCGTCGAGGTCGGCCAGGACGTCACGGTCGAGGTCCTGGACGTCGACATGGACCGCGAGCGCGTCTCCCTGTCGCTGAAGGCGACCCAGGAAGACCCGTGGCAGCAGTTCGCCCGCACCCACCAGATCGGCCAGGTCGTTCCGGGCAAGGTCACCAAGCTGGTGCCGTTCGGTGCGTTCGTCCGCGTCGACGAGGGCATCGAGGGCCTGGTCCACATCTCCGAGCTGGCCGAGCGCCACGTCGAGATCCCGGAGCAGGTCGTCCAGGTCGGCGACGAGATCTTCGTCAAGGTCATCGACATCGACCTCGAGCGCCGTCGCATCAGCCTGTCGCTGAAGCAGGCGAACGAGGCCTTCGGCGCCGAGCCGACCGAGGCGGAGTTCGACCCGACGCTGTACGGCATGGCCGCCACGTACGACGACGCGGGCAACTACATCTACCCCGAGGGCTTCGACCCCGAGACCAACGACTGGCTCGAGGGGTACGACAAGCAGCGCGAGGAGTGGGAGCGGCAGTACGCCGAGGCCCAGACCCGCTTCGAGCAGCACCAGCAGCAGGTGGTCAAGGCCCGCGAGGCCGAGGCCGAGGCTGCCGGCGAAGCCGGGGCTGCGGGCGGCGGCGGCAGCTCGTACTCGTCGGCTCCGTCCGAGGCGCCGGCCGGCGGCGGTGCGCTCGCCTCCGACGAGGCGCTTGCCGCGCTCCGCGAGAAGCTGGCGGGCGGCCAGAGCTGAAGCTCTGCCCCTGCGGCTGATCCGGTGCGAAATCCGGTGCAGTGATTGACGGAAGGCCCCGCCCCCGAGGCGGGGCCTTCCGGCATTTCCGGACCTCGCCCGGCAGCGGTGCTGCCGGGCGAATTCCGGCGGGCGGCTTGCGCGTCCGCGCGACCCGGTGCGCAACCCCGGGCCGCCGCCGCGGGGTTCGCGATCCCGGAAGGGGTCCGCTCCGCGAGGGTTCTGCCCGGTGCCGCGGGGTGGCTACACCCTGGGTCGGCTTATTCACCCGTGTGAGTGAAGCGGTGGGGTGGTGGTTCGTACGCGGGTTCGCCGGACGGCGGCCGGAAGCGTTCCGGCCGCAGCCGCGCGGTGCCGCGTCGGGGTGAACCCCCGCGAACACCCCGGCCGGTGGCGCGTTATCGGGGCGGGGGACCGGCCGCGCCACTAGGGTTTCCGCGTGTACCTGTCGTCAAGTCGCAGCCAGGACACCGCGACGGGGATCGGCCGGACGGGTCCGCGGACCGGTGCGGCGATCACCGGCAACGTCATCGCCCTCGGACTTGTCAGCCTCGTCACCGACATATCGTCGGAAATGGTCACCGCCGTCATGCCGGTGTACCTGGTCGCCGGACTCGGCCTGTCCATCCTGCAGTTCGGCTTCCTCGACGGCCTGTACTCGGGCGTCACCGTGTTCCTGCGGCTGGCCGGCGGGCACATCGCCGACCGGTTCGCGGCCCGCAAGACCGTCGCCGCGACCGGTTACGGGCTGTCCGCGGTCAGCAAACTCGGCTTCCCCGCGGTCGGCGCCTCCGTGCCCGGCATCGGCACGCTGCTCGCCGTCGACCGGGCGGGCAAAGGCCTGCGCACGGCGCCGCGCGACGCGCTGATCTCGTTGTCCAGCACGCCCGAAGCGCAGGGCCGCGCGTTCGGCGTGCACCGGGCGTTGGACACCGTGGGCGCGTTCACCGGGCCGCTGATCGCGTTCATGATCCTGTCCGCGGTGGCGACCGCGTACGACGCGGTGTTCGTGGTGAGCTTCTGCGTCGGCATGGTCGGGCTGCTCATGATGGTGCTGTTCGTGCGCGACCGGCCCACGCCCGCAGGCGAGTCCGCGCGTACGGCGGCGTCGTGGCGGGCCGGGGCGCGGCTGCTGCGCGACGCCCCGTTCCGGCGGCTGTGCCTGTGCGCGGCGCTGCTCGGGGTGGCGACGGTCAGCGACGCGTTCGTCTACCTGGTGCTGCAGCGCAAGCTGGACATCGCCGCGCACTGGTTCCCGCTGCTGCCGCTGGGCACCACCGGGACGTATCTGCTGCTGGCGATCCCGGCGGGGCGGTTGGCCGACCGGTGGGGGCGGCGCCGGATGTTCCTCGCCGGGCACGCCGCGCTGGGCGGGGTGTACATGCTGCTGGCGGGCCCGTTCGACGGCCTCGCGCTGCTGGTGCCCACGCTGATGCTGCACGGCGTGTTCTATGCGATGACCGACGGTGTGCTGATGGCGGCCGCCGGCGCGGGGCTGCCTCCGGCGCTGCGCACCAGCGGTCTCGCGGTGCTGCAGACCGGGCAGGCGGCCGGGCGGTTCGTGTCGTCCGTGGCGTTCGGCGCGGCGTGGACGCGGTGGGGGCCGGAGCGTGCCGTGGTGTGGTCCGGGGCGGCGCTGGCGTGTGCCGTCGCGGTGAGTCTTGTGGTGATGGGAGGGGCGCGGCTCCGTGGCCGTTGACACCGAACCGGGGGAGCACCCGGACGAAACCGAGGACACCGGCGACATCGCCGAGCGGCCCGAGCCCGCCGGGCCGGTCGAACCCGAGCCCGTCGCGGCGGTGTTCACACGCGGGCGGGTGATCGCGTTCGTGGTGGCGCTCGTGGTGCTGGCCGGGGTCGGTGTCGGCTACACGCTGCACGCGGTCAAGCGCGAGGACGACAAGCGCTACGGCGGTTCGGGCACCGCCCCCGGCGCGGCGCCGCTGACGCTGGCCGGCCCGCGGCGGCTGCTGTTCCGCAGCACCGAATCGGGGCCCGGCTACGGCCACCTCGCCACCGTGGCCGCCGCCGACCCGGGCGGCGCCCGCCAGGTCGGCGACCGCACCTGCGACCGCGTGTACGCCGCGAACGGAACGGCCTTGTGCCTCACCGTGGAGCGCGGTGTCATCGCCCGCAACTACGCGCTGATCCTGGACGGCACGCTGCACGAAGTCCGCCGGATAGAGCTGTCCGGCACGCCGAACCGCGCGCGGCTGTCCGCGTCCGGCCGGATGGCGTCGTGGACCGTGTTCGTCTACGGGGACTCGTACGCGGCCTCGTCGTTCTCCACCCGCACGTCGATCCTCGACACCCGGACCGGCGATCTCGTCGAGTCCCTGGAGGACTTCGCGGTCACCCGGGACGGCAAGGACGTCCGCACGCCCGACCGGAACTTCTGGGGCGTCACCTTCGCCGCCGACGACAACACCTTCTACGCCACCATGTCGACCGCCAATCCGACCCGCACCTACCTGGTGCGCGGCGACCTGAAGGCGCGTTCCGCGGTCGTGCTGCGCGACAACGTGGAATGCCCGTCGCTGTCCCCGGACGGCACCCGGCTGGTGTTCAAGAAGAAGGTGTCCGACGATCCGCGGAAGCCGTGGCGGCTGAACGTGCTCGACCTCGCGTCCGGACAGGAGACGCCGCTCGCCGAGACGCGCAGCGTCGACGACCAAGCCATCTGGTTGGACGATGCCGCCGTGGCCTACGACTTGCCCACCGGCTCCGGCGCCGGCTCCGACGTCTGGTCGGTGCCCGCGGACGGCGGCGGTGCCCCGACCCGGTTGATCGCCGGGGCGTTTTCGCCCGCACCGCTGCGCTGAACCCTGATGGCTGCGTCGCGCAGAGATGAACACGGCGTGCAGATCTGATGGACCCAGCGGCGAACTCCCGGTCGGTTGCCGCGAAATCGGTGTACGCCATGGGGCGGTATTGCCACAGTTCTGTCACGAACGCGATGGCGGCCGTTACTGCCGCGGCGCCGTGGCGCTGGGGTTGACCTGCGCGGATGCCGTTCGCTGCTCGGCTGTCCGGAGCCCTTCCCGCGAGGCGGTCCCACCCCCGCCCCCGAGAAACCACCCGCTGTCGTCGCGTAGGGTGAGGCCTTTGGCGCCAGCTGCGCGTGCCCGTCCCCCGGTGGATGCGCGCGCCGGCCCCGCCCGGGCCGGCGAAAGCCGACCGCCCCGCGGCCTCGGTCTTCGGAGGACGGACCGCCCGGTACCGTCGTGACACGTGGGAATGAGGATGGGTATGGCTCCTGGTGGGATTCCGGCCACCGGGCAGGTAGTGGACATCGTGACCGGCTTTGTGACCGGCCCTGACGTGAAGCTGTACCGCAGCGTGCGCGGCCGGACCGGTCACCCGGCGGTCCAGGGCGCCTGCAAGGCGCTCTCGTTCGTCGGCGAACACGGGGGAGTGTTCCTCGCGACCGGCCTCGTCGGCGCGGCCGTCGACCGCGAGCGCCGCACCCAGTGGCTGCGGGCCACGGCGACCATCGCGGGGGCACACGCCGCCAGCATGGCCGTCAAGCGCGTCGTACGCCGCCCCCGCCCGAACTTCCCCGGCCTGGAGCCGTTGGTACGCACCGCGGGGCGGCACAGCTTCCCCTCGTCGCACTCGGTTTCCGCGGCCGCCTCGGTGGTCGCGTTCCGCGGTCTGGTGCCCGGCCGGGTCACCGTCCCGGCCGCCGTCGCGATGGGCTTTTCCCGCCTCGTCGTCGGCGTGCACTACCCGACGGACGTGATCGGCGGGGCGGCCATGGGCGCCGCCGCCGCGCACCTGAGCCGTTCCTGGACCCGGGCCGGCGCGGCCCCGAAGGGGGCCTGAGCCCGTGAGTACGGAGATCGAAGCCACCGCCCAGCAGACCGCGGTGGAGGCCGAGGCCCCGCCGCAGCCGATCAGAGGCGGCCTCCTCGGCGGGCTGGTCAAGCTCGCCCGGCCCAAGCAGTGGGTCAAGAACGTCCTGGTGTTCGCCGCGCCGCTGGCGGCCGGCCGCATCGACGAGTGGGCGGTCCTGCGGCAGGGCCTCTACATCTTCGCGATCTTCTGCATCGCGGCGTCGGCGATCTACTACGTCAACGACGCGTTCGACGTGGAAGCCGACCGCGCGCACCCGAAGAAGAAGTACCGGCCGATCGCCTCCGGCGTCGTCCCCGTGAAGCTGGCGTGGGTGCTCGGCCCGATCCTGGGCCTGATCGCGATCGGCCTGTCGTTCCTGCTGTGCAACCCGGGCACCGCGCTCATCGTCGGCCTGTACGTCGTCCTGCACGTGCTCTACAGCTTCTGGTTCAAGCACGTCCAGGTCCTCGACCTGATGATGGTCGCCTCCGGGTTCCTGTTCCGCGCGATGGTCGGCGGCGTGGCCGCGGACATCCCGTTGTCCCGCTGGTTCCTGCTCACCGCGGGCTTCGGCTCGCTGTTCATGGTCGCGGGCAAGCGGTACTCGGAAATGGTGCTGATGGGCGAAGAGGCCGCGAAGACGCGTGCCTCGCTCGCCAACTACTCGATCACGTACCTGCGGTTCGTGTGGCAGATGTCCGTCGCGGTCACCGTGCTGACCTACAGCCTGTGGGCCTTCGACATCCCCAAGGGCGACGCGACCCTGGCCTGGCAGCAGCTCTCGCTGGTGCCGTTCGGCTTCGTGCTGCTGCGTTACGCGGTGTACGTCGACGAGGGAACCGCGGGCGCACCCGAGGACGTTGTCCTCAAGGACAAGGTCATCGTCGGACTCGGGTTCGCGTGGCTGCTCATGTTCGTTCTGGGAGTGTTCCATGTCTGACGGCCCGGTGGCCGGTACCTTCCGCTCCGACGTTCCGGGGGCTTCCTCCGGCGCGTTCCCCGCGGCGACCCGCAAGCGGCTGACCGGCTGGGCGCGCACCTCGCCGAGCGTCGCGGACGTCGTCGCGCCGATGACCCGCGACCAGGTCGCGGCGGCACTGCAGCGCCGCACCGAACGCGGCGTCATCGCCCGCGGCCTCGGCCGCTCCTACGGCGACCCCGCGCAGAACAGCGGCGGCCTCGTGCTCGACATGACGGCGCTGAACCGGGTCCTGGACGCGGACCTGGAGACCGGCGTCATCACCGTCGAAGCCGGCATCAGCCTCGACCGGCTGATCGAACTGTTCGTCCCGTTCGGCTTCTTCGTGCCGGTCACCCCGGGCACCCGGCAGGTGACCGTGGGCGGCGCGATCGGCGCCGACGTGCACGGCAAGAACCACCACGCGGACGGCAGCTTCTGCGACCACGTGCTCGCGTTCGACCTGCTGCTCGCCGACGGCACGGTGCGCACCGTCACCCCCGACGGCGAGCCGGACCTGTTCTGGGCGACCGTCGGCGGCATGGGCCTGACCGGCATCGTGCTGTCCGCGGTCATCCGCATGAAGCCGATCGAGACGTCGCTGGTGTCGGTGGACACCGACCGCACGCGCGACCTCGACGAGATCATGGCGCTGATGGCGGAGACCGACGAGAAGTACACCTACACCGTCGCCTGGCTCGACTGCCTGGCGAAGGGCCGCAACCTCGGCCGGTCGGTGCTCACCTGCGGCGAGTTCGCCCGGCTCGAGGACCTGCCCGCGAAGAAGCGCGCCAAGCCGCTGCAGTTCAAGGGCGGCTCGCTGGCCACCGTGCCGGACATCATGCCCGGCCGCCTGCCGAACAAGTTCACCATGGGCCTGTTCAACGAGATGTGGTACCGCAAGGCGCCGAAGCACAAGGTCGGGCAGCTGCAGGGCATCACCGGGTTCTTCCACCCGCTCGACGGCGTGCAGGAATGGAACCGGGCCTACGGCAAGACCGGCTTCCTGCAGTACCAGTTCATCGTGCCGTTCGGCCACGAGGACGCGCTGCGCACCATCGTGGAGACCATCAGCGCGGCGGGCGCGCCGTCGTCGCTGACCGTCCTCAAGCGCTTCGGGCCGGGCAACCGCGGCTTCCTGTCGTTCCCGAAGCCGGGCTGGACGCTCACCCTGGACTTCCCGACGAACACCCCGGGCCTGGCGGGGCTGCTGACGCGGCTCGACGAGATCGTGCTGTCCAACGACGGCCGCATGTACCTCGCGAAGGACTCCCGGATGGACCCGGCCGACATGCCCCGCATGTACCCGCGCCTGGAGGAGTTCCGCACGGTCCGCGCCAAGGTGGACCCGGACGGTGTGTTCGTCTCCGACCAAGCCCGCCGCCTCGGCCTCGCCTGATCCGGCCCGACCCGTTGAATGCTTAAGGAACCAAGGGTGAAAGACGCATTGGGCGCACCGCAGTCCCTCCTGATCCTCGGCGGCACGTCGGAGATCGCCCTCCACACCGCCCGCAAGCTGGTCGCCGAGCGCGTGCGGCGCGTCGTCCTCGCCGGGCGGCCGTCGGACGCGCTGGACCAGGCGGCCGACGACCTGCGCGGGCAGGGCGCGGCGGTCGAGGTCGTCGCGTTCGACGCGGCCGAGCCGGACACCCACGAGAAGGTGATCGACGGGGTGTTCGCCGACGGCGACATCGACGTCGTGCTCCTCGCCTTCGGCGTGCTCGGCGACCAGGAAGCCGACGAGAACGACCCGGTCGCGGCGGCCAAGGTCGCCCAGGTGAACTACGTCGGCGGCGTCTCTGCCGGCCTCGCGTCGGTCAAGGCGCTGCGCCGGCAAGGCCACGGCTCGCTCGCGGTGATCTCGTCGGTCGCCGCCGAGCGCGCCCGCAAGGCGAACTTCATCTACGGCTCGTCGAAGGCCGGCCTGGACGCGTTCGCGCAGGGCCTCGCGGACAAGACGCACGGCACCGGCGTGCACGTGATGGTCGTCCGCCCCGGCTTCGTGAAGACCAAGATGACCGCGGGCATGCCCGACGGGCCGATGGCGACCACGCCGGACGCCGTCGCGGACGGCATCGTCAAGGGCCTGCGCAAGGGCGCCACGACGATCTGGGTGCCCGGCCAGCTGCGGTTCGTGTTCTCGGCGCTGCGCCACGTGCCGCGGCCGATCTTCCGCAAGCTGCCGATCTGACACGGCGGTTCCAGGGACAGCGGTTCGAGGGACAGCGGTTCGAGGGACAGCGGTTCGACGGGCGGCTTTCCCGCGCTGCGGCGCGGGGGAGCCGCCCGTCGGTGTCTCCGGTCCTCAGGGCCGCACGCCCACGTCCTCCGCGCGGGCCGCGCCGGCCACCAGCACGTCGGCGGTCGGCGGGAGTTGCCCCTTCGCCGGGTGGGCACGCCCGGCCGGGCCGACGGCGAAGGCGCGCAGCACGTTCTCCGTCATCTTCGTCAGGACCGCGCGGCTCGTCGGATCGACCGCCATCTCGTGGCACGAATCCCGCAACTGGCACGGCCAGTACGTGGTGCCCGCGGAAAACACCCCCGCCCCCGACGGCGCCGTGTAGTACGACATCGTGCCCATCGCCGCCTCCGGGCCCAGCCGCAGCGGCGCGGCGGCGATCACCTCCAGGGTCGGCGGCGTGCCCGGATCGCCGGGCAGCGCCGCGTCGTACTCGCCGCCCAGCGAGTTCGCGAGCACCTGCCCGTCGTGCACGCCCGCCCCGGCGTAGATCCACGACGACGCGTCCAGCACCCGGAACGAGCCGACCACGCCGAGCCCGCCCCACGTCGCCCCGACCAGCCGCTGCTCGCCCCGGTCCAGCGGCGACTCGCGCCACGTCACGGTGGCCTGCCCCGGGTCGTCCTTCGCCAGCGGGTCCTCGTCGAACCGCCGGTACACCGCGATCCGGCGGTCCGGGCCCGCCGCCGACGGCTCCAGACGGGCATGCCAGTACACCGTGTTCGCGCCGAAGAAGGCGATGTTGACGCCACGGTCGCGCAGCGCCTCGGCGGCGTCGTACATGCGCCGCGTCCAGTACTCGTTGTGGCCGCCGATCACCAGCGCCTTGTGGCGCAGGACTTGCGACGGGCGGCGGTCCAGGTCGATGTCCGTGATGTAGTCGACGTCCAGGCCGGTGCGCTCGATCGCCTGCACCATCGGCACGTCGTACCAGAACGGCACCAGGTAGCCGCTGCCGGTGTACGGGCGTTCGAAGCTCGCCACGCGCGCCCGGTCGCTGCGCGCCCCGGAGGTGTCCTTGGGGCCGCTGTAGAGGCCGTACGCGCCGAACGTGTTGTACGCCTGCGCGGTCAGGTTCGCCGCCTGGAAGACCAGCGGCGCGTCGCCCACGTCGTTGCGGACCGTCAGCTGGATGCCGTACGCGCTGCCCGCGCCGTTGCGCAGCACCAGCATGTAGTAGCCCGGCGGCCAGTCCGCGGTGACCGGGATCTCCGCCGACACCGGCCACGTTGTCTCGACGGTGTACGCGGGCGGAAGCGCCTTCGGCTTGTTGCGCTCCACGCTGGAGATACCGCTCGTCGACCACACCAGGCGGCCGCCCGTCCCGCCGTACCAGCCCAGGCGGTAGGCGGCCACCGATGCCGGGCCCGGGCCGGTCAGCCGCAGCCGCACGGTGTCCCCGCACGCCACGCTGTCCTGGTCCACGAACCCCATCAGGTCCGCGCCCCAGCGCTCCGGCACCCGCCAATCACCGGTCCCCGGCCGGGTGTTCTCCTGCGCGACCCACCCGCGCGGCCGGACCGTGCGTGCGCACGGCGCGGCCGCCGGGCCGGTGCGGTCCGCGGGCAGCGCCCCCGGGCCGCCGCTGGGCGGCTCCGCGGGCTCCGGGCCGGACGCCACCGTGACCGGCGGCGTCGGCGCGGGCCGCGCCGGATCGTCGCAGGCGAGCAGGGCGACCGCGCCGACGGCGAACGCCGCGAGCACGACGCCGAACCGGTTCCGGACCATGGGCTCCTCGTCTCGGCATCCGCGGAACAGCCGCCGGAGCGCGGACACTACCCGCGAAACGGCATCGTTGGACACCACGCTATACGCACGGACGACCACGCTGCGTTGCCTCGGCCGGGCCTTCGGCGGTGAGCCGCGGGCCGGCCCGGGCGGGGAAGCGGCCCGCCCCGCCCGTACCGCCCGGCAGGCCACTACGCTGACGCCCATGGTCAACGTGGGGCTCACGGGCGGCATCGGATCCGGCAAGAGCGAGGTGTCGCGGCGGCTGGCCGCGTACGGCGCGGTGGTCGTCGACGCGGACAAGATCGCCCGCGAGGTCGTCGAACCCGGCACTCCCGGACTCGCGGCCTTGGTCGAGGAGTTCGGCACCGAGGTACTCGCCGCGGACGGGACGCTCGACCGCCCCAAGCTCGGCACCGTCGTGTTCGGCGACAAGGACAAGCTCGCCCGGCTCAACGCGATCCTCCACCCGCTGATCGGCGCCCGCGCCGACGCCCTCCGCGCCGCGGCGGGCCCCGAAGCCGTCCTGGTCAACGACGTGCCGCTGCTCGCCGAGAACCGGCTGGAGAAGGCCTACGACCTCGTCGTGGTCGTCGACGCGTCCCCGGAGACCCAGCTCGACCGCCTCGTCCGCTTCCGCGGCATGGCCGAGGCCGACGCCCGCGCCCGCATGGCCGCCCAGGCCACCCGCGCCGACCGGCTCGCCATCGCCGACGTCGTCGTCGACAACGACGGCCCCATCGACGACCTCGCACCGCAGCTCGAGGCCCTCTGGCTGCGCCTGACCGGCAAGCCCGCCCCGGAGACCCCCGCGGACTGACCCGGGCCCAGCCGGGCCCGGAGTGCGGCCTCCCGCGTTTGTCGGTCCGAGGCCGTACGGTGGATCGCGTGCGACCCATCACCGACATCCAACGCAGCGTGGCGCCTTTCGAGGTCGTCAGTCCGTACCAGCCCAACGGCGACCAGCCGGCCGCGATCGCGGAGCTGTCGCGCCGGATCCGCGCCGACGAGAAGGACGTCGTGCTGCTCGGCGCGACCGGCACCGGCAAGTCGGCCACGACCGCGTGGATGATCGAGCAGCTCCAGCGGCCGACCCTCGTCATGGCCCCCAACAAGACGCTGGCCGCGCAGCTCGCCAACGAGTTCCGCGAGCTGCTGCCGAACAACGCCGTCGAATACTTCGTGTCGTACTACGACTACTACCAGCCCGAGGCGTACATCGCGCAGACGGACACCTACATCGAGAAGGACTCCTCGATCAACGAGGAAGTCGAGCGGCTGCGCCACTCGACCACCAACTCGCTGCTGACCCGCCGCGACGTGATCGTGGTCGCCTCGGTGTCCTGCATCTACGGCCTCGGCACGCCGCAGGAGTACGTCGACCGCATGGTCCCGCTCAAAGTGGGCCAGGAGATCGACCGCGACGCGCTGCTGCGCAAGTTCGTCGACATCCAGTACGCGCGCAACGACGTCGCGTTCACCCGCGGCACCTTCCGGGTCCGCGGCGACACCATCGAGATCTACCCGGTCTACGAAGAACTCGCGGTCCGCATCGAAATGTTCGGCGACGAGATCGAGTCGCTGATGACGCTCCACCCGCTCACCGGCGAGATCGTCACCAACGACGAGCAGCTCTATGTCTTCCCCGCCACGCACTACGTGGCCGGCCCCGAGCGCATGGAGCGCGCGATTGGCGGCATCGAGAAGGAGCTGGCCGACCAGCTCGAACGCTTCGAGAAGCAGGGCAAGCTCCTCGAAGCGCAGCGGCTTCGCATGCGCACCACGTACGACATCGAGATGATGCGGCAGATCGGCACCTGCTCCGGCATCGAGAACTACTCGCGGCACATCGACGGCCGCGAACCCGGCACCGCGCCCAACACCCTCCTCGATTACTTCCCCGAGGACTTCCTGCTGGTCATCGACGAGTCGCACCAGACCGTCCCGCAGATCGGCGCGATGTTCGAAGGCGACATGTCGCGCAAGCGGAACCTCGTCGAACACGGCTTCCGGCTGCCGTCCGCGGTCGACAACCGCCCGCTCAAGTGGGAGGAGTTCCTGGAGCGGATCGGGCAGACCGTCTACCTGTCCGCCACCCCGGGCAACTACGAGCTGTCCCGCGGCGACGGCGTCGTCGAGCAGGTCATCCGCCCCACCGGTCTGATCGACCCCGAGGTCGTGGTCAAGCCCACCGAGGGCCAGATCGACGACCTGGTGCACGAGATCCGCAAGCGTGCCGAACGCAACGAGCGGGTGCTGGTCACCACGCTCACCAAGAAGATGTCCGAGGACCTCACCGACTACCTCCTCGAACTCGGCATCCGCGTCCGCTACCTGCACAGCGACATCGACACGCTGCGCCGCATCGAGCTGCTGCGCGAACTGCGCCTCGGCGAGTTCGACGTGCTGGTCGGCATCAACCTGCTCCGCGAAGGCCTCGACCTGCCCGAGGTGTCGCTGGTCGCGATCCTCGACGCGGACAAGGAAGGCTTCCTGCGGTCGGGCACGTCGCTCATCCAGACGATCGGCCGCGCGGCCCGCAACGTGTCCGGCCAGGTGCACATGTACGCCGACCGGATCACCCCGTCCATGGAGAAGGCCATCGACGAGACGAACCGGCGCCGCGAGAAGCAGATCGCCTACAACACCGAGCACGGAATCGACCCGCAGCCGCTGCGCAAGAAGATCGTCGACATCCTCGACATGATCGCCCGCGAGGACGCGGACACCGCCGAGCTGATGAGCGGCGGCAGCGGCAAGGGCGGCCGCGCCAAGGCGCCGGTGCCGACCCGCGGCCGCGAGCTGCCGGACGCCAAGAGCATGCCCGCCGCCGACCTGACCGACCTGATCGGCCAGCTCACCGAGCAGATGCACGCCGCCGCCGCGGAACTCCAGTTCGAACTGGCCGCCCGGCTGCGCGACGAGGTCGGCGAACTCAAGAAGGAGCTGCGCGGCATGAAGGCGGCCGGGATGGCATGACCGCCGGCCCCGGAGAGCGGCGCGGGGCCGGCACGAGAACCGGCACGAGACCGTCCCCGGACGGCCGCACGGCGGCCCGACGGGCCGGTTTTCGCGCCCGGCGGCCGGATTCCCGCGGTTCCGCGGGAACGACTCGTCGTCTCCGGACGTCATGAACGGTAGGTTCGACACCGAGAAGTACCGGCGGAACCCCGGGACGGGGAACGACGCCGGGTACTACGCTGCGGACGCTAGGCCGCGTCGCGCAAAGTGCATTGCGAGGGGAGACATTCAGTGTCCGTCAACATGGTCAAGGGCCAGCGCCTGTCGCTCGAAAAGCAGGGCGGCGGCCAGCTGACCCTGGTCCGGATGGGCCTGGGCTGGGACGCGGTCAAGAAGAAGGGCCTCTTCGGCAACCGTCAGCGCGACATCGACCTGGACGCTTCGTGCGTGCTGTTCGCCGACAACCAGCCGGTCGACGCCGTCTACTTCGGCCACCTGGTCAGCGACGACGGCTCGGTCCGCCACACCGGCGACAACCTGACCGGTGCCGGCGACGGCGACGACGAGTCGATCATCGTCGACCTGTCCCGCGTCCCGGTGCACGTCACGCAGATCATCTTCACGGTGAACTCGTTCCAGGGGCAGACCTTCCAGGAGGTCGAGAACGCCTTCTGCCGCCTGGTCGACGAGACCAACGGCCAGGAGATGGCCCGCTACACGCTGTCCGGCGGCGGCGCCTACAACGCGCAGATCATGGCCAAGCTGTACCGCCACGGCGACGGCTGGAAGATGACCGCGATCGGCGAGGCCGCCAACGGCCGCACCTTCACCGAGCTGATGCCGGCCCTGGCCGCCCACCTCTGACCCGAGGTCCGGCCTGACCCGGTCCCGGACATCCGGAGACCGCGGTATGGCCCTGCAGAACCCGGCGGAAACCTGTAGAACAGTGCCGGTTGTTTTTACCGCGAGCCGGAGGGCCGGTCGGGAGAACCGGCCCTCCGGCTCGTGCGGTTCCGTCCCACGGGGGCGGGGAGGGGAACGCAGCATGAGTACCGAACTCGTCCGGGGGCAGAACGTCCCGCTGCCCGCTCAGCAGGTGGCGGTGGATATCGCCGCGTCGTGCCCGGTCGAACTCCTCGCCGTGCTGGTCGACGCCGGCCTCAAGGTCCGCGGCGACGGCGACGTACTGCAGCGCGACGGCAGCACGGCCGCCGGCATCGCGATGCGCGCGCAGGGCGTCGACGTCGACCTCACGGCGCTGCCCGAGGACGTGGAGCGCGTCGTCGTCGTGGCGACGCTCGAAGGCAGCGGCGTGGACCGGTTCGGTGCGGTCGGCGCACCGGTGGCCACCGTCGCCGCCGGCGGCGCGCCGGTCGCCGCGTTCACCATCGTCGACCTCAACTCCGAACGCGCCCTGCAGGCCGTGGAGCTGTACCGCCGCCAAGGCGCGTGGAAGCTCCGCGCCGTCGGGCAGGGCTACGACGGGGGCCTCGACGCGCTGCTGCGTGACCTCGGCGTCCAGCTCCGCGCCCCGATCGTGGACCGCGTGCGCACCCGCCTGGCCGGGCCGAACGCCGTCGCGCACACCTCCGCGAACGCCCCGGAGCCCCCGCAGCGCACCGCCGAAGCGGCCCCGGAGCCGCCCGCGGCGGGCTTCCCCACCGCGACCGCGCCGCACGGCGGCGCCCGTCCGGCCCCGGCCGCCGGGCAGAGCGACGCGCAGCGCGAGGCCGCTGCCCGCGAGGCACGCCGCGAGATCGAGCGGCTCTACGAGGACATCTGGGGGGTGTTCGAGGACGCGGCCCGGTCCGCCGCCTCGTTCCGCTCCGCCGTCGGCTACGCCGACAACCGCCTCGACAAGGAACTCGCCGACGTGCTGGCGGACCCGTCCGCGCGCACCTCCCGCGAGGGCCTCGACGCGCAGGAAGGTGCCCGCGCCAAGCACCGCGAACTCGTCGAGCGGGCCCGGACCGGCCTCGACCGGGACGCCGCGCACCTGGCCGGCGAGGTCGCCCAGCTCGAGCCCAAGCTGCCGCCGGAGATGGCGCGCTGGGACTCGCCCGCGTGGGCCGCGTGGCGCGCGCCCGAGGACACCGCCCCGGCGATCCGGCTCGGCGACCTGCACCTGCCGGAGTCGCCGCAACTGCGCGTCCCGATGGTGCTGCGGCTGCCGATGGAACGCGGCCTGTGGATCGACAGCGGCGCCACCGGCGTGGACGGCGAACTCGACCTCACCTCGCCGGAGGTCGTCCGGTCCCGCGCCGCCGAACTGGCGCTCACGCTGAGCGCGCGCATGCTGGCCGCGTTCCCGGTGGGCGACCTCAAGCTGCACATCGTCGACCCGGAGGGCAAGGGCGCCGCGGCCGGCCCGTTCGCGCCGCTGTCGTCGAGCGGCCTGCTGGTCGGCCCGGCGGCCACGACCGCGCCGGAGATCGCCGCCCTGCTCGGCCGGCTCATGGACCGCGTCGAGCTGGCGCGCATGGCGGTGGAGAGCGGCGCGACGGACGCGCTGCCCGACCACATCGACTTCAGCCGCCAGCTGCTGGTCGTGCACGGGTTCCCGTACGGCTTCGACGACCGCACCGTGACGCAGCTCCGGCACATCGTCGAGGAAGGCTCCCGCGTCGGCGTGCACGTCGTCGTGGTCGGCAACCGGGAGGACTCCGGGTCGTTCGGGCCGCTGCTGGACCCGCTGTGGCGGGCGCTGCTGCGGCTCACGCCGATCCCGGAGGACCACATCGCGGACCCGTGGGTGGGCCACGCGTGGACGTACACCCCGGACTTGCCGTCGGACGGCACCGGCGTCACGCAGACGCTGCTGACCTGGCTCGCGTCGACCGCGGCGGGCGGCGGGCGCTGAGGTTTTCCGCGCGGGGTCTGCCCGACCGGGCGGACCCCGCGTGCCCGTACGGGTGGATCGCGGGGGATTGCGCCGGGCTTCGGGCCGGTGGTCGCTAGGGTGGGCTCGCCTTGACGTGAGCCCAACCGGTGGGCCCCAACCCCTCGGAGTGCCAAGCGTGTTCTCGTATGCCGACGTGCCCGGGCCGCGGACTTCCGGCGTGGCCGCCGCCCGCGCCGTCGAGGTCGGCGCCCTCGAATTCGCCATCGTGGACCTGGAGACCACCGGCTTCTCGCCGGGCCGCGGCGACCGCATCGTGGAGATCGGCGTCGTCCGGATGGCGGGCGACGGCCGGGTGCTGCGCGAATGGACGACGCTCCTCGACCCGGGCCGCGGCGTCGGCGCGACGCAGGTGCACCGGATCACCGCCGCGGATGTGCGCGGTGCACCGCGGTTCGCGGACATCGCCGGGGAGTTGGCCGCCCTCTTCGCCGGCGCGGTGGTGGTCGCCCACAACGCCTCGTTCGAACAGCGGTTCCTCGAAGCCGAATTCGCCGCCGCGGGCATCGCGATGCCGCTGCTGCCCGCGCTGTGCACGATGCGGCTGGCCCGCACGACCGGGCTGGACCTGCCCGACCACAAGCTCGGCACCTGCTGTGCGCACTTCGGCCTGGACTTCCCGGACGCGCACGCGGCGCTCGCCGACGCGCGGGTGACCGCGCGCCTGCTCCCGCTGCTGCTGCGCACCGCCGGGGCCGGGGCACTGGCGCTGCCGGTGCCGCCCGGCCGGGCATGGGAGCACCCGGACTACCCGAAATTCCGGGGGATGCTGCGCCCGAGGAGCGGTTTCGAGCCGGTTAGGGCCGGGTGAGCGGGCTCACAACACCACGTTCCTCGGGGTTCGCAACCCTCTGACCACCAAGAATCACCATGGGAAGGTAAAGGCTTACTTGGTCTTTACTTTACCTTCTGGCAGACTGGCTGCATCGGAGGGGAGTATTCCCCCACGGCACGGTCGTCAGTACGACATATGCCCCTACGTCCCGATGGCGTAGCGCGTGCTCATGTGTCCGGCCTTGCCGGTCCGGGTCGCGGTCCCGCGGATCCGGGCGGAAGAGACCTCCGGCATCGCCGCACACCTGCCACGAATGCCGGAGGCATAGTGGACGTCTCACTGACCACCTGGATCGTGACCATCCTGGTCCTGCTCGCCCTCGTGGGCGTGGACCTCGTCATCAACCGCAAGCCCCACGAAGTCACCCTCAAGGAAGCTGCGCTCTGGGGCGTCTTCTGGGTGGCGCTGGCCGTCGTCTTCGGCCTCGGCTTGTGGTTCTTCACCGAACCGCAGTACGCCGGGGAGTTCTTCGCCGGCTTCATCACCGAGAAGTCCCTCAGCGTCGACAACCTGTTCGTCTTCGTGCTGATCATGGGCAAGTTCGCGGTGCCCGCGCAGTACCAGCAGCGCGTCCTGCTGGTCGGCGTGCTGCTCGCGCTCGTGCTGCGCGGCATCTTCATCGGCCTCGGCGCCGCCGTCGTGGCCACGTTCTCCTGGGTCTTCTTCATCTTCGGCGCGTTCCTCATCTGGACCGCGTGGAAGCTGGTCAAGGAGGCGAAGTCCGACGAGGAGGAGGAGTTCGAGGAGAACGCCCTGCTCCGCTGGGTGGAGAAGGTCGCGCCGACCACCAAGGACTACCGCGGCACCAAGCTGCTGGTGAAGGAGCACGGCAAGCGCCTGGTCACGCCGATGCTCATCGTGATGATCGCGGTCGGCACCACGGACGTGCTGTTCGCGCTCGACTCGATCCCGGCGATCTTCGGCCTCACCCAGGAGCCGTACATCGTCTTCACCGCCAACGCGTTCGCACTCATGGGCCTGCGGCAGCTGTACTTCCTCATCGGCGGCCTGCTGAAGAAGCTGGTCTACCTGTCCTACGGCCTGTCCGTGATCCTCGGCTTCATCGGCGTGAAGCTGGTGTTCGAGGCGCTGCACGGCCAGGGCGTGCACGTCCCGGAGATCGGCATCCCGGTCTCGCTCGGCTTCATCGTCGTGACCCTCGCGGTGACCACGGTGCTGAGCCTGCGCAAGTCCAAGAAGGACGCGCTCGCCGCCGAACAGGACGCCGAACGGGACGCCGGAAAGGACGCCGGACAGGACTCCGAGGACACCCCGGTCGGCACCGGAAGCTGACCGGACCCAGCCCGGGCCGCCCCCGAACCGCCCCCGAACCGTCCCAAAACCGGCCCCCGGAGCCCCGAGCCCGGGGGTCTCGGGCGCGTGGCGGGATTTCGCCCTGGGAATTCCGCCACCTGCTACGTTGGGCGAACTCGCCGGGGGCCCGGTCGTTCCGGGGACTTATCCGTCTGCTTGGGGACTCCGCATGACAACGCCCGTTTCGCGCCATTCCGTCGATCCGGTGGAATCCGTTTTCGTGCCCGGTGCGCGGAAAGCGACCGAAGGCCGCACCGGTTCCGGGAAATCCGCGACGACCCGTGCGCCCGTCCGGATATCCGGCGTCGGCACCGCGGTGCCGGCGGATTCCTACACCCAGCGGGAACTCGTCGACGTCTTCGGCGTGACCGACGAGCGCGCGGTCGGGTTCTTCCTCAACGGCGGCATCGAACGCCGTCACCTGACCCTCCCCGAAGGCCGCGTCGACAAGGAAACCCGGCACCTCGACCCGGCTTCCCGCGCCATCCTCGCCGCCCTCGACCGGGCCGGGCTCGCACCGCGCGACCTCGGCTACCTCGCGCTCGTCACCAGTACCGGCTTCATGACCCCCGGCCTCAGCGCCCGCCTCATGGCCCACCTGGACATGGACCCCGCCGCGGGCCGCATGGACGTCGTCGGCATGGGCTGCAACGCCGGCCTCAACGCGCTCGGCCCCGTGGCGTCGTGGGCCGCCGGTCACCCGGGCCGGCCCGCCGCGGTGGTGTGCGTCGAATCCTTCTCCGGCGCGTTCGTCCACGACGGGTCGCTCGCCGCCGCCGTGGTCAACAGCCTCTTCGGCGACGGCGCGGCCGCGCTCGTCGTGCGGGGCGAGGAAGACGGGGCCAAGGGCGGAGCGGGCTCCTCGACAGGTTCCTCTGCGGGTTCCTCGGCCGGCCCCGAGCTGCTGGACTTCGCGAGCGTCCTGGTCGCGGACGCGATCGGTGCCATGCGCGTCGAGTTCGACCGGAACCAGGGGAAGCGCCGGTTCGTGCTGGAGCGCGACGTGCCGGGCGTGGTCCGCGCATACGCTGCCCCGCTGATCGACCGGCTGCTGGCAGGCGCCGGGTTGACACGTGTCGACATCGCGCATTGGTGCGTGCATTCCGGCGGCAAAAAGGTGGTCGCCGCGGTCCGCGACAGTCTCGGCCTGGAATCCGCGGCGCTGCGCCACACGACGAGCGTGCTGCGCGATTTCGGAAACGTGTCGAGCGGATCGTTTCTGTTCTCTTATGAGCGGCTGCTCGACGAGAAGATCGCCGAGCCCGGCGAATACGGGGTATTCATGACCATGGGCCCGGGCTCGACGATCGAGGCGGCATTGTTCCGCTTCTAGCGTTTTCTGCGAGTTTCCGGCGTCACCAGCCGCGCTCGCGCCATTCCGCGAGGTGCGGGCGTTCGTCGCCGAGCGTCGTGTCGTTGCCGTGTCCCGGGTACACCCAGGTCTCGTCCGGGAGGCGGCCGAACACCTTCTGCTCGACCCCGGCGAGCAGGGTGCGGAACGCGTCCGGGTCGCCGAACGTGTTGCCGATCCCGCCGGGGAACAGGCAGTCGCCGGTGAACAGGTGCGGGTGGCCCTTGGGGTCGTCGTAGACCAGCGCGATGCTGCCGGGCGTGTGGCCGACCAGGTGGATCGCGGTCAGCCGCACGTTGCCGACCTCGACGGTGTCGCCGTCGTCGAGGAGCCGGTCGGTCGGCACCGGCACGCCTTCGGCGTCGTACCGGCCGGCCAGCGTGCGCGCACCGGTCGCCGCGACGACCTCGTCGAGTGCCTGCCAGTGGTCCTGGTGCCGGTGCGTGGTGAGCACCTGGCCGAGGCCGTCGCCGACCATCGCCAGGAGCGTGCGTGCGTCGTTGGCCGCGTCGATCAGCAGCTGCTCGCCGGTGGTTCGGCAGCGCAGCAGGTAGCAGTCGTTGTCGAACGGGCCGACGGCGACCTTGGTGATGATGAGTTCGGCCAACTCGCGGACGTCGGGCGCCCCGCCGACCTTGACCGACCCGTGATACGTCGTCATACGCCCATCCTCCCGCCGACAGGCACCGCACGACCAGCGGCGGGCCCGGCGGGTCGGCCCCGCACCGCGGATGCGCGGTCGAGCGGCCGTTGTGCCGTTGTGTCGTTGTGCCGGTCAGGTCCAGGCGGGCAGCGGCGGCAGCGCGCCGGGCGGGTCCATCACCAGGCCGTCGCCGCCGGTGCGGCCGATCAGCCAGGCCAGCAGCGTGCGGCGGCGGCCCGCGACCATCGCGACCGGGGCGAGGTCCTCGGGGCCGATGGTGAGGCGGCGGCCGGAGTCCTCGTCGTGCAGCAGTAGCGGCATGGTGTCCGGGCGGCCGCGGAACGACGCCGCGACGTCGAAGAGTTCGCGGGTGGCGAAGTCGCCCGGCCAGTGCGCCGGCGTCCAGCCCGCGGCCAGGTCGACGTGGTGCACGTACAGCTCGCGGATCCGCTTGTACGGGATGGTCTCGGCGGAGAACTCCCGCCCGTCGTTCCCGGTGAGCTTCGCGCCCCATGCGGTCGGCGACAGGCTCAGCAGGCCCTCGTTGAGCCGTGCGGACGCGGCGCGCAGGTCCGCGACGATCTCCTCGCCCGGCCGCTGCGCGCCCGCGGCGATCCCCGCCTCGCGCGCCTCGGGCGACGGATACATGGGGGTACGGACGCCGGTCGCGGCCCAGTGCACGAGGTTGCCCAGCGCGTCGGCGTTGCGGGCGAGGTGGGTGAGGACGTGGGCCCGGGACCACCCCGGCAGCAGCGACTCCCCGGTCAGCCGCTCCGGCGAGAGGCGCTCGGCACTGTCCAGCACCTGCTGTGTCGCCACCGCGACCTCGTCGACCAGTGCGGCGGGGTCGAACCCGTCCGTCGTCACGTAAGTCCTCCCGGGAAAAGCACGGCGGCTGCGGAGCGCGCGGGCCCCTGGCTGGCAGGCACGCTATCGGCTCACGCAGGCGCCAAGCGAGTCGTTCGCCCGACCCGCGGATCATCCGGTGATGACGATATCGACCTCAACACGGTGACAAAAAGGTCACGCGATCGAGTGAAACGTCGGCCGGATGGCACTCGTTCGAATACATGTGCGATACCCTGGCAGGCGCATCGGGAACGCGACGGAGATCCGCGGGGGAACAAACGGGGCCTTCCAGCCGCTTACGATTGCCGGGGGACTCGTCCCGGGGGGCGCGCCGACCGTGCGTTTCCGCCGAGGTTCCGCAGGATCCGCCCTGATCAGGGCGAAGCCGCAGCATGCTGTCGAAGGGTTTCGATTCTCCAGTGGCCGACCGTCTCATCGTCCGTGGCGCGCGCGAGCACAACCTCAAGGATGTCTCCCTCGACCTCCCGCGCGACGCGCTCATCGTGTTCACCGGCCTGTCCGGGTCCGGCAAGTCGTCCCTGGCGTTCGACACGATCTTCGCCGAGGGCCAGCGCCGCTACGTCGAGTCGCTGTCGTCGTACGCACGGCAGTTCCTCGGCCAGATGGACAAGCCCGACGTCGACTTCATCGAGGGCCTGTCGCCGGCCGTCTCGATCGACCAGAAGTCCACGAACCGCAACCCGCGGTCGACCGTCGGCACCATCACCGAGGTCTACGACTACCTCCGCCTGCTGTTCGCCCGCATCGGCCACCCGCACTGCCCGGTGTGCGGCCGCCCGATCGCCCGGCAGAGCCCGCAGCAGGTCGTCGACCGCGTCCTCGAACTCGACGAAGGCACTCGCTTCCAGGTCCTCGCGCCGGTCGTGCGCGAGCGCAAGGGCGAGTTCGTCGACCTGTTCGCGCAGCTCCAGTCGCAGGGCTACAGCCGTGCCCGGGTCGACGGCGCGGTGATCCAGCTCGCCGAGCCGCCGAAGCTGAAGAAGCAGGAGAAGCACACCATCGAGGTGGTCGTCGACCGCCTCGCGGTCAAGTCGAGCGCCAAGCGGCGGCTGACCGACTCGGTGGAGACCGCCCTGCGGCTCGGCAACGGCATGGTGGTCCTGGACTTCGTCGACCTTCCGGAGGACGACGAGAACCGCGAGCGGATGTACTCGGAGCATCTCTACTGCCCGTACGACGACCTGTCGTTCGAGGAGCTGGAGCCGCGCTCGTTCTCCTTCAACTCGCCGTTCGGCGCGTGCCCGGACTGCACCGGCATCGGCACCCGCATGGAGGTCGACCCGGAACTCGTCGTCCCGGACCCGGAGAAGACCCTCGACGAAGGCGCGCTCGCGCCGTGGTCGAGCGGGCACGCCAGCGAGTACTTCGGGCGCCTGATCGAGGCACTGTCCGAAGCCCTGAACTTCCGCACCGACGTGCCGTGGAACGGGCTGCCGGTGCGCGCCCGCAATGCGCTGCTCAACGGCCACAAGACGCAGATCGAGGTGCGCTACCGCAACCGGTACGGCCGCCAGCGCGCGTACACGACCGCGTTCGAAGGCGCGATCCCGTTCATCGTGCGCCGCCACTCCGAGGCCGAGTCGGACAGCAGCCGCGAGCGCTTCGAGGGCTACATGCGGCAGGTGCCGTGCCCGACCTGCGAAGGCAGCCGGCTCAAGCCGATCGTGCTCGCGGTCACCGTCGCCGGGAAGTCGATCGCCGACGTGTCGGCCATGTCGATCAGCGACTGCGCGGACTTCCTCGGCGCGATCCGGCTGACCGCGCGCGAGAAGAAGATCGCCGAGCGCGTGCTCAAGGAAGTCAACGAGCGGCTGCGGTTCCTCGTCGACGTCGGCCTCGACTACCTGTCGCTCAACCGCGCGGCGGGCACGCTGTCCGGCGGCGAAGCGCAGCGCATCCGCCTGGCCACGCAGATCGGCTCCGGCCTGGTCGGCGTGCTGTACGTGCTCGACGAGCCGTCCATCGGCCTGCACCAGCGCGACAACCACCGGCTCATCGAAACCCTCGTGCGGCTCCGCGACATGGGCAACACGCTCATCGTCGTCGAGCACGACGAGGACACCATCCGGGTGGCCGACTGGGTCGTCGACATCGGCCCGGGCGCGGGCGAGCACGGCGGCAAGGTCGTGCACTCCGGCACCTACAAGGACCTGCTGAAGAACAAGGAGTCGCACACCGGCGCGTACCTGTCCAAGCGCAAGGAGATCGCGACGCCGACCGAGCGCCGCGTGCCGGAGAAGAAGCGCCGCCTCGTCGTGCACGGGGCGCGCGAGAACAACCTGCGCGACGTGACCGTCGGGTTCCCGCTCGGCTGCTTCGTCGCGGTCACCGGGGTGTCCGGGTCCGGCAAGTCGACGCTGGTCAACGACATCCTCTACACGCACTTGGCGCGCGAGCTGAACGGCGCGCGGTCGGTGCCCGGCCGGCACACCCGGATCACCGGAACGGACTTGGTGGACAAGGTCGTCCACGTCGACCAGGGGCCGATCGGGCGGACCCCGCGGTCGAACCCGGCGACGTACACGGGCGTGTTCGACCACGTCCGCAAGCTGTTCGCGGAGACCCAGGAAGCCAAGGTCCGCGGCTACCTGCCGGGCCGCTTCTCGTTCAACGTCAAGGGCGGCCGCTGCGAGAACTGCGCGGGCGACGGCACGATCAAGATCGAGATGAACTTCCTGCCGGACGTGTACGTCCCGTGCGAGGTGTGCCACGGCGCGCGGTACAACCGCGAGACGCTCGAAGTGCACTTCAAGGGCAAGAACATCGCCGAGGTCCTCGACATGCCGATCGAGGAGGCCCGGGAGTTCTTCGAGGCGGTCCCGGCGATCGCCCGGCACCTGAAGACGCTCGACGAGGTCGGCCTGGGGTACGTGCGGCTCGGCCAGCCCGCGACCACGCTGTCCGGCGGCGAGGCGCAGCGCGTCAAGCTCGCGTCGGAACTCCAGCGCCGGTCCACCGGGCGGACCGTGTACGTGCTCGACGAGCCGACCACCGGCCTGCACTTCGAGGACATCCGCCGGCTGCTCGGCGTGCTGACCACGCTGGTCGAGAAGGGCAACACGGTCCTGGTCATCGAGCACAACCTCGACGTGATCAAGACCGCGGACTGGATCGTCGACCTCGGCCCCGAGGGCGGCAGCGGCGGCGGCATGGTCATCGCCGAGGGCAGCCCCGAGGACGTCGCGGGGATCGCGGAGAGCCACACCGGCAAGTTCCTCCGGGAGATCCTCGCCGACCGGCTGTGAGCGGCGGTGCGATCATGGGGCGGCGGGCCCTCGCGGTCGGGCCCGCGCCGTCCGCCGCATGCGAGGAGCACACGATCATGACCACCACCCCCGCCGACCCGTCCCGCCGTTCCGTCCTTCGCGGGGTCGCCGCCGTGGGCGCGCTCGGGGCGGCCGGCGCCGCGGTGACGGGGTGCGGCACCACCGAAGGCGGAGGCGCCAAAGCGGGGTCGCGGCCCGGCGCGAAGGGACCGGTCACGGTCGGCAAGGTGCCGGACGTGTCGGTCGGCGCGGGCAAGGTCTACGACGACTCCGCGGTGGTCGTGACCCAGCCGGTCAAGGACCAGTACAAGGCGTTCTACGCCCGCTGCCCGCACCAGGGCTGCCTGGTGAACAAGGTCGAGCAGGGCGTCGTCAAGTGTCCGTGCCACGGAAGCCAGTTCTCCGTCACGGACGGCTCGGTGGTGCGCGGCCCGGCGAACGAGGGCCTGGAGGAGCTGCCCTCGAAGGTCGTCGACGGGAACATCGTGGTCGGCTGATCCGTCAGGCTGGATAGAGCGGGGATGTACCGGCCGGAGCGCTCCGGCCGCAGACGAGAGGCACGGGGTAGCAGAAATGGCCGACCCGGCAACGTACCGTCCCAAGCCGGGCGAGATCCCGACCGATCCCGGGGTGTACCGGTTCCGGGACGTGCACGGCCGGGTGGTCTATGTCGGCAAGGCCAAGAACCTGCGCCAGCGGCTGTCGTCGTACTTCCAGGACCTCGCGGGCCTGCATCCGCGGACCCAGACCATGGTCACCACGGCGGCGTCGGTGGAGTGGACGGTCGTCGGCACCGAAGTCGAGGCGCTCCAGCTCGAGTACTCCTGGATCAAGGAGTACGACCCGCGGTTCAACGTCAAATACCGTGACGACAAGAGCTATCCGAGTCTGGCGGTCACGCTGGACGAGGAGTTCCCGCGCGTGCAGGTGATGCGCGGGGCGAAGAAGAAAGGCGTGCGCTACTTCGGGCCGTACGGGCACGCGTGGGCCATCCGGGAAACCGTCGACCTGCTGTTGCGCGTGTTTCCCGTGCGCACGTGCAGCAACGGTGTGTTCCGTGCCGCAAAGCAGGCCGGACGCCCGTGCCTGCTCGGCTACATCGGCAAGTGCTCGGCCCCGTGCGTCGGCCGGGTCAGCCCTGAGGAGCACCGCGAACTCGCGGACGAGTTCTGCGACTTCATGGCCGGGCAGACGGGCCCGTACATCCGCCGCCTGGAACGGCAGATGAAGCAGGCCGCGGCGGACATGGAGTACGAGAAGGCCGCCCGGCTGCGCGACGACATAGGGGCGCTCACCCGCGCGATGGAGAAGAACGCCATCGTGCTCGGCGACGGCACCGACGCCGACGTGATCGCGCTCGCCGACGACGACCTCGAAGCCGCCGTGCAGATCTTCCACGTGCGGGGCGGCCGGGTGCGCGGCCAGCGCGGCTGGGTCGTCGACAAGGTGGAGGACGTCACTCCCGGCGACCTGGTCGAGCACTTCCTCCAGCAGATCTACGGCGACCAGCGCGGCGACTCCGTGCCGCGCGAGGTCCTGGTGCCCGCGCTTCCGACCGACGCCGCCGCGGTCGCCGACTGGCTCGGCACGCTGCGCGGTGCCAAGGTCGACCTCCGGGTGCCGCAGCGCGGCGACAAGAAGGCCCTGCAGGAGACCGTGCTGCGCAACGCGCAGCAGGCGCTCGTGCTGCACAAGACCCGCCGGGCCGGCGACCTGACCACGCGCTCGCTCGCCCTGCAGGAGATCGCCGACGCGCTGGGCATGGACACCGCGCCGCTGCGCATCGAGTGCTTCGACATCTCGCACCTGCAAGGCACCGAGGTGGTGGCCTCGATGGTGGTGTTCGAGGACGGGCTGCCGCGCAAGAGCGAGTACCGGCACTTCGCGATCAAGTCGTTCGAGGGCCAGGACGACGTCCGCGCCATGCACGAGGTGCTCACGCGCCGGTTCAAGCACTACCTCGCGGAACGCGCCAAGACCGGCGAACCGGAACTCGGCGGTGTCGACGAGGACGAGACGCCGTCGGGCAGCGGTCCGATCGACCCGACGACCGGCAAGCCGAAGCGCTTCGCCTACCCGCCGCAACTCGTGGTGGTCGACGGCGGTCAGCCGCAGGTCGCCGCGGCGAAGCGCGCGCTCGACGAACTGGGCGTGGACGACGTCGCGGTGTGCGGCCTGGCGAAGAAGCTCGAAGAGGTGTGGCTGCCGGACGAGGACGACCCGGTGGTGCTGCCGCGCAGCAGCGAGGCGCTGTACCTGATGCAGCGGGTGCGCGACGAGGCGCACCGGTTCGCGATCACGTTCCACCGCAAGAAGCGGTCGAAGGCGATGACCGCGAGCGCGCTGGACTCCGTGCCGGGCCTGGGCGAGACGCGCCGCAAGGCGCTGCTCGACCACTTCGGGTCGCTGCGCAAGCTCAAGGCGGCGAGGGTCGAGGAGATCATGGAGGTCCCCGGCATCGGCCGCCACACCGCCGAAGTGGTCGCCGCGGCACTGGCCGCCACGGCACCGAGGGTCGCGGTCAACGTGTCGACGGGCGAGATCCTCACGGACGACGACCCGGAACCGGACGCCGAGTCGGCGGCGGAGAGTGCCGCACCGGTGGCGCCCGGTGACGCCGAACCCGTCGTGCCTGCCCGGGGTGCCTGGCGCGATGCCCCGCGCGTGCCCGATCCGTTGCCCGGCTCCGCCGACGTGCCGGCCCCCGGCCCGCCGGACGAGCCTCCGGTGTTCCCGGACACCGATCCCGACGCCGTGTCCCCGCAGCCCCAACCGTCGCGTGGAGTGCCTCACACCCCCGGTGCGGATGAGATCGTGGATCCGGGTCGTTCCGGTTAGTGAGGGGCGGCAGGCCCGCGTGTGCGTGTCGCCGTCCGCGGCACCGATGGGGGACACTCGGCATCCGTCCCCGCGCGGGTGTGAAACCTGGAGGAATCGTGAGAAAGCGCAGCGTCACCCCGGCGATTTCCGCCCCGTCCGTCCGGAAGGCGTCATGAACGACGTCGTCCGGACGACCGGAGCCGAGGTGGCCGGGTCCGCCGAGCCGGTCCCCGGCATCCCCGAACTGGTCATCATTTCGGGTATGTCCGGAGCCGGCCGCTCGACGGCGGCCAAGGGCCTGGAGGACCTCGGCTGGTTCGTCGTCGACAACCTGCCGCCGTCCCTCATCCCCGCGATGGTCGACCTCGGCGCGCGCACCCAGGGCGCGGTGGCGCGGATCGCCGTGGTCGTGGACGTCCGCAGCCGCACGTTCTTCGACGACCTGCGCGAGGCCCTCGCGCAGCTCGCGTCCGCGGCCGTGGTGTGCCGTATCGTCTTCCTGGAAGCCGCCGACGACGCCCTCGTGCGGCGTTTCGAGAACGTCCGCCGCCCGCACCCGCTGCAGGGCGACGGCCGGATCGTCGACGGCATCGAGGCGGAGCGCGCGCTGCTCACCGAACTGCGCGGCGAAGCCGACCTGGTGATCGACACCACGAACCTCAACGTGCACGAACTGCGCGCGAAGATGGACGCCCAGTTCGCCGGTTCGAGCGAACCGCGGCTCAAGGCCACCGTCATGTCGTTCGGGTTCAAGTACGGACTCCCGGTCGACGCCGATCTCGTCGTCGACTGCCGCTTCCTGCCGAACCCGCATTGGATCCCCGAGCTCCGTCCCTTCACCGGCACCGACGAGCCGGTGGCCCGCTACGTCTTCGACCAGCCCGGTGCCAAGGAGTTCCTGGACGGCTACACCGAACTCCTCCGCATCATCACCGAGGGTTACCGTCGCGAGGGCAAGCGTTACCTGACGCTCGCGGTCGGCTGCACCGGCGGCAAGCACCGCAGTGTGGCGATGGCCGAACGCCTCGCCAAGCGCATGCAGGAAGACGGCGTGGAGGCCGTGGTCGTCCACCGCGACAAGGGACGCGAGTGATGCCCGCGTGAACGAACTCGACACCTCGGGGGCCGGGACCGTCGACGGCCGTGGCAGTGGACACAGCAACGGACACAGCAACGGACACGGCAACGGACACGGCGGACACGGCGGCGGAGACGACGCGGAAGGCGGCCGGCTCAACGGCTATGCCGACGGCGACGCGTACGTCCGCCACACCGGCCCCAAGGTCGTCGCCCTCGGCGGCGGCCACGGCCTGTCCGCGTCGCTGTCCGCGCTGCGCCGGCTCACCGACGACCTGACCGCGGTGGTCACGGTCGCCGACGACGGCGGCTCCAGCGGCCGGCTGCGCCGCGACATGGGTGTGCTCCCGCCCGGCGACCTGCGCATGGCGCTGGCCGCGCTGTGCGGCGACGACGAGTGGGGCAACACCTGGTCCCGGGTCATCCAGCACCGTTTCCGCTGCGACGGCGACCTGAACGGCCACGCGGTCGGGAACCTCCTGATCGTCGCGCTGTGGGAACTCCTGGACGACGACCCGGTGTCCGCGCTGCAGTGGATGGGCCGGCTGCTCGGCGCGCACGGCAGCGTGCTGCCGATGTCCGCGGTGCCGCTGGACATCGAGGCCGACGTGCGCGGCCACGACCGCACCGCGCCCACCCTGGTGACCGCCGTGCAGGGCCAGCACGCGCTGGCGAAGACGCCCGGCGAAGTGCTCGGCATCCGGCTCACGCCGGCGAATCCGCCGGCCGTGCCCGAGGCGGTCGCCGCGGTCCGCGACGCGGACTGGGTGGTGCTGGGACCGGGTTCGTGGTTCACCAGCGTGCTGCCGCACCTGCTGGTGCCCGAACTCGCCGCCGCGCTGGTCGAGACGAAGGCCCGCAAGGTGCTCGCGCTCAACCTCGCGCCGCAGCCCGGCGAAACCGACGGGTTCTCCCCGCAGCGGCATGTCGAGGTCCTCGCCGAGCACGCGCCGGAACTGGAGTTCGACGTGGTGCTCGGGGACCGCGACCTCGTCGACGACGTCGACGAGTTGACCCGCGCCGCCGCCGGACTCGGCGGACAGGTGCTGCTGGCCCCGGTCGCGGTCGGGGACGGGACACCGCGACACGATCCGGCCCGCCTGGCCGCCGCCTACGGCCGGATCTTCACCGCTCGTGAAAGGATCGCGCCATGGCGATGACGGCAGCTGTGAAAGACGAGCTAAGTCGGCTCCCGGTGACGCGGTCGTGCTGTCGCAAGGCGGAGGTGTCGGCGCTCCTGCGCTTCGCGGGCGGTCTGCACCTGGTGGGTGGACGGATCGTCGTCGAGGCGGAGCTGGACACCGGAGCCGCGGCGCGGCGCGTGCGCAAAGACATTCTCGAGGTGTACGGACACCAGTCCGAGCTTCTGGTGGTCGCCGCCGGCGGCCTGCGCAAGAGCAGCCGGTATGTCGTGCGGGTGGCCAAGGACGGCGATCAACTCGCCCGGCAGACCGGCTTGTTGGACGCGCGCGGCCGCCCGGTCCGCGGGCTGCCCCCGCAGGTGGTTTCCGGTGCGACCTGCGACGCCGAGGCGGCGTGGCGCGGCGCGTTCCTGGCGCACGGCTCACTCACCGAGCCCGGCCGGTCCTCCGCCCTGGAGGTGACCTGCCCCGGTTCGGAGGCGGCGCTGGCGCTGGTCGGCGCGGCGCGGCGGCTCAGCATCTCGGCGAAGGCCCGCGAGGTCCGCGGCGTCGACCGCGTCGTGGTGCGCGACGGCGACGCGATCGGCGCGCTGCTCACCCGGCTCGGCGCGCACGAGAGCGTGCTGGCCTGGGAAGAGCGCCGGATGCGCCGCGAGGTGCGGGCCACCGCCAACCGTCTGGCGAACTTCGACGACGCGAACCTGCGCCGCTCGGCCCGCGCGGCGGTCGCCGCGGGCGCCCGGGTGCAGCGCGCGCTGGAGATCCTCGGCGAGGAGGTGCCGGACCACCTCGCCGCGGCGGGCAAGCTGCGGCTGGAGCACAAGCAGGCGTCGCTGGAGGAGCTGGGCGGCCTGGCCGACCCGCCGCTGACCAAGGACGCGGTCGCGGGCCGCATCCGCCGTCTGCTGGCCATGGCCGACAAGCGCGCGGGCGACCTCGGGATGCCCGGCACGGACGCCAACCTGACCGCGGACATGCTGGTCTCCTGACCGCCTGCCCACCCGTTGCCCGACCTCCGGAGCCCGCCGCGGACCGCGGCGGTCCGCGGCGGGCTCCGGAAAACCCGTCGAAAACGCCGAGCGGGGAGCCTAGGGTTCCCCGGTCGGCGTTTTCGCGTTGTCCGGGGGCCACAAGCCGCCCGGCCGGACGCCGCATCCGCCGCAGTGTCCGCAGCCCCATCCGCCGCCGCGTCTGCCACCCGGGAGGAAGCCCCATGCACATCCGGACCGTCACCGAGGACGAACTCGGCGCCTGGGGAGCGGCGTTGGACACGGGCTTCCTGCGGGTCCCGGACCTGTCCAAGGAAGCCCGCGACGAATCGGCCGAATTTCTGCGCGGCATCGTGAACCTTTCGCGTACCCAGGCCGCGTTCGACGACGGGCGGATCGTCGGCACGTTCCGCAGCTGGGGCGGCGAGATCACCGCGCCGGGCGGTGCCTACGTGCCGGTCAGTGCGATCACCAACGTCACCGTGACCGCCACGCACCGCCGCCGCGGTCTGCTGACCGGGATGATGCGGGCCGACCTGGACGCGGCGGCCGCGCGCGGCGAGGCACTCGCGATCCTGATCGCCGCCGAATATCCGATCTACGGACGCTTCGGCTTCGGCCCGGCCACCGACTATTCGCTCTTCCGAGTGGATCTCACCCGTGCCGGGCTGCGCCCCGCCGTGCGGGCCGCCGCGGCCGAGGGCGGCGGGCGGGTCACGCTCGTCGCGCCGGAGACGATGCTGGAGGCGGGACCGGCGGTGCACGAGGCGTTCCGGCGCCGCACCCCGGGCGCGATCACCCGGCAGGAGAGGTGGTGGCCGCTGTACACCGGGGTGCAGACCCGGCCGGGGCGCCCCAAGGAGAGCCGGTTCTGGGCGCTCTATACCGACGCTTCGGGGACACCGCGCGGGTATCTCGCGTACCGGGTGGACGAGGTGTGGGAGGACTTCGTCCCCAAGGCGACGCTGCACGTCGACCAGTTGATCGCCGCGACTCCGGCGGCCGAGGCCGCGCTGTGGGTGTACGCGACGCAGATCGACTACCTGGCGAAGCTGAACGCGGGGGAGCGCACGTCCGACGACCTGCTGCCGGACCTCTTCGACGACCCCCGGCAGGTCACCTGGGACAGCGCCCGCGACTTCGTGTGGGTGCGGCCGATCGACGTCCCCGCCGCGCTGTCCGCCCGCACCTACCCGGTGCCGGGGCGGCTGGTGCTGCGGGTCGAGGACCCGATGGGCTACGCGGCGGGCACGTTCGCGGTGGACGGCCGCCCGGACGGGGCGCGGTGCGTGCCCGTCGACGAGCCTGCGGACCTCGCGCTGGACGCGGGCACCCTCGGCGCGCTGTACCTGGGCGGGCGTTCCGCGGTGCGGCTGGCCGCGGCGGGGGACATCACCGAGCTGAACCCGGGGGCGCTCGACCGCGCCGAGGTCATGTTCCGGACCGCGCGGGCGCCGTGGTGCCCGGACTGGTTCTGAACCGATCGGAAGTGATCGTTGAGCGGACAGTGGACACCGGGGAGCGGTTTTGTGAAGAGCCTTGTCCGCGGACGGGATTCCCGTATCCTGCGTTACGCGTGTAGCGCGGACGGGCACCTGGCACAGCAATCTCCTTGATGATCAACGAGGTTCGCGGCAAGGTGCCCGTTCGTGCTTGATCCCCACGCGTATGCCGCTCACAGAGGGGGTTGAGTGAGACGCAGCAAGGGTTCCCGACGGTCCACGCGCATCGCCGGAACCGGGTTGGCGGCCATTTCCCTGGTCGTCGGCATGGTTTCGGCGCTTCCGGCGGCACATGCGGCGTCGGCGCCGACGGCAACCGACTCGTTCCCGATTGCCACCGAAGTACCCCAGGTCAAGCTGCCGCAGGCCGGCGACGCCGGCAAGAAGGCTTACCTGGCCACGTTCGATCCCAAGGACGCGTCGAAGCTCTACGACTTGGGCATCGACCGCACCGAGACCAAGACCGCACCGGCCGCGGACGGCAAGCTCACCGCCGAGGTCGATCTGGACGCAGCGCAGGCGGCCAAACTCACCAAGGCCGGCGTCTCCCTCCAGGAACGCGGCAACAAGAACAGTGACAAAGCCCGGGCGTCGCTCACCGCGGCGCCCGGCGGCGTTTTCAAGCACTACGCGGGCGAAGGCGGCCTGGCCGCCGAGATGCTCGACGTCGCCAAGGCGAACCCGGACATCACCAAGGTCGTGTCGATCGGCAAGTCGACGCTCGGCCAGGACATCCTCGCCATCAAGATCAGCAAGGATGCCAAGAGCAGTCCGGACGGGTCCAAGGCGCCGGTGCTGTACATGGCGAACCAGCACGCCCGCGAGTGGATCACCCCGGAGATGAACCGGCGGCTGATGCATTACTACGTGGACGGCTACAAGGCGAACAACACCGACGTCAAGAAGATCGTCAACTCCACCGAACTGTGGTTCGTCCTCTCGGCGAACCCGGACGGCTACGAGTGGACGTGGCAGCCGGGCGAGCGGCAGTGGCGCAAGAACCTCCGGGACAACGACGGCAACGGCGTCATCACCGGCGCGGACGGCGTCGACCCGAACCGCAACTTCGACTACAAGTGGGGCTACGACAACGAGGGTTCGTCGCCTGACACGTTCAGTGAGACGTACCGCGGCCCCGCCGGGAACTCCGAGCCGGAGACCCAGGCGATCGACAAGCTGTTCGCCAAGCTCCAGCCGCGGTTCGTGGTGAACTACCACTCCGCCGCCGAACTGCTGCTGTACGGCGTGGGCTGGCAGGTCGCCACGCAGAGCCCCGACGACAACATCGGCATCGCCCTCGCGGGTACCAAGGCGAACCCGGCGGTCCCGAACTACACGCCGGAGCTGAGCGCGTCGCTGTACTCCACGAACGGCGACACCGACGGCTACGTGGACACCAAGTACGGCGGCATTTCGTTCACGCCCGAGATGTCGACGTGCGAGACCGCGTCGAACTGGGACCCGAACGACGCCTGGAACGCGGACGACTGCGAGAGCATCTTCACGTTCCCGGACGACGACACGCTCATCTCCAAGGAGTTCCAGGACAACCTGCCGTTCGCGCTGTCCGTCGCCAAGTCGGCGCAGCAGCCGGACGAGCCGGTCTCCTCGGTGGGCCTCCAGGCCAAGGACCTGGTCATCCACAAGTTCGACACTTCCTACGCGGAGAACGACGACGAGCAGCCGGTCGCCGTCGACGCGAAGCAGAAGCTGAAGAACCTGCGGATCAACTACCGGGTCAACGGCGGCAGCGTGAAGACCGACGGCGTCCTGCCCTTCGACGGCGGCGAGGTCTTCGGCAAGGACGGCACCAACTGGTACAAGCAGTACAGAGGTTCCGTCGACCACAGCAAGCCCGGCGACTCCGTCGAGGTGTGGTACACCGCCAACAAGCCCGGCACCGGCAAGGTGGAGAGCGAGCACTTCACCTACAAGTTCGCGCCGCCGGGCACGGTGGCGAAGGGCTCCGAGGTCCTGGTGGTCGCAAACGAGGACTACAAGGGCGTCAACCCGACCTACCCGCCGGGTACCAGCGCGCCGAAGTACGCCCAGCAGTACCTGGACTCGCTGAAGGCCAACGGCGTCAAGGCGTCGCTGTGGGACATCGACCAGCAGGGCGTGCCCGACGCGGTCGGCGTACTCGGCCACTTCAAGGCGGTCGTGTGGTACCTGGGCGACAACCGTCTCACCCAGGACGCGGCCGACGAGCCGACCCGGGTGGGCGGCAGCGGGCAGTTCCCGGACAGCACGGTGGCCGACCGCGCGGTGGCCCTCACCTATGCGATGCGGGACTACCTCAACGAGGGCGGCAAGGTCATGTACGCGGGTGAGACCACCGCGTACTACGGCCCGCTCGCCGGCGCCAACGGCGGCGGTATCTACTACGGCCTCAAGGGACACCCCGACCAGCCGTGCTGGATCACCACCAGCTACCGCGACGACTGCGAGCTGCTGTCCGACGACTTCACGCAGTACTACTTCGGCGCCTACGCACGGGCGGCGACGGGCGGCGTGAACGGCGTCACGGGCACCGACACCGGCCCGTTCGCCGGAACGGCCGCGGGGCTTCCGGGCACCGCGAGCAACCCGGTGAACGAAGCGGGCGGGTTCCTGCCCACCGGCGCGATCCTGCCGCCGAACAGCTTCCCGCAGTTCGGCAGCAGCCAGAGCGCCGCGGTGTACCAGGGCGTTCCGTCGGGGCCGCTGACCCCGCCGGAGGGCCAGAAGTACATCGCCGGCCCGCACGTGGACGAGTCGTACATGCGCATGACGCGCACCATCGACCTGAGCAGTGTGACGGCGGCGGACGCGGCGAAGCTGACCGCGCAGATGTCGTGGGACACCGAGCAGAACTGGGACCACGTGATCGTCGAGGCGCACACCGTCGGCCAGGACGACTGGACGACGCTGCCGGACCTCAACGGCCGCAGCACCCAGCAGCTGCCGGAGGACTGCTCCAGCGGCTACCTGGCGCAGAAGGACCACCCGTTCCTGGCGCACTACATCACCGTGGGCACCCCCTGCCAGGCCTCCGGCAGCACCGGGGCGTGGAACGCGTTCACGGGCAACTCCGGCGGCTGGCAGCAGGTCGCGTTCGACCTGTCGCCGTACGCGGGCAAGAAGGTGGAGGTCTCGCTCGGCTACGTCAGCGACGCCAACACCGGCGGCGCGGGCGTGTTCTTCGACGACGCCAAGGTCGTGACCGTCAGCGGCACCGTGGACAGCGAGGGCTTCGAGACCGGCACGGGCCCGTGGACCATCGCCGGCCCGCCGCCGGGCGACCACTCGTCCGGCACGTTCATCAACTCCAAGTCGGTCTACGGCAGCTCGGTGGTCGCCACGAACGACACCCTGCTCTTCGGCTTCGGCCTGGAGCAGTTGGCGACGCAGGCCGAGCGGAACGCCGTGATGGGCAAGGCGTTGGCGCACCTGCTCAAGTAGCCCGGTCCGGGAAGGACGGTACGTAGTCCGCAGGGGTTGGCGGTCCCGCACGGGACCGGCAAGGCGGACGAGTGAGGTCGGGTGCGATCCGGGGCCCGGCGGGCGAAACGTCCGCCGGGCCCCGGCGTGTGCGGAGGGTGACGGCGGGAACTCGCTTGTCGCGCCGAGCGTTCCGCAAGCGAGGCCGCGTCGGGGGTCTGCTCCGCCTGCCCCGGTCTGCGGGAAATCCCTCGATCTTTCCGGCATTTCCGGTCAAGACGGGCGACGCGCGGGTGTTCGCAGGCCTAGGGACCCTTGCGTTCGCGCGTTCGTCACTGCGCCCCACTAGCGTCGGGCGTCCCCCCAAGCCATCGTCTCGGGAGACGAATACGTGAGTGGATACAACGGGCCCGGCAATTACGGCGCCCCGCAGCAGCAGCCGGGCCCGTACGGGCAGCAGCCCGGACCTTACGGCCAGCAGCCGGGGCCATACGGCCAGCCCGGCCAGCAGCCCGGTCCTTACGGCCAGCCCCACCCTCAGCAGCCCGGCCCTTACGGGGGACAGCCGGGTGGGTACGGGCCGGGCGGGCCCTACGGTGCGGGACGGCCCGTCCGTGTGGGCGCGGCGGTCGGCCTTGGCGTGCTGGCGACGCTCGTGGCGGGTGGCGCCTACTGCGGCTTGATCGCCGGCACGGACAAGCTCTACGCCTGGGCTGCGATTTTTGCGGGCCTGGTCATCGGCGCCGTGGTCGGCCGCTTCGGCGGCCGCCACCCGGCCATGCCGGTGCTTGCGGTGGTGCTCGCCGCAGTCGGCATCTTCGTCGCGCAGTACTTCGGTATCGCCTTCTCGGTCCAGAACGCCTACAACGACCACGGCATGGACATCTCGCTGTCGGATGTGCTCGACAAACTCCACATCTTCGATGCTTGGAAGGAAGAGATGAAGGACGGCTCGAAGGGCTTCCTGACCGCACTCGGCGTGGTGGCCGCAGGCGGCGCGGCTCTCGGCGCGGGTCGCAGCCGCTAGTCGGCGCGATGCACCACCGGAAGGCCTGGCGGTCGCGACCGCCGGGCCTTCCGCCCGTCCGGGGGTGCTCCGCTTCGGGTGCGCCGGCAAGTGCGGCCCGCCCCTGTGCGGTCGGCTCGCGCGCCATATCCGCCGGTCGGAGCCGGTCTCAACGGGTGGACGCCTGGGTCACGGCCACGCTATGGCGCGCGATAAGGTCGGACTTGGTCTCGGCTTGACGATTCCAACCCGTCTGCCGGGAAGAACACATCAGGGCATCCCTCCGGCGCACCAAGAGGAGATCGGTTCGTGACGATCCGAGTAGGTATCAACGGGTTCGGCCGTATTGGCCGCAACTTCTTCCGCGCGGTTCTGGCGTCGGGCGCCGACGTCGAGATCGTCGGTGTCAACGACCTCACCGACAACGCCACGCTGGTCCACCTGCTGAAGTACGACAGCATCCTCGGCCGCCTGGGCCAGGAGGTCAGCCACACCGACGACAGCATCACCGTCGGCGGCAAGACGTTCAAGACGCTGGCCGAGCGCGACCCGGCCGCGCTGCCGTGGGGCGAGCTGGGCGCCGACATCGTCATCGAGTCGACCGGCCGCTTCACCAACGCCTCGGACGCCGTCAAGCACGTCCAGGCCGGCGCCAAGAAGGTCATCATCTCCGCGCCCGCCAAGGGCGAGGACATCACCATCGTGATGGGCGTCAACCACGAGAAGTACGACGCCGCGAAGCACACCGTGCTGTCCAACGCCTCCTGCACGACCAACTGCGTCGCGCCGATGGCGAAGGTCCTGCTGGAGAACTTCGGCGTCGCCAAGGGCCTCATGACGACGGTCCACGCGTACACGAACGACCAGGTCATCCTGGACTTCCCGCACAGCGACCTGCGTCGCGCGCGGGGCGCCGCGACCAACATCATCCCGACCTCGACGGGTGCCGCCAAGGCCACCGCGCTGGTCCTGCCGGAGCTGGCCGGCAAGCTCGACGGCATCGCCATGCGCGTGCCGGTCCCGACCGGTTCGGTTACCGACCTGGTCGTCGAGCTGGAGCGCGAGGTCACCAAGGACGAGGTCAACGCCGCGTTCCAGAAGGCCGCCGAGGGCGAGCTGAAGGGCTTCCTGTCCTACACCGAGGACGAGATCGTGTCCTCGGACATCGTCACCGACCCGTCCTCCTGCACCTTCGACTCGAAGCTGACGATGGCGCAGGGCAAGCAGGTCAAGGTCGTCGGCTGGTACGACAACGAGTGGGGCTACTCCAACCGCCTCGTCGACCTGGTCAAGCACGTCGGCGCGCAGCTCTGACACCGCTGATCCGGTGACCGTGCGGGCCCGGACGACGGACTTCCGTCGGCCGGGCCCGGCCGCACGCCCGGGGCCCGCCGGCCCCGGGCGCCCCGGGAAGCCCCGGGCGCACCCGCGACCCCCAGCCGGCCGACGGGCCGTTTCCCTCGACGGCCCGAACCGATGAGGATGACACCCCCGCATGAAGACCATCGACGACCTCGATGTCGCCGGTAAGCGCGTTCTGGTACGCGCCGACCTCAACGTGCCGCTCGACGGCGCGACCATCACCGACGACGGCCGCATCCGCGCGAGCCTGCCGACGATCCGCGCGCTCGCCGAGCGCGGCGCCCGGGTCGTCGTCACCGCCCACCTCGGCCGCCCGAAGGGCGAGCCGGACCCGGCGTACTCGCTCGCACCGGTCGCCGCGCGCCTCGGCGAACTGCTCGGGAAGCCCGTCGCGTTCGCGACCGACACGGTCGGCGCGAGTGCCCGTGGGACCGTCGCCTCCCTCGGCGACGGCGACGTGGCGGTCCTGGAGAACGTGCGCTTCAACGCCGCCGAGACCAGCAAGGACGCCGCCGAGCGCGGCGCGTTCGCGGACGAGCTGGCCGCGCTGGCGGACCTGTACGTCGGCGACGGCTTCGGCGCGGTGCACCGCAAGCACGCCTCGGTGTACGACATCGCGCACAAGCTCCCGCACGCGGCCGGCTACCTGATCGCCGCCGAACTCGACGTGCTCAAGCGCCTCACCGAGAACGTCGAGCGGCCCTACGCGGTCGTCCTCGGCGGCTCCAAGGTCTCCGACAAGCTCGGCGTGATCGACAACCTGCTGGAGAAGGCCGACCGCATCCTGGTCGGCGGCGGCATGGTCTACACGTTCCTCGCCGCGCAGGGCCACGAGGTCGGCTCCAGCCTGCTGGAGAAGGACCAGATCCCGACCGTGCAGGCGTACCTGGCCCGCGCCGCGGAGAAGGGCGTCGAGTTCGTGCTGCCGGTCGACGTCGTCGCCGCGGCCGCGTTCGCCGCCGACGCCGAGCACGGCGTGGTCGCCGCCGACGCGATCCCCGCCGACCGGATGGGCCTCGACATCGGCCCCGAGTCCGGGAAGCTCTTCGCGGCCAAGCTCGCCGACGCGCGCACCGTCTTCTGGAACGGCCCGATGGGCGTGTTCGAGATGGCGCCGTACGCCGGCGGCACCCGCGCCGTCGCGCAGGCCCTCGTCGACTCCGCCGCGTTCAGCGTGGTCGGCGGCGGCGACTCGGCCGCCGCGGTGCGCACCCTCGGCTTCGACGAGGCCGCGTTCGGCCACATCTCGACCGGCGGCGGCGCCAGCCTGGAGTACCTCGAGGGCAAGACCCTGCCCGGCATCGAAGCCCTGGAGAGCTGACCCGTGACCAAGAAGAACCCCGCAGGTTCCGCCGTGACCGGCCGCATTCCGCTGATGGCCGGCAACTGGAAGATGAACCTCAACCACCTCGAGGCCATCGCCCTGGTGCAGAAGCTCGCCTTCGCGCTGGACGACAAGGACTTCGACCAGGTCGAGGTCGCGGTGCTGCCGCCGTTCACCGACCTGCGCTCGGTGCAGACCCTCGTGGACGGCGACAAGCTGCGCATCGTGTTCGGCGCGCAGGACGTGTCGCAGCACACGGGCGGCGCGTACACCGGCGAGATCGCCGGCTCGATGCTCGCCAAGCTCAAGTGCACCTACGTCACCGTGGGCCACTCCGAGCGCCGCCAGTACCACAACGAGACCGACGAGGTCGTGAACGCCAAGGCCAAGGCCGCGTTCGCGAACAACATCACGCCGATCCTGTGCGTGGGCGAAGGCCTCGAGGTGCGCAAGGCCGGCGAGCACGTCGCGCACACGCTCGCGCAGGTCGACGGCGGCCTCAAGGGCATCAAGGCGGCCGAGGCCGAGCGCATCGTGATCGCGTACGAGCCGGTGTGGGCCATCGGCACGGGCGAGGTCGCGACGCCGGAGGACGCCCAGGAGGTCTGCGGCGCGATCCGGGGCCGCCTGGCCGAGCTGTACGACGCCGAGCTGGCCGGCAAGGTGCGCATCCTGTACGGCGGCTCGGTCAAGTCGTCGAACGTGGCGGGCCTCATGGTCAAGCCGGACATCGACGGCGGCCTGGTCGGCGGCGCGAGCCTGGAGGCCGAGGAGTTCGTCAAGCTGGTCCGCTTCCGGGACCAGGCCGTAGGTTAAGCACGGTTAGTCGGGTACGTCGGCCGGGTCCGTTCCGCGGGCCCGGCGTCCGCCGGGGTCCCGCCCGCGGTTTCCGCAGGTGGGTCCCGGGTTTTCGGCTTCCGGTTCCCCCCGGGGCGGCGGAACGGCGTACCCTGTCCGAGGCCAGGAACCCCTGGCCGCGCGTCCGGAGCGGGACGGGGCCAGCCCCCGTGAAGCTCTCCGATGAGGAGTTTGGGCCAGGCCGTGACTCTCGCTTTCTCGATCGCCGTGATCATCTGCAGTCTGCTCATGGTGCTGCTGGTCCTGCTGCACAAGGGCAAGGGCGGCGGTCTTTCCGACCTGTTCGGCGGCGGCATGTCGTCCTCGCTCGGCGGGTCGTCCGTCGTGGAGAAGAACCTCGACCGCCTGACGATCATCGTCGGCTCGCTGTGGTTCATCTGCATCGTGGTCCTGGGGCTGCTGCTCAAGAAGTAGGGTGCGCGGACGGGGCGGCTCCGGCGGGGATTTCCGTGCCGGGCCGCCCCGCCGGACTTTCCGGGCACCCGGTATCGGGGCCGATGTCCCGTTCTGTGCACGCTTCCTGACACCGTGTCGGAATGCCGCAGGAGGCGGTTCCCGGTCGCGCGGGCCGCACGTACACTGTTTCGGCAGGCAGTCGCCCGGCCGGATCACGGCCGTTGGCCCGAGCCGTCGTCCGAGCCGCGCGTCCGTGGCGCGCGTCCACCAGATCCAAGGGGAGTTTTAACCGTGGCAAGTGGCAACGCCATCCGTGGGAGCCGGGTAGGCGCGGGTCCGATGGGTGAGGCCGAGCGCGGCGAAGCGGCACCCCGGCTGCGCATTTCGTTCTGGTGCGCCAACAAGCACGAAACCCAGCCGAGCTTCGCGACCGACGCACAGGTCCCGGAGACCTGGGACTGCCCGCGCTGCGGCCTGCCCGCCGGCCAGGACGCGGACAACCCGCCGGACGCTCCGCGTACCGAGCCCTACAAGACGCACCTCGCGTACGTCCGCGAGCGCCGCAGCGACGCGGACGGCGAGGCGATCCTCGCCGAGGCCCTCGCCAAGCTCCGCGGGGAGATCTGAGAGCGACCGCGCTTTTTTGCACGTCCCGGCAGGGGTGTGCCCTCACGTGGGTGCCTGGCGCCCACGTGACGGCACACCCCTGCCGGCGTTCCGGGTGGTTCCCCGACGGCCGCGGAATGACACGAACGAGTTGTCCTGATACGCCCGTTGGGGGAACCTGCGGGCCGGATCGGCGTTGCGGGGTGCGCCGCTGCCCAGACTGAGCGGTGAACCTGCGCCAGGCCGCCACCGTTGGGAGTCCTCGTGGGCACGCGTCTCGCCGTCCTCGGTACCGCCGCCGCGCTCGCCTGCCTGCCCGCCGCGGCGGCCGCGGACCCGCTGCCGGGCGTCCCGCAGCCCGCGGTCTCGGTGCGGATGGACGACGGGACGATGAACACCGCCGAGCGGCGGGTGCACACGTACACGATCCGGGCCCGCAACATCGGCGCGGTGGCGCTGGAGACGGTCTCGCTGACGGCGAGGCTGCCCAACGGCACCTTCCTGCTCGCCAGCGACGGCTCGCCGGACACCCTCGGCGGACAGCTGACATGGACGGTCGACCTGCCGGTGGGCGGCGAGGTGGTGCGGACGGTCAAGGCCCGGGTCGACGTCCTGCCGGACGACGGCGGCGGCCTGGCGGCCACCGCCTGCGTCCGCCTCGCGGGCATGTCGGACCAGCTGGTCTGCTCCACCGATCTGGACGAGCTGCCCGACGACGCGGACTCGGCCTCCTCCGCGGGCTTCTTCTCGACCGCCACCCTGCTCGGCACGATCGCGGCGGTGGTCGCGGCGATCGCGGGGGCGGGCTGGTACACGTCGCGGCGGCGCGGGCCGACGGCGGACGGGGGCGACGGCGGTGGCGAGGGCGGCGGTGGCGAGGGCGAGGCGGGGGAGCCGCCGGCCGAGACGGTGTGGTCGGCGGAGGACGGTGCCGACCGGGAAGCCGGGACCCCGGGCACGTCCGCAGACCGCCCGGTTGCAGCGGTCTCCGACGCGAAGGGCGACGAAGCGGGCGGAGGCGAACGGGAACGCCGCTGAGCCGGGATCGTGGCGTCGACGCCGCGCGCGCCCACACTCGGGGCCCGACCACGCCCGGGCAGCCGGATGGCCTGACGGCCAGGGGAGCAGGCCACACGACAGCCGCCGCATCGCGCGCCTCGCGCACTGCGCTCGCACGCCTACGTCACGCGCCCGCGCGCCCCGGGCTCCAGCTCGCGCGCCCGACGCCCCCGCGTTTCGCGCTCGCGCCCTGGCGGCAGAAGCGCAGGGCACGCGAGGGACTCCGCATCGCGCCTCGCTCGCACGCCCCGACTATCGCGCCCGACGCCCCCGCGTTTCGGGTTCTCCCGCCTGCGCCTCGCGCTTGCGCCCGGGGTCCCGTGATTGAGGCCCCGCGCCGTCAGGCCTTCGGGGAGGTCCGGAGCTGCGCGCGTCGCGCTCTCGTGCCCGCGCTCTCGTGCCTCGCGCCCTGGCCTTTCGCGCTGTCGCCCGTCGTGCCCGCGGCTTCACGCCGCCGCTCCTGAGCCGCGGGCTCCAGCCCGCGCGCCCGTACGCCCCCGCGTTTCGCGCTCGCCCGCGCTGCGCCCGCGTCTCGCGTCCTGGGCTCGCGCGTCTTGCACCGGCGCTTCTCGTTTCTGCTTACACGTCGACGTCCGTCCGCGGTCGTTTCGTCGGTGACGGGATCGGCCGTCGCATCGGCTGGCCGGTCAGGCGGCCGCGGCCCGGCGGGCGGGGGTTCTCCTCGTCGGGTGGCGGCGTGCGGTCGGCTCGGGGGGGACGGTCGGCCGGCGGTGTCCGGTCCGGTGCGGGCATCCGGTCGGGCCGCGGAGCGGTAGTGGCAGGGGCCGGGGGCCCGGCTTCGACGCGGCGGGTACGGCCCGTCCCCGTGATCCACTGCGGCGCGTCCTCGCCCGTGGCCGCGCGCCAGCGCGATCGGACCGCGGCGGGTTCGGCGGCGTGGGCGCGGATCAGCGCGTCGGTGGCCATCTCGACGACCTGCGGCAGGTTGAGCGCGGTGCCCACCCCCAGCGCGGCGGCCAGCGGCGGCACCGCGTCCGCCGGGCGGTCCGCGGAGATCAGCACCAGGCCGTACACGGCATACGTCACCGCGACCTCGGGCCGCCGGGCGATCGCCGGATCCACCCGCACCCGGCGGGCCCGCAGCGACACCGCCTCCTCCAGCGCTTCCACCGCGTCGTCGTGCCGCTTCGTGCCGCTCAGCAGCAGGCCGTAGCTCTGCAGCGCGGCGGCCAGCGCGTCCTCGGCCGCGCCCGGGGCGTCCTCGGCCTGCGAACGGCGCAGCCGTACCGCGGAGTTCGCGCGTTCCAGCGCCTCGTCGACGCGGCCGACCCGGGCCAGCAAGTTGGCCTGACGCGTCGTCACCTGCGCCAGGACGTCCGCGTCCGCGAGGGTCAGCAGCCGAGCAGCTTCCTCGAACACGGCCAACGCGTCGTCGGTGAGCCCGCTTTCCGCGAGCCGACCGGCGAACTCGTCCAGCGCGTCCGCGAGTCCGGCCCGGTAGACCTCGGGCGAGCGGGCCGCAAGCGTGCGATACGCCTCGACGCACTCGTGCAGCACGCTCAACGCCCGTATCGCCTCGCCGGCGTCGCCGAGCCGCGCACCGAGGTCCCGCAAGGTCGCGGCCAGCAAAGGCCGGTGGAGATGCACGTCGAGCGCGGCGAGGCGGCGCGCGCGGAGCGTGGCATTGTCGGCGACCTTGACCGCGTCCGCGTACTGTTTGCCGCCCGCGAGGACCGCGGCCAGCGCGCGGAGCGCGTCGACGAGGGCCGCGGCGTGCTCGGCCGGGTTGTGCTCGGCCAGTTCGCCGAGGATCCGCACCGCGGCGCGGGCGGGCGCGGAGGCTTCGGTGTGGCGTCCGGACCGGCTCAACTGCCGGGCTCGGTCGGCGAGCATGGCGGCCCGGTCGCGGTCTTCGGCGCGTACCGCCATGGCCCGTGCGGACCGCGCTGGTGACGGAAGCTCATCCTCCGCTTCGACCGAAAGTGATCCCCTGGGCGGCGCGATCGCGGGTATCAGGGCACCCGACGGGGGAGCGGCGGCCTGCGCCTGCTCCAGGCGCTGCCGGTACTCGGCCAGGTGGCGCTCGTGCCGCCGCCGCCATCGGAAGACCACCCGCAGCCACCCCACCCCACAGCTAGTCCACTGTTGGGGCGACGCTACCGCGCATGCCGCTTGCGCGGCGTGGCCACAGCGCCGATCAAGCCAGTCGTATCACTGCGCCGCAGCCTCCGTTTCACTAGGCTCCCGTCCACGATTCCAGTCGCTACGGGGGCCGCTGTGAGCGCAGACAACCACATAGACCGAGCCCTGAGCCCATGGCTCTACGAGGGCGCCGACCCACCTGCCGCCGAACCCGCCGAGACCCGGCTGCTGTCCGCCGCCGCCGCACCCGGCGCGGTCCGATTGACACCCGAGACTCTGCTGAGTGCCGCGGCCCGCCTCGAAGGCCTGCGCGCCGAAGCGAGCGCCGACGTCAACGCCGCGTTGAAGGACAGCGACCACGTGAACATCGGCCGCAACCTGCAACTCACCAAGGCGGTCGAGCACGTCCACGAACGCTGGGGCGAAAAGCTCAAGCATCTCCTCGAAGACATGGACGACCGCGCGGGCCGGATCCGCAAGGCCGCCACGAACTGGCAGGAAAACGAACAGGCCGTCACCAAAGCGTTGATCCGGAAGTAGGGGACACGCCATGGGACTTTCGATCGAAGACCTCGACACCTGTTCTCCCGACGCGGTCGACGCGGTGGCGGCAAGCTGGGAGCGGCTCAGCGCCGCGATGACGGGAGACGAAGCGTCCGTCGACCGCGACGTCATCGGCCCGCTGGCCGGTGCCTGGATCAGCGACGACGGCCGCAGAGCGGTGCAGCTGATCGGCTACGTAGGCGACCAACTCGAAGCCGTGCGCGCCGAGTCCGGCGCGATGGCGGCGATCCTGCGGGAAGCGGCGCAAAAGCTCCGCACAGCGCAAAGTACGCTCCGTCAAGCGCTGGACGACGCCCGCCGCAACGGCATCACCCGTCAACCGGACGGGCGGCTCACCTGGACCGCGATGTCGGACGCCGAGCAGACCAATCTCCAAGGCATCGCCGACGACATCGCCAAACGCGTCACCGCCGCGCTGGACCAGGCCACCGCCGCCGACGAACTGGCCGCCGTGACCATGAAAGCCAACGTCGACTTCGGCCCCAAGCGGGACTTCAACGTCCACTCCCTCGGTGCCGATCCGGCCGCGGACGCTCGGCGCGCGGCGGACCTCCTGACCAAGCTCCAGAGCGGCGAGCTGAGCAGCCAGGACATCCGGGAGCTGAAACTGCTCGGCCTGGACAACGCGGGCAACCCGGGCTACCAGACCCAGCTGGTCCGGGACCTTGGACCCCAAGGCCTGCTCGACACCGCGAAGTACACCACCCCGCCCTGGTCGCGGAGGGACGCGGACTCCGGCGACCTCAAGGTCGTCCAGGACACCCTGCGCAACGCGTTGTCCGCGGCCAGTCCGGAACTGGCCCGCGACAAGACGTGGATGGAGCAGCTGAAGCAGGCGGGACGCAACGTCGTCAACGACCCCGGCGACCCGTTGAGCGGCAACGTGACGTACGGGTACCAGGCGCTGGACACCCTGATCCGCCAGGGCACGTACGACACGGAGTTCCTGAAGGTCGTGGGCCGCGACGTCCTGGACTACGACAAGGAGCTGAACGCCCGCGGCATCGGCTGGGGCACCGACCAGCCCAGTCGGGACCCGGTCAACGGCTATCTCGTCGCCCTGAAGAACAACCCGGCCGCGGCCACCGAGATGTTCGCCGGCAATCAGGGCAAGAACGATCTCGACTATCTGGCGAACCAGCGGGAACTGAGGAACGGCATCTACGGCCCGGGCCCGGGCGCGAAGGCCCATCTGGATCCCCTGGGCGACGCCATTGCGGCGGCGACGCGGGTCGGCACGGATCCCACGAAGTTGCCGAGCGTCGTGTCCAACGTCGTCGGTGTGTTCAGCGACAAGGATTCCTCGGCGCTCTCGCACTCCGAACACTTGCGCACCGGTGTGACACAGATGCTGGTATCCAACCCGGCGACGCTGCACGCGGGATTGTCCAACCAGCACGCCGGAGTTTCGGCCGCGAATATGCCCCCGGGACTTCCGGCTGTCGGGGTGGCTCGCGAGGACATGCTGCGGCTGGTCGCGGGATTGGCCGGAGACAAGCTGAATGTCGCCGCACTGCAGCAGGCCGAGCAGGCGTTCACCTGGTCCGGCTTGTCGGCGATCGCCGCCAACCCGGACGGCGTCTACGGCTCCCCGCAGGCCGTCAACCCTGCCATGGAGAAGTTCGCGGCGAACTCGGCAGAGGTCTTCGGCGCCATCGACAGGGTGACGTCCGATGACATTCGCAGTTCTCAGCTCAACGGCGACAAGGCATCGAATGCCACCCTGGAGCGATGGACGCGCTGGGGCGGCGGTGCCTTGTCGGCGGCGGCCACGGTGTTTGCGCCGGCGGGGCACGAGTGGATCGGGGACGTCGGCGCAGTGGTCATCGACAAGTCGGCGTCGGAGATCAACGACTGGTTGAAGCAGGATTCTTCCGGCGATGCGTCGAAGCAGATCAGCCGGGCCTACGTCGACAGACTGACGATGTCCACGGACACGGTCCTTCAATGGCAAAACGACTACAACTCGCACCTGCCGCCGGGGCGGGACCCGGTCGATCTCGTGGACGTCGTGGACACGGGCTACAACACGGGAGAGCAGGTCACCAAGGGAACGCGGGGCACTCCGGGATGAAGCGCACAGACCGCACCTTCGCGCGGTGGGTCGCCATCGCAGCTCTCCTGTGTGCCGCCTCGGCGTGTTCCTCCGGCGGTGGCGCCAAGTCGCCGCCGGCGTCGCCGCAGAGCCTGTGCGGCGGATGGTTCACCGAGAGCCAGGTCCGGGACCTGCTGCCGCCGGGGACCACCGCGAAGCTCAAGGACGTCGGCGGCCGGAACGACGCGGTCCCCGGCCTCCCCGCGGGCTGCACCGTGGTGACAGCGACCGACCCCGCGCAGACCACCTGGTACCTGGACTTCCTCACCGGAGTGGCAAGCCCGAACGAAGACCGCATGGTGAACTGGCGGGGTTCCGCCGACCGTTCCGTCCCCGCGTTGTTCGAGCCCCTGGGCCCCGGGCTGACCGGCTACGCGGACGAGCACGAGGCGGTGGTATTCGTCCCGCCTTGCCACGCCACGAACAAGACCTGGGCGGCAAGGCTTCAGCTGACCAACCTGACCGGCGACCCCGGTGCCGTGGCGCGGCCCGACAACCGGGGCCGGCTCGCCGCCGCGCTGGTGTCCGCGGTGAACATCCGGCGCCGTGCGGACAACTGCGAGGGGCCGGACCTGCCTGCCCCGGCCCCGGGCGGCGACCCGGTGCGCGGCGATGTCCGTGCCGGCGACCCCGTGTGCGGGTTTGCCGGCGTCGCGTGGAAGGACGTTCTCCCGGCCGCGGCCGAGGAGCAGGCACCGCTGCGTCAGGCCTACATCGACACGGGCAGCGGATACTTCGCGTGCGGGCTGGGCGTGCACGTCGGTGTGGAACACCGCCCGGGGCGAGGCAACTGGGTCTCCTGGGAGCTGGAGTTCCGCGTCGTGCAAGGCGATCCGCAGCCGCCGGAGGCCGCCGCCGGGCCGGGGCCCCGAGATGTCGCCGTGGCGGGCTACCGCGGCACGGTGTGGCGGTCGGTGACCGATGCCGGGACCGACTTCACGCTGCGCACGACTTGTCAGGGCCGTCCGCTGTTCCTCGTCGTCAAGCAGACCGAGCCGCGGCAGGCCTGGCTGCCGGCACCGGACGAGACGTTCCGCAGGATCGCAGGCGCCGTCGCCACCGCCAAGGGCTGCGAGCCGATCCGCTCCTGACCCGCCGGGCGCCGGTACGGCGTCTCACGCCGTGCCGGCGATGCCCTGCTCCAGCGTCCTGATCACCGCTCTACCGCCGCATCGTCGCGGCATTGCGCCTGAGCACGGAGGACGCGGCACAACCGGCGGCCTGAGCCGGTGCCGGGGCGACGCCGCGCGCCCCGGCACCGGGTCCGCACCACCCGGACCGCCGCCGATCAGCCCGCCGCCACCCCCGACTTCCCGGCCAGATACTCCTCCCAGGTCCGCACCCCCGTGGCCTGCTCCGGGGTCGTCAGGGCGCCGCTGCGGAAAGACGCGCCGAGCTTTCCGGGGATACGGACAGCGACGATCCGGCGCTTCTTGCCCGCCGCGCGGCACCAGGTGCGGGCGAGTTCGTCGGCGGTGTAGACCGTCGGGCCGCCCATCTCGGTGGCCTGGCCGGACGGGGCCGCCAAGGCCAACGCAACCAGCCTGTCCGCGACTTCGCCCTGGTCGACCGGCTGGCACGCGGTCTTCGCCGGGACGAGCACGACCGGCAGTTTGGACAGCGCCCGGAAGCCGGCGTTCAGCAGTTCCGGGAACTGGGTCGCGCGCAGGTTGGTCCACGGGATGCCGGAGGCCGCGAGCAGACGTTCGCCTTCGAGCTTGATCCGGTAGTAGCGGTACGGGATCCGGTCGATCCCGACGATCGAAATGTTGACGATGTGCCCCACCCCGGCCCGCCGCGCCGAGTCGAGCAGGTGGTGCCACCCCGGAATGTCGTTCTTCGGGTGGCGGACGTCGCTCGCGCAGTGGACGACGGTCGTCACCCCGTCGAGGGCCTCGTCCACCCCCGCGCCGGTCTTGAGGTCGGCGGTGACCCACGTGACGCCCGGGTCGTCGGGCAGTTCGGTGCGGCGCGTCATCGCCCGCACCGGAAGGCCGGTGCGGCGGGCCCGGGCCAGGACCTCCCGGCCCAGGACCCCCGTCGCCCCGGTCACCAGGATCGTGCCGCCGTCGTTGCGGATCGCGTCGTCGGACATCTGCGTCTCCTCCAAATGCGTACGCGGTCGAAGCGCCTACGCAGGAAGGAACCGCGCAGCTACGCGTTCTGTGACAGCTCCCGGCACTGGATTTCCAGGAACCCCAGCTTGTCCGGATTCCGCATGATCCGGACGTCCGTCACCACACCGTTCCCGAAATCGTCGGTTCCGAACTCCACCATCCCGGCCGCGATCAGCGCGCCGTCCTCCCACCCGAGGACCGCCGCCGCACCGTTGACCTCGGCGAACGTGACCACCACCCCGCTCCCGAACTTCTGCAGCATGCCGATGAAGAACCGCGCCACCGCGTTCCGCCCGGACACCGGCCGGGTCGCCGACCGCACCTTGCCGCCGCCGTCCGCCCACGCCACCACGTCGTCGGCGAGCAGCGCCTCCAGCCGGTCCAGTGCGCCTTCCGCCGCCGCGGTCAGGAACCGCTCCAGCAGGTCCGCGCGCACCTCGGCGGACGCCGCGAACCGCGGGCGGCCGTCCGCCAGGTGCTTCTTCGCCCTGCTGTACGCCTGCCGCACGTTCGCCTCGGGCCAGTCCAGCACCGCGGCGATCTCCCGGTGCCCGTAGTCGAACGCGTCGCGCAGCACCACCACCGCCCGTTCCGGCGGCGACAACCGCTCCAGCATCACCAGCATCGCCATCGACACCGCCTCGCGCTGCTCCGCGGTCTCCAGCGGCCCCAGCGCGCCGGTGTCGGTGCGCACCGGCTCGGGCAGCCACGGGCCGACGTACTCCTCGCGGCGCGCCCGCGCGGACGTCAGCCGGTTCAGGCACAGGTTCGCCAGCACCTTCGCGAGCCACGGCCCCGGCGCGCCGATGTACCCCCGGTCCGCCGCATGCCACCGCAGATAGGCGTCCTGCACCGCGTCCTCGGCCTCCGCCGCCGACCCGAGCATGCGGTACGCGATCCCGAACAACCGCCCCCGCTCCGCCTCGAACTCGGCAACCGCCGCGCCCGCACCGCCCGCACCGCCCGCCTCGCTCATGCCGCCCACGCTATCCAACGCCGAAGGCCCGGCTCCCGACCGGAATCGGGGAACCGGGCCTTCCGTCACGCACACATCACCGGCACAAGCACCGGCACAGATCGGCGAGGCAGCAGATCAGACGTTGAACCCCAGCGCCCGCAGCTGCTCCCGACCGTCGTCGGTGATCTTGTCCGGGCCCCACGGCGGCATCCACACCCAGTTGATCCGCAGATCTTTCACCAGGTTCTCGGTGGCCGTCTTCGCCTGGTCCTCGATCACGTCGGTCAGCGGACACGCCGCCGAGGTGAGCGTCATGTCGACGGTGGCGATGTTGCCGTCGTCCACCGTGACGCCGTACACCAGGCCCAGGTCCACGACGTTGATGCCGAGTTCCGGGTCCACGACGTCGTACAGCGCCTCGGTGACCTCGTCCGGCGACGCCGGACCGATCTTGGTGTCGCTCACTTCCGACCCTCCATCACCTGCGTGGTCGCATCCCGCCACGCCATCCAACCGAGCAATGCGCACTTGACCCGGGCCGGGAACTTCGACACGCCGGCGAACGCCACCGCGTCCTCCAGCACGTCCTCGTCCGGCTCGGCCTGGCCCTTGGACTGCATCAGGGTCAGGAACTCCTCCTGGACCTTGAGCGCGTCCTCGACCGTGCGGCCGATGACCAGGTCGGTCATCACCGACGCGCTGGCCTGGCTGATCGAACAGCCCTGGCCCTCGTACGAGACGTCGACGACCTTCGCGCCGGCACCCGTCCCGTCGAGCTTCACCCGCAGCGTCACCTCGTCGCCGCACGTCGGGTTGACGTGGTGCACCTCGGTGTCGAACGGGTCCCGCAGCCCCTTGTGATGGGGGTTGCGGTAGTGGTCCAGGATGATCTCCTGGTACATCGAGTCCAGCTTCATCGCCGCTCCCAACGGTCCTGACGCATGTGTGTCCGTGCCACGGATATGTCAGCCGAAGAACCGGCGCACATGTTCCAGGCCGGCCACCAGCGCATCGACCTCGCCGGGCGTCGAGTACAGGTAGAACGACGCGCGCGTGGTCGCCGGCACCCCGTAGCGCAGGCACACCGGCCGCGCGCAGTGGTGGCCGACGCGCACCGCGATGCCCTGCTCGTCCAGCACCTGGCCCACGTCGTGCGGGTGCAGGTCGCCGAACTTGAAGGAGATCGCCGCACCGCGCGACTCGGCGGTCTTCGGGCCGATGATCTCCAGGCCCTCGACGGTGGCCAGCGCTTCGAGCGCGTATGCGGTCAGCGCGTGCTCGTGCGAGGCGACGTTCTCCATGCCCAGCGCGTTGAGGTAGTCGATCGCCGCGCCCAGACCGACCGCCTGCGCGATCGGCGGGGTGCCCGCCTCGAACTTGTGCGGCGACGGAGCGTACGTCGACGACTCCATCGTCACGGTCTCGATCATCTCGCCGCCGCCCAGGAACGGCGGAAGCTCCTCGAGCAGCCCGAGCCGGCCCCACAGCACGCCGATGCCCGTCGGAGCGAGCATCTTGTGCCCGGTGAACGCCACGAAGTCGGCGCCCATCTCCTGCACGTCCATCGGGACGTGCGGCGCGGCCTGCGACGCGTCGACGACGACCAGCGCGCCCACGTCGTGCGCACGCCGGACGATCAGCTCCATCGGGTTGACCGTGCCGAGGATGTTCGACGTGTGCACAACCGAGACCACCTTGGTGTTCTCGGTGATGACCTCGTCGATGTTCGACAGGTCGAGGCGGCCTTCGTCGGTCAGGCCGAACCACTTGAGCGACGCACCCGTGCGCTGGCACATCAGCTGCCACGGCACGATGTTCGAGTGGTGCTCCATCTCGGTGATGACCACTTCGGCGCCCGGACCGACCCGGAACGGCTCGTCTGCCCAGGTCAGCATGTTGGCGACCAGGTTCAGCGCCTCGGACGAGTTCTTCGTGAACACGACCTCGGAGCGCGACGGCGCGTTGATGAACGACGCGACCTTGTCACGGGCGCCTTCGTACAGCGCGGTGGCTTCCTCGGCGAGCACGTGGATGCCCCGGTGCACGTTCGAGTTGTGCAGCTCGTAGTAGGCGTTCAGCGCGTCGATGACCTGCTTGGGCTTCTGCGAGGTCGCCGCGTTGTCCAGGTAGACGAGCGGCTTGCCGTCGTGCACGGTGCGCGACAGCACCGGGAAGTCCTTGCGGATCGTGTCGGTGTCGAGGAGCCCCGGAAGGGTGATGGTCATGCGTTCTCCCTGACTCCGGTGTAGGCCTCGTAGCCCTCTTCCTCCAGCTTGTCGGCCAGCTCAGGACCGCCGGACTCGACGATCTTGCCGCCCGCGAACACGTGCACGAAGTCCGGCTTGATGTAGCGCAGGATCCGCGTGTAGTGGGTGATCAGCAGCGTGCCGATCTCGCCGGTGTCGCGGACCCGGTTCACGCCCTCGGACACGATGCGCAGCGCGTCGACGTCCAGACCCGAGTCGGTCTCGTCGAGCACCGCGATCTTCGGCTTGAGCAGCTCCAGCTGGAGGATCTCGTGGCGCTTCTTCTCACCGCCCGAGAAGCCCTCGTTGACGTTGCGCTCGGCGAACGCCGGGTCCATCTGGAGGCGGTCCATCGCCTCCTTGACTTCCTTGACCCACAGGCGCAGCTTCGGCGCCTCGCCGCGCACCGCGGTCGCCGCCGTGCGCAGGAAGTTCGACACCGACACACCGGCCACCTCGACCGGGTACTGCATCGCGAGGAACAGGCCCGCACGGGCGCGCTCGTCGACGGACATGGACAGCACGTCCTCGCCGTCGAGCGTCACGGTGCCGCCGGTGACCTTGTACTTCGGGTGCCCGGCGATCGAGTACGCCAGGGTCGACTTGCCGGAGCCGTTCGGGCCCATGATGGCGTGGGTCTCGCCCTGCTTCACGGTCAGGTCGACGCCGCGCAGGATCTCGCGGGGGCCGTTCTCGGCCTCCACGCTGACGTGCAGGTCGCGGATCTCAAGCGTTGCCATACGGACTCAGGACTCCTGGTTCAGGTCGACGTGGATCGCGTCGGCCTCGATCTTCACGGGGTAGACGGGGACCGGCTGGTTCGCCGGCGGGCCGGACGGGCGGCCGGTGCGAAGGTCGAAACGCGAGCCGTGCAGCCAGCACTCGATCGTGCAGTCCTCCACCTCGCCCTCCGACAGCGACACGTTGGCGTGGCTGCACACGTCGTTGATCGCGTACACCTCGCCCTCGGTGCGCACGAGCGTCACCGGGACACCGTCCAGCACCACACGGTGCGGGGTGTCTTCCGACAACTCGCTCTCGGCGCACGCGCGTTGGAACGCCATCAGACGCTCGCCCCCAACTCCGCCTCGATGCGCTCCATCAGCTTGTCCTGCAGCTCCGGCAGCCCGATCTGGGCAATCACCTCGGCGAAGAAGCCGCGCACCACCAGACGGCGGGCTTCGTCGGCCGGGATGCCGCGGGCCTGGAGGTAGAACAGCTGCTCGTCGTCGAACCGGCCGGTGGCGCTGGCGTGCCCGGCGCCGGCGATCTCGCCGGTCTCGATCTCCAGGTTCGGCACCGAGTCGGCGCGCGCCCCTTCGGTGAGCAGCAGGTTGCGGTTCAGCTCGTACGTGTCGGTGCCTTCGGCCGCCGCGCGGATCAGCACGTCGCCGATCCACACCGTGCGGGCGTCGGCGCCCTGCAGCGCACCCTTGTAGGTGACCAGGCTGCGGCAGCGCGGCACGTCGTGGTCGACGAACAGGCGGTGCTCCAGGTGCTGGCCCGAGTCGGCGAAGTACACGCCGTACAGCTCGGCGTCGCCGCCCGGCGCGTCGTACACGACCCGCGGGAACAGCCGGACCACGTCGCCGCCGAGGGTGACCGCGACCGACTTGAACGCCGCGTCCCGGCCCAGCCGGGCGATCTGGTGGCTCAGGTGCACCGCGCCGGCGGCCCAGTCCTGCACCGAGATCACGGTGAGCTTCGCGCCGTCCGCGACGAGGAACTCGACGTTGTCCGCGTAGGTCGCCTTGCCGGTGTGCTCGAGCACCACGACCGCCTCGGCGAACCGGCCGACGTCGATCACGAGGTGCCCGAAACCGGTCGTCCCGGCACCGCGCGTCCGCACGAACACCGGCTCGCCCGCCACGAGTTCTTTCGGGAACGTGACGACGGTGGCCTTCTCGAACGCGCTGTACGCCTGCGCCGCGACGCGGTCGACGGGCTTGCCGGTCTTGCCGACCCGGGCGTCGTCCCGGCCGACCGTCTCGACGACGACGCCCGCGGGGGCCTCGACCTCGACGGTCAGCTCGCCGACCCGGCCGGCCGTGCCGAACGTGCCGTCGTGCAGCCCGTTGAGCCGGTCGAGGGGGGTGAACCGCCAGTCCTCCTCGCGGCCGTGCGGCACCGGGAAGTCGGCCACGTCGTAGGACGCGACCGCGATCTGCCGGGCGTCGGCCGGCTGGCTGACCATGCGCCCGGTGCCGGGACCCGCGAGTTCGCCGGGGGCCCCGGCCTCGCGCACGGCGATGGAACCGGCCGTGGTGCTACCGGAGTTAGTTGCGCTTGCCATAGGTTTTCGCGGGCCTAGCCCACAGCCCCTTCCATCTGAAGCTCGATCAGGCGGTTCAGCTCGAGGGCGTACTCCATGGGCAGCTCCCGAGCGATCGGCTCCACGAAGCCGCGCACGATCATCGCCATGGCCTCGTCCTCGGTCATGCCGCGGCTCATGAGGTAGAACAGCTGGTCCTCGGAGACCTTGGAAACGGTCGCCTCGTGGCCCATCGACACGTCGTCCTCGCGGACGTCGACGTACGGGTAGGTGTCCGAGCGGCTGACCGTGTCGACCAGCAGCGCGTCGCACTTCACCGACGACGTCGAGCCCTTGGCGCCGTCCTCGATCTGGACCAGGCCGCGGTACGACGTACGCCCGCCGCCGCGCGCGACCGACTTCGACACGATGTTCGACGACGTGTTCGGCGCGCAGTGCACCATCTTCGAACCCGCGTCCTGGTGCTGGCCCTCGCCCGCGAAGGCGATCGACAGCGTCTCGCCCTTGGCGTGCTCGCCGAGCAGCCACACGGCCGGGTACTTCATCGTCACCTTGGAACCGATGTTGCCGTCGATCCACTCCATGGTCGCGCCCTCGTGGGCGACGGCCCGCTTGGTGACCAGGTTGTAGACGTTGTTCGACCAGTTCTGGATGGTCGTGTAGCGCACCCGGGCGTTCTTCTTGACGACGATCTCGACGACCGCCGAGTGCAGCGAGTCGGACGAGTAGATCGGCGCGGTGCAGCCCTCGACGTAGTGCACGTACGAGCCCTCGTCGGCGATGATCAGCGTCCGCTCGAACTGGCCCATGTTCTCGGTGTTGATCCGGAAGTAGGCCTGGAGCGGGATCTCCACGTGCACGCCCGGCGGCACGTAGATGAACGAGCCGCCCGACCACACCGAGGTGTTCAGCGCCGCGAACTTGTTGTCGCCGACCGGGATCACCGAGCCGAAGTACTCCTGGAACAGCTCCGGGTGCTCGCGCAGGCCGGTGTCGGTGTCCAGGAAGATGACGCCCTGCTCCTCCAGGTCCTCGCGGATCTGGTGGTAGACGACCTCGGACTCGTACTGCGCGGCGACGCCGGCGACCAGGCGCTGCTTCTCCGCCTCGGGGATGCCGAGCTTGTCGTACGTGTTCTTGATGTCCTCGGGCAGGTCCTCCCAGGACTCCGCCTGCTTCTCCGTCGACCGCACGAAGTACTTGATGTTGTCGAAGTCGATGCCCGAAAGGTCCGAGCCCCACGTCGGCATCGGCTTCTTGTCGAACAGGCGCAGGCCCTTGAGACGGAGCTTCAGCATCCACTCCGGCTCGTTCTTCTTCGCCGAGATGTCCCGGACGACCTCTTCCGACAGGCCGCGGCGCGCGGATGCGCCGGCGACGTCCGGGTCGGCCCAGCCGTACTCGTAGGTGCCCAGGCCCTCAAGCTCGGGGCGAGCTTCGGTGGTCATACGGGGTTCCTCCCGATGGCGTTCGGTACATGCGTGGTGCAGACGCCGTCGCCGTGGGCGAGCGTCGCCAGCCGCTGGACGTGGGTTCCGAGGAGGCGCGCGAACACCTCGGCCTCGGCCTCGCACAGCTGCGGGAACCGCTCGGCGACATGCGCCACCGGGCAGTGGTGCTGGCAGAGCTGCTCTCCGCCGGGAGCCTGCCGCGCACTCGCGGCATATCCGTCGGCGGACAGCGCCTCGGCCAGCGCCTCGGCCCGTTTGCCCTCGGGGGCGCTTTCGACGACCGGCAGATACTTGGTCTCGATCGCGGCCACCCGGGAGCGGGCGAACGCCATGACCGCGTCCTCGCCCGCGACCTCCGCGAGGAAGTTCAGGGCGTCGGCGGCCAGGACGTCGTATTCCTGGTGAAAAGACCCGCGGCCGGCGTCCGTCAGCGCGAACACCTTGGCCGGGCGCCCCCGCCCGCGGTGACCGTACACCCGCTGCTCGCGGGCTTCGATCACCCCGTCGGCCAGCAGTGCGTCGAGATGACGCCGCACCGCCGCCGCGGTCAGGTCGAGCCGCTCCGCCAGATCCGCGGCGGTGGACGGCCCGTGGACGAGGATCGACCGGGCGACCTTGTTCCGGGTCCCCGCGTGCGCGTCGTTCTCGGCAGCGCTCGACCCCGGAACGGCGGACCGCCCCGGACCTTCCGCGCCCTCGCGCACGTATTTCACAACGCCATTGTTGCGTTAATGCCGCCGGATACCTAATCCCCCCTGCGTGCGGTGTGTCACTTAGGGGTGCCTAAGGAGGGGCTGAGCTGGGGGGATGGCGGAGAGTAGTCGTCCGGATCGGCCACGGTGCGGCGAGGCCGGGTGGGACGGCGAGCTGCGGCTTGCTGCACTGGCTGATGTCCAGGACCTGGTTGCCGGCGGCGACGGCAGTGCGGATCATCCGCAGTTCCAGGCCGCGGTCGAGTGGCGAGCCGACGACCTTGAGCTGCACCGCCCGGCTTTCCGGCTGCGGCGCGCCCTGGGCGGCGGGGTCGACCCAAGCCGGGCACGGCGGCAGGGGAGCCTGCGGGCGAGCCGCCGGTCGGCGGCGGCTGCGTGGCAAGCCCGTCGTTGCCTTGCGGTTCGATCAGCCGACGATCCCGCACGGGATCCATTTCTGCACTCTTGGTTCCTCCCCCGACGATCCAAAGCCGTTAGTGGCGCTAGCAGTTGCCCTGGGAGGGTGCCGGGGGCGGTCGTACCATGCGGGGCGTGGAGTTTGTGGGGGAGACCGCTCGGGTGGTTTGGCGGTGCAGCGCATGCGGTGCGGAGGCGCACTGCCGGGTGAACCAGTTCGTCGAGCGCATGGCGCTGCGCTGGGATGCCGAGCACTGGTGCGACGCCTGTGCCCACCGGTCCTGCGTCCACGGCGGCCTGCGCTCGGCCGCCACTCCTGAGGGGGTCCGCGCCGCGATCGTGGCCGCCAACGGCAGTGCACGCCTCACCTTGGCGACGCCGCCGCCCTCACGCGTTGCGATCCTTCGCGTGCTGCGCGGCAGCCCGGAGCTTTCGGGTGACGTTGCTCCGGACCTTTCCGCCGCCCGGCGCCTCGCCGACACGCTCGCCGCGGGGCGCCTCGGCGGTACGTGGTGCGAGATGACCCTGATCGCCCTGCGTCTGCGGGCCCGCGGGGTCGAGGCCGGCGTCGAGCGCGTCGGACCGGTGTCCGGAGGCCGTTGATGCGTTGCGGCTGCGGTCGTACGTTGCGCGCATGTCGAATCACGAGGGGGCCATCCGCCACGGCGTGAGCGGGCTGTCGGCGATCGCCAGGCCGCGTGCGTTGCCGTTGGTGCCCGACAGGGTCTGGTCGGACGGCCAGTGGGCGCGTATCCGCGGCGGGTCTCCGGCCAAGGCCATGGAAGACCACTGGTGTGCGTTCTCCGAGGGGAACACGCTCTTCGTTTATCGGAGTTGGAGCGGCCACGGCATTTTCGAGGCGACGTTCGCGCCGTGCCCCGGCGGTTGGCGGATCGTGTCGGCGGTCGTCGAGACGAGTTGGCGCAAGCGGCATCCGTGGGTTCTGAGTCGCCACGGCGCGGAGTACTACTGCGTCCTGTTGGAGCACTTGGTCTGGAACGTCGCCTTGGCGGAGCCGGAGCCACCGACGGCCGAGAGGCTCGCGCGGCTGCGTGGGCTCGTGGCCACCGAGAAATATGTGCCGGGGACGAACACGTACGACCGGCTGCGGCGCGGGCTCAGCAGGCGGGGACGAGGGCGGTGACGTCGTCGGGGGTGAGGATCCAGCCGTCGGAGACGTAGCCGGTTTTGCCGGTGGGGGCGGTGACTTTGGCCCACGTGGTGGTGGAGCGGCCGGTGAAGGAGACGACGCTGGGGCCGGTGGTGTGGCAGAGGAGGCCGAGGGGGGTGTCGTTGGGGACGGCGGCGACGAGGCCGGAGCGCTGGGTCGGGGCGCTGCGGATCAGGAGGTTGTACTGGTGGGCGTAGGCCGTGGGGCGGGTGGGGGCGTCGGGGGTGGCCGTGGTCTTCGGCGGAGCGCTGGGGGCGGGGGAGCGCGGTAGCGGGGTGGAGGGGGTCGCACCCGGGGTGCTCTGCGGCGGGGCCGGGGCTTCGGAGGCTGCGGGGCCGGAGGAGTCCTGAGCCGGGGTGTTCGCGCGCGGGGCCGGTTGTTCTTGGGGGACGGGGCCTGCGGCGACGACGCCGGCCGGTTCGATCGGGGGCCAGGCCGGGGTGGTCGGGGGCACGGTGGGGGGCGGGTCGGCGCGGCGGCTGCCGGGGGAGCGGCCGAAGGTGACGTCGGCCAGGGTCCAGGCGGCCAAGACCAGCACGGCCAACGCGAACACCGCCGCGGCCCGTGAGCCCGCCACCCGGACGGCGCTGCGGACCGCGCGCCGCCGACGGGCTTTGAGTGCGTCGCGGTACCGGTCGAGGAGCGCGGGTATCCGCGCGTACCAAGGCTCCTCGCCGACCGGCAGCACCATCGTTCCCCCTCGACGCTCCGCAGCGACATCAAACCGGACGATTTCGACCAACTTCATTATCGGCTATCGGAGTTGACACTCCAAGGCGCACAGACGGCGCACGGAGGCGGACACGGACCAAAACCGTAGGCAGGAGGGCAGGAGGGGCGAGAGAAGGCGGGAGAGGACGGGGGCAACGGCGCCGCCGTACGCGATCGACGAAATAGCTTTGCGCAAAGCGAATCTGCGATAGGCCCATCGCTGCCCTGCCCGCCGCCCCAGGTGCCCGCCGCGCCCGCAGCCCCCAACCCCGACCGAACGCCCCCGACCCGCACCTCACCGCCCCCGACTCCGCCCCGCCCCCCAACGACCTCGCCCCCGGGCCGCCCGCCTCCGGGCCGCCCGCCTCCGGCCTCCAAGCCGCCCGCCTCCGGGTCGCCCGTCTCCGTCCTCCAAGCCTCCGGGTCTCCGGGTCGCCCGCCTCCGGCCTCCAAGCCTCCGGGTCTCCGGGTCGCCCGCCTCCGGCCTCCAACCCGCGGTCTCCAGCCCTCGGCCCCCGGCCTCTAACGTGCGGCCTCTAACCCGCGGTCTCCAGCCCTCGGCCCCCGGCCTCCAGCCCTCGGCCCCCGTCGTCCAGCCCTCGGCCTCCGTCGCCCCCACCCCGATCCCCCACCGCTACCGGCCGACAGCCCCGTCGGCTGCCAACCCCACCCTTCCCCTGCCCCCCAGCCCCCTCCGCGTGACCGACCCCCCGCCGCCCCTACCTACACTTGTCCGCCATGGACCACCCCCAGTCGGCCGCCGTCGAGATCGTCGACCTGGTCAAGACGTACGGCGACAAGACCGCCGTCGACGGGCTCGGCCTTGTCGTCGAGCACGGGACCGTCACCGCCGTGCTCGGGCCGAACGGGGCCGGGAAGACCACCACGATCGAGGTCTGCGAGGGCTACCGCCGCGCCGACTCCGGCACCGTCCGCGTCCTCGGGCTCGACCCGGCCGCGCAAGGCGAGCAGCTGCGGCCGCGCGTCGGGGTCATGCTCCAGTCCGGCGGCGTGTACGCCGGGGCCCGCGCCGACGAGATGCTCCGGCACGTCGCGAAACTGCACGCGGACCCCCTCGACGTCCCCATGCTGATCGAACGCCTCGGCCTCGGCAGCTGCGGCCGCACCACGTACCGCCGCCTCTCCGGCGGCCAGCAGCAGCGCCTCGCCCTCGCCATGGCCGTGGTCGGCCGCCCCGAGCTGGTCTTCCTCGACGAACCCACCGCCGGGCTCGACCCGCAGGCCCGCCGCGCCACCTGGGACCTGGTCGCCGACCTGAGGGCCGACGGCGTCACCGTCGTCCTCACCACCCACTTCATGGACGAAGCCGAACGCCTCGCCGACCAGGTCCACATCGTCGACCGCGGCCGCGTCATCGCCTCCGGCTCGCCGGAAGCCCTCTGCCGCGACGGCGCCGAGAACTCGCTGCGCTTCTCCGGACCGCCCGGCCTCGACCTCACCGCGATGGCCGCCGCGCTCCCCGCCGACGCCAAAGCCTTCGAAGTCGCCCGCGGCTCCTACCGCGTCGAAGGCGACATCGACCCCCAGCTCCTCGCCACGGTGACCGCCTGGTGCGCCCAGCACGGCGTCATGCCGGAAAAGCTCACCGTCGAACGCCGCACCCTCGAAGACGTCTTCCTCGAACTGACCGGACGGGAGCTGCGGGCGTGACCGCCACCACCACGACACCGCGCGGCAAAGGCGACGGCAACGGCAACGGCACCGCGGGTACCTTCACCCCGAACCCCGGCCCCGCCCCGCTCGGCCGCATGATCTCCGCGCAGGCCGCGCTGGAAACGAAGATGCTGCTGCGCAACGGCGAGCAGCTCCTCCTGACCGTCGTCATCCCGACGCTGCTCCTGGTGCTCTTCAGCACCGTCGACGTCGTCGACGTCGGCAAGCTCGCCGCCGGCCAGGACCGCGTCGACTTCCTCGCCCCCGGCCTGCTCGCCCTCGCGGTGCTGTCCACCGCGTTCACCGGCCAGGCCATCGCCACCGGCTTCGAGCGGCGCTACGGCGTCCTCAAACGCCTCGGCGCCACGCCGCTGCCGCGCTGGGGCCTGATGGTCGCCAAGACCGCGTGCGTGCTCGTCGTCGAACTGCTCCAAGTCGTGCTGCTCGGCGCCATCGCGTTCGCGCTCGGCTGGTCGCCGCACGGCAACCCCGCGGCGGTGCTGCTCCTGCTCGTCCTCGGCACCGCCGCGTTCTCCGGCCTGGGCCTGCTCATGGCCGGGACGCTCCGCGCCGAAGCCACCCTGGCCGCGGCGAACCTGGTCTTCATCCTGCTGCTGGTCGGCGGCGGCGTGATCGTCCCGCTCGACAAGTTCCCCGGCGCGGTGGCGAACGTCCTCGACCTCACCCCGATCGCCGCCCTGTCCGACGGCCTGCGCGACGTTCTCCAGCACGGTGCCGCGATGCCCTGGGCGGACGCCGGCATCCTCGCCGTCTGGGCGGTGCTCGGACTCGCCGCGGCCGCCAAGTGGTTCCGCTGGGAGTAGGGCGCGCCGCCGGGGCCGCGGCCCGGAGCACCCCACCCCGTGGACTTAGTGAAACCGTTCACAACGTACGATGCTGCCCATGAGTTCGCCCTCCGCCGTATCCCCCCTCGCACGCCGGGTGTTCCTGGTCAACCTGGTCGGCCAGGTCGGCATCGTCATCACCGGCGGCCTGGTGCGGCTCACCGGGTCCGGCCTCGGCTGCGACACCTGGCCGCGCTGCAACGACACGCAGTGGACGCCGCACGGGGCGAGCTCGTGGAATACCTACGTCGAGTTCGGCAACCGCATGCTGGCCTATGTGGTCGGTGCCATCGCGGTCGCCGCCATCGTCGTGGCCTGGAAGCACCGGCCGGTCCGCAAGGAGATCCGCTACCTCGCGGCCTTCCAGCTCTTCGCGATCGTCGGCCAGGCGATCCTCGGCGGCATCACCGTGCTGACCGACCTGCATCCGGTGGCAGTGGCCTCACACTTGCTGCTGTCGATGTTCATGATCGCGTCGGCGGTCGCGCTGTACGAGCGGTCCGGGGAAGGCGACGGACCGGTCAAGCCGCTGGTCCGCCGCGAGATCCGGCTCTTCGGCGCCGGCACGGTCGCCGTCCTCGCCGCGCTGCTGGTCGTCGGCACCGTCGTCACCGGCTCCGGCCCCCACGCGGGCGACGACAAGGCCCGCCGCTTCGACGTCAACGTCGACCAGATGGCCTGGCTGCACGCCGACCTGGCGTTCCTGCTGCTCGGCGCGGCGATCGCCCTCGCGCTGGCGCTGCGCGTCACCGACGCGCCCGCGGCGGCCCAGCACCGGGTGTGGTGGCTGCTCGGCGTGCTGCTCCCGCAGGGCCTCATCGGCTACACCCAATACTTCAACGGTTTGCCTGAGTGGCAGGTCTCGCTGCACATGCTGGGCGCCTGCCTGGTCGTGGTGACCACCACGCGCATCCTGTTCGGCCTGCGCACCCGCGGCGAGGTCGACGAGCCCGCCGACGAGCCCGCCGAGGTCCCCGCCCCGGCCGCGGAACCGGTCGCCGCCACCCGTTACTGAGCCGCGGCGCGCGGGGGACCGGAACCCGAGACCGGAACCCGCAACGATCTCTTTGCCGCACCGGCAAGCAACCGTCGCCCACACGGGCTAATGTGCGGCCATGACCGACATCGCCCCCGACGCGCCCACGGGGCGGGGAACCGGCCGCCTGGAGAAGGTCATCGCGCTCCGGGTCCGCGAATACCGCCGTGCCGCCGGGCTGTCCATCGCCGACATGGCCCTGCGCGTAGGCGTGTCAAAAGCGATGCTGTCGAAGATCGAGAACGCCCAGACGTCGTGCAGCCTGGCGACGCTGGAACGTATCGCCGACGGCCTCGCGATCCCCGTCACCGCCCTGTTCCGCGGCGTCGAGGCGGACCGCGAAGCGGTGTACGCGCCCGCGGGCGGCGGCGCGCGCATCGTCCGACGCGGCACCCGGATGGGGCACGACTACCGCCTGCTGAGCGTGGTCCGCGGCCCGCGTACCCGGCAGGAAGCCTTGGTCGTGACGCTCACCGCGGAGAGCGAGGCGTTCCCGCTGTTCCACCATCCGGGGATCGAACTGATCCACATGCTGGAAGGCGAGATGGTCTACGCCCACGGCGACGCCCGCTACGCGATGCGCCCCGGTGACACGCTCCACTTCGACGGCGAAGGCCCGCACGGGCCCGCCGAACTGGTCGCCCTCCCGGTCCGCTTCCTGTGCGTCACCGTCCTGGACGAGGCGTCGGACGGCCGCTGACCGCCCGCGCCGAGACCGGTCGAGGCCGCCGCCGAGTCCGGGCCCGGATCGAGCCCGACGAGCCGTCAGGCCCCGGCCGGGCTCCCCAGCTGCAGCCCCGCCATCCGGTTCCACTCGTACGGTCCGGTCTTCACCCGCAGCGCGACGTCGTTCGGGAACTCGTCGTGCAGCGTCAGCCCCGCCGCCTCGACGGCGCGCTGGGCGATCTGCGGGTTGCGGGCGACCTGGTCGCCCCACTCGCCGTCCGCACCGACCAGCACGATCCGCGTCGAGTCCCGGCCGACGTACTCCACCACGGCATCCGCCTGCGCGTTGCCGTCGACCGCGTGCCGCCCGGCAAACCGCGAGATGTTCCGTGCCAGGCGCCGCACCTGGCGCTCCGTCTTCGCATCGGTAGCCGGCGCCGCAGCACCTTCAGCAGTCTCGGTCATGCCGGAATGCTACCGACGGGTCATCAGATCGGCGCCGTGGGGCTGGTCACAGCGCGTCGGGTGGGCCGTGTGTGAGGTGCCGGGAGCCGGGTAGCGGCACCGGCGAGGCCGGGAACGAAAGAAGCCCCCGCCGTGACGGCAGGGGCTTCCGCAATGCTTCCCACGTGCTTTCCGAAGTGCTTGCGAACCGAAGTGCTTGCGAACCGATTCCGGACCGATTCCGGACCGATTCCGAAAAACCGCGGCGGTCGGCTCAGCCGAAGATCAGCGGGTCGACGGCCACGGCGACGAACAGCAGCGTCAGGTAGGTGATCGACCAGTGGAACAGCCGCATTTCCTTGAGCTTGACGCCGGTTGCCTCGGCGTTCGCGCGGCGCAGCAGCCCGTGGGCCTCCCACAGCCACGCGGCGCCGAGGACGGCGGCGGCGGCCGGGTAGAGCCAGCCGGTGTGCGCGGCGGGCCACAGCAGCATCGAGGTGGCGACCATGACCCAGCTGTAGACCACGATCTGCCGGGCCACGACCTTGTTGCCCGCGACGACCGGCAGCATCGGGACGTTCGCCGCGGCGTAGTCGTCGGCGCACTTCATGGACAGCGGCCAGTAGTGCGGCGGCGTCCAGAAGAACACCACCAGGAAGAGCACGAACGGCGCCCACGCCAGCGAGTTGGTGACCGCGGTCCAGCCGATGAGGACCTGCATGCAGCCCGCGATGCCGCCCCACACGATGTTCTGCGGGGTGCGGCGCTTCAGCAGCATCGTGTAGACCACGACGTAGTAGAAGATCGCCAGCACGGACAGGCCGGCCGACAGCGGGTTCGCGAAGATCCAGAACCACGCGGTGGAGATGATGCCGAGTGCGGTCGCGAAGACCAGGCACTCGCGCGGCGACACCATTCCGGTGACCAGCGGGCGGCGTTCGGTGCGGTGCATCAGCCGGTCGATGTCCCGGTCGATGTACATGTTGAACGCGTTGGCGCTGCCTGCCGACAGGTAGCCGCCGAAGCAGACGGCGAGGACGAGCCCCAGGTCGGGCAGGCCCTTCGCGGCCAGGAACATCACCGGAATCGTGCTGATGAGCAGCAGTTCGATGATGCGCGGTTTCGTCAGAGCCACGAACGCGAGGACCCGGGCGGCCGGCGGACGGCTGCCGCGGGTGGGTCCCGCCAGCCCTGCCGGTCGGGATTCGACGGCTGTCACGAACACCCCATCAGCAGCGGATATGAACTAGCAGAGAACTGTAGTCCCTCGCCAGGGCCCTCCTGCCGCGGGGGCCACCCGCGCGCGTTGCGTCCTCGCCGACCGGCGCGACGTGCTGTACCGCACGCGCTTCCCGCCCCCGTCCGACGCGAGAGCCGGGCCCGCCCCCGGTAGGCTCGTCGATGTGCCGTTTCCGCCCGCGGGCAAGCCGACCCGTGCGAGGCGATCAACCGGAAAACCCCCGGAAGGAGCCCTGAGCAAGGGTGAGCACCAAGCCGACCAACGACAGCGTGACGCTGGAGTGGACCGACCTCGACAAGCGTGCCGTGGACACCGCCCGTGTTCTCGCGATGGATGCCGTGCAGAAGGTCGGCAACGGCCACCCGGGGACGGCGATGAGCCTCGCCCCCGCTGCCTACCTGATCTGGCAGAAGCTCCTCAAGCACGACCCGACCGACCCTGACTGGGCCGGCCGCGACCGCTTCGTGCTGTCGCCGGGCCACACCAGCATGACGCTGTACACGCAGCTGTACCTCTCGGGCTACGGCCTCACCCTCGACGACCTCAAGTCGTTCCGCACCTGGGGCAGCCGCACGCCGGGCCACCCCGAGCACGGCCACACCGCGGGCGTCGAGACCACCACCGGCCCGCTGGGCCAGGGCATCGCGAACGCGGTGGGCATGGCCATGGCCGCCCGCTACGAGCGCGGCCTGTTCGACCCGGAGGCCGCCGAAGGCGCGTCGCCGTTCGACCACACCATCTGGGCGATCGTCTCCGACGGCGACCTCGAAGAGGGCATCTCCTCCGAGGCCAGCTCGCTCGCGGGCCACCAGAAGCTGGGCAACCTCGTCGCGCTGTACGACGACAACCACATCTCGATCGAGGGCGACACCGAGACGGCGTTCAGCGAGGACGTCCTCAAGCGCTACGAGGCGTACGGGTGGCACACCCTGCGCGTCGAGCCGCTCCCGAACGGCGACATCGACGTCGAGGCCCTGTACGCCGCGCTCCGCGCGGGCCAGGCCGAGACCGGCCGCCCGACGATGATCGCGCTGCGCACCACCATCGCGTGGCCCGCCCCGAACGCGCAGAACACCGCCAAGTCGCACGGTTCGGCGCTGGGCGCCGACGAGATCGCGGCGACCAAGAAGATCCTCGGCTTCGACCCGGAGCTGACCTTCGAGGTGTCCGACGACGTGCTCGCGCACGCCCGCCTGGTCGTGGACCGCGGCCGTGCCGCGCGCGCCGCGTGGGACGAGCGGATCGCCGCCTGGAAGAAGGCGAACCCGGACCGCGCCGAGACGTTCGCGCGCGTGTCCAAGCGTCAGCTGCCGACCGGCTGGGAGAAGGCGATCCCGGCGTTCGAGGGCGGCAAGGCGATGGCCACCCGCAAGGCGTCCGGCAAGGTGCTGGAGGCGCTCGGCGAGGTCGTGCCGGAGCTGTGGGGCGGCAGCGCCGACCTGGCCGAGTCGAACAACACCACGATCGACGAGTCCAGCTCGTTCCTGCCCGCGGGCAACCCGCTGAAGTCGGCCGACCCGTACGGCCGCACGATCCACTTCGGCATCCGCGAGCACGCCATGGGCTCGACCATGAACGGCATCGCGCTGCACGGCGGCACCCGCGTGTACGGCGGCACCTTCCTGGTGTTCTCCGACTACATGCGTCCGGCCGTCCGCCTGGCCGCGCTCATGAAGCTGCCGGTCACCTACGTGTGGACGCACGACTCGATCGGCCTCGGCGAGGACGGTCCGACCCACCAGCCGATCGAGCACGCCGCCGCGCTGCGCGCCATCCCCGGCCTGGACGTGGTCCGCCCGGCGGACGCCAACGAGGTCGCCGTCGCGTGGCGCACGATCCTGTCGCACACCGACCGCCCGGCCGGCATCCTGCTCACCCGCCAGGACGTCCCGACGTTCGAGCGCGACGAGCACAACAGCGCCGAGGGCACCGCCCGCGGCGGCTACATCCTGGCCGAGGCGTCCAGCGGCCTGCCGCAGATCGTGCTGATCGGCACCGGCTCCGAGGTGCAGCTCGCCATGCAGGCGCGCGAGACCCTGGAGGCGGAGGGCATCCCGACGCGGGTCGTGTCCATGCCGTCGGTCGAGTGGTTCAACGCGCAGGACCAGGCGTACCGCGAGCACGTCATCCCGCCGGCCGTGAAGGCGCGCGTGTCGGTCGAGGCCGGCATCGCGCTGGGCTGGCGCGAGATCGTGGGCGACGCGGGCAAGATCGTGTCGCTGGAGCACTTCGGTGCGTCGGCCGACTTCAAGACGCTGTTCGCGGAGTTCGGCATCACCGCCGAGGCCGTGGTGACCGCCGCGCGGGAATCCCTGCGCGCGGCGGGCGCTTGAGCCGGTTGTCACCACAAGTCACTGAGGGAGCGAACGATATGACGGACAACCTCCGTCGCCTCTCCGCCGAGGGTGTGGCGATCTGGCTCGACGACCTGAGCCGGGCGCGCCTGGACTCGGGCAATCTGCAGGACCTGGTCCGCGAGAAGGAGATCGTCGGGGTCACCACCAACCCGGCGATCTTCCAGAAGGCGATCTCCGGCAAGGACGACTACACGGCGCAGATCCGCGACCTCGCGGTGCGCGGCGTGACGGTCGACGAGGCCATCCGGATGATCACCACCGCGGATGTGCGCGACGCATGCGACGTGCTCAAGCCGGTGTTCATCAAGAGCGACAAGGTCGACGGCCGCGTGTCGATCGAGGTCGACCCGCGTCTGGCGCACCAGACCGACCCGACCGTCGCGGAGGCCCGCCAGCTGTGGTGGCTGGTGGACCGGCGCAACCTGTTCATCAAGATCCCGGCGACGAAGGCGGGCCTGCCCGCGATCTCCACGGTGATCGGCGAGGGCATCAGCGTCAACGTCACGCTGATCTTCTCGCTGGAGCGGTACCGCGAGGTCATGGACGCGTACCTGACCGGCCTGGAGAAGGCCAAGGCCGCGGGCATCGACCTGGCGACGATCGAGTCGGTCGCGTCGTTCTTCGTGTCCCGCGTGGACACCGAGATCGACGCGCGCCTGGACAAGATCGGCTCGGACGAGGCCAAGGCGCTGCGCGGGAAGGCCGGTCTGGCCAACGCCCGTCTGGCGTACGAGGCTTACGAAGAGGTGTTCGGCTCGGACCGCTGGAAGGCGCTGGCCGAGGCGGGTGCCAACCCGCAGCGGCCGCTGTGGGCGTCGACCGGTGTGAAGGACCCGGCGTACAAGGACACGCTGTACGTGGACGACCTGGTCGTCACCGGCACCGTGAACACCATGCCGGAGGCCACGCTCGACGCGGTCGCCGACCACGGGCAGATCGCCGGGGACGCGGTGCACGGGACGTACGACCAGTCCCGCGCCGAACTCGCCGGGCTGGCCGGGCTGGGCATCTCGTACGACGAGGTCGTGCAGCAGCTTGAGGACGAAGGCGTCGAGAAGTTCGAGGCCTCGTGGAACGACCTGCTCAAGTCGCTGCAGGGCGAGCTGGACCGGCTCCGGCCGTGACGTTCCGGTGCGTCCCGGCCGTCCGGCCGGGACGCACCCGCGCGGGTGACCCCTCATCACCCCGCGCTTGAGGTACCCGGTGCGGCGCGGCATTCGGACGCTCACTCGTTCGGATGCGGCGCCGCCCGAGGAAATCCACGCAATCAGGGCATGATTTCAGCAGACTCCGCAGACCAACAGGAGGGCTGACCGCCCGTGCAACACGCATTCGACGTAAGCGTGACCGCCGGCGGCGTGGAAGTCACCGTCGACGGTGACCTGATCCGCGCCGCGGCCGTGAACGACGTCATCGCGTCCTCGATCACCGACAAGGTCCCCGCGCGGCTGTCCGCGTCGGATCCGACCCTGTGGGGCCCCGACGCCGAACCCGAGGCGACCATCCGCCTGGGCTGGGTCGACCTGCCGTCCTCCTCCCGGGCCCTGCTGCCCCAACTTGCCGACCTGCGCGCCCGGGTCAAGGCCGACGGCCTCGACCACGTGGTGCTGGCCGGCATGGGCGGCTCGTCGCTCGCCCCGGAGGTCGTCACCGCCACCTACGGCAAGCCCCTCACCGTGGTGGACACGACGGACGCCGACCAGGTGCGCCGCGCCCTGCACGACCGCACCGACCGCACCGTCGTGGTGGTGTCCAGCAAGTCCGGCGGCACCATCGAGACGGACAGCCACCGCCGCGCCTTCGAACAGGCCTTCCAGGACGCCGGGTTGACGCCCGAGCAGATCGCCGCGCGGATCGTCGTGGTCACCGACCCCGGCTCGCCGCTGGAGAAGGCGTCGCGCGACGCCGGCTACACCGTCGTCCTCGCCGACCCGAGCGTCGGTGGCCGCTACTCGGCGCTGACCGCGTTCGGCCTGGTGCCCAGCGCGCTCGCCGGCGTCGACGTGGCGAAGCTGCTGGAGGAAGCCGCCGCGCTGTCCCCGGCGCTGGCCGGCAACGAGGACAACCCGGGCCTGCTGCTCGGTGCCGTCCTCGGCGCGGCCGCCGTCGCGGGCCGCGACAAGCTGGTGCTCGCCGATGTCGGCTCCGGCATCCACGGGTTCGGCGACTGGGCCGAGCAACTGATCGCCGAGTCCACCGGCAAGCAGGGTCGCGGCATCCTGCCCGTCGTGGTCGAGGGCACCGACGCGCCGGGCTTCGCCGACGCCGGGTCCGACGCGGTCCGCGCCGCGGTCGTCGGCGGCACGCACGGCTGCGACGTCTGCGACATCACCGTCAGCGGCCCGCTCGGCGCGCAGTTCCTGCTGTGGGAGTACGCGACCGCGGTGGCCGGCCGGGTCATCGGCATCGACCCGTTCGACCAGCCCAACGTCCAGGAGTCCAAGGACAACACCGGGCGCCTGCTCACCACGCTGGAGGACGAGGGCTCGCTGCCCGAGGAAGAGCCCGCGTTCGTCGACGGCGCGATGGCCGTCTACGGAAGCCGCACGCTCCTCGGCGACGCGTCCACCGTGGAGGCCGCGCTCACCAAGCTGCTCGCCGCGGTGCCGGAGCACGGCTACCTGGCCGTGATGGCGTACCTCGACCGGTTCGGCGACACCACGGCTCCCGAACTGCGGCCGCTGCTGGCGAAGGCGCTGGGCGGCAAGCAGGCGACGTTCGGCTGGGCGCCGCGCTTCCTGCACTCCACCGGCCAGTTCCACAAGGGCGGCCCGCAGACCGGGGCGTTCCTGCAGATCACCAGCGCGGTGACGGCGGACCTGCCGGTGCCCGGACGGCCGTACAGCTTCGCGCAGTTGCAGCGCGCGCAGGCGCTCGGCGACCTGGGCGCCCTGGTCTCCCGCGACCGGCCCGTGCTCCGCCTGCACCTCCTCGACGCGGCCGAAGGCCTCGCCGAACTCCTGTCGGACGTCCGGGACTTGGCCGGGGGTGCGGCATGACGGGCAAGCCGAAGTCGGCACCCAAGTCGGCCCCGGTGTGGCCGGCGAACCCGCTCCGCGACCCGGGCGACCGGCGGCTGCCGCGTATCGCCGGGCCGTCCGGCCTGGTGATCTTCGGCGTCACCGGCGACCTGAGCCGCAAGAAGCTCATGCCGGCGATCTACGACCTGGCCAACCGCGGCCTGCTGCCGCCGGGCTTCGCGCTCACCGGTTTCGCGCGCCGCGACTGGGCCGACGAGGACTTCGGCCAGGTCGTCTACGACGCGGTCAAGCAGTACGCCCGGACCCCCTTCCGCGAGGAAGTGTGGCGCCAGCTCTCCGAGGGCTTCCGGTTCGTGCAGGGCGACTTCGACGACGACGAGGCGTTCGACCACCTCCGTCGGACGATCGCGGATCTCGACGAGAAGCAGGGCACGCACGGCAACCACGCGTTCTACCTGTCCGTGCCGCCGAAGTTCTTCCCGCTGGTGGTGGCGCAGCTCAAGAAGCACGGCCTCGCCGATCCGCCGCACGCCGACTCGTGGCGCCGCGCGGTCATCGAGAAGCCGTTCGGGCGCGACCTGAAGACGGCGGTCGAGCTGAACAACATCGTCGACGACGTCTTCCCGCCCACGTCGGTGTTCCGCATCGACCACTACCTGGGCAAGGAGACCGTCCAGAACATCCTGGCGCTGCGCTTCGCCAACACGATGTTCGAGCCGCTGTGGAACCGGTCGTACGTCGACCACGTGCAGATCACCATGGCCGAGGACATCGGCATCGGCGGCCGCGCGGGCTACTACGACGGCATCGGCGCGGCCCGCGACGTCATCCAGAACCACCTGCTGCAGCTCCTCGCACTCACCGCGATGGAAGAGCCGCTGTCGTTCGAGGCGGAGTCGCTGGTCGCCGAGAAGCTCAAGGTGCTCAACTCCATCAAGGTGCCGGACGACCTGGCCAAGCACACCGTCCGCGCGCAGTACACGGGCGGCTGGCAGGGCGGCGAGCCGGTCTGCGGCTACCTGGAGGAAGACGGCATCTCGGCATCGTCGCGTACCGACACGTACGCGGCGATCAAGCTGGAGATCGAGAACCGCCGCTGGGCGGGCGTCCCGTTCTACCTGCGCACCGGAAAGCGCCTCGGCCGCCGCGTCACCGAGATCGCGGTGGTGTTCCAGCGCGCCCCGCACCTGCCGTTCGACGAGACGGCCACCGAGGAGCTGGGGCAGAACGCGCTCGTCATCCGGGTCCAGCCGGACGAGGGCATGACGGTGCGGTTCGGCTCGAAGGTGCCCGGCACGGCGATGGAAGTCCGGGACGTGAACATGGACTTCGCCTACGGCGAGTCCTTCACCGAGTCGAGCCCGGAGGCGTACGAACGCCTCCTGCTCGACGTGCTCCTCGGCGACGCGCCGCTCTTCCCGCGGTGGGAGGAAGTCGAGGCGTCCTGGAAGATCCTCGACCCGATCGAGCAGTTCTGGGACAAGCACGGGAAGCCCGACACCTACGTCTCCGGCACGTGGGGCCCCCGCAGCGCCGACGAGATGCTCGCACGCGACGGACGGAGCTGGCGCCGGCCATGATGATCGACCTGACCGACACGAAGTCCAGTGCCGTCAACGCCGCGCTGGTCTCGGCCCGGCACGCCATCGGCTCGCCGGCCCTGGGCATGGTGCTGACCCTCGTCATCGTCACCGACGAGAGCACCCAGTACGACGCCATGAAGGCCGCCACCGAGGCGGCCCGCGAACACCCGTCGCGGATCCTGGTGGTCATCGGCCGCCCGGGCGCGGACATCCACCCGCGCCTGGACGCCGAGGTGCGGGTGGGCGACCAGGGCGCGGGCGAGACCGTCGTCCTCCGCCTGCACGGCGAACTCGCCGACCACGCCGAGTCCGTCGTACTGCCGCTGCTGCTGCCGGACGCCCCGGTGGTGGTGTGGTGGCCGGGCAAGGCGCCCGAGACGCCGAGCGCGGACCCGCTGGGCATCCTCGCGCAGCGGCGGATCACCGACGCGGTGGCCGCGCCGCGGCGTCCGGACTGGCTGGAGATCCGCGCGTCCGGCTACACCCCGGGCGACACCGACCTGGCGTGGACCCGCACCACCACGTGGCGCAGCCTGCTCGCCGCCGCCCTCGACCAGCGGTACGACCGGATCACCGGCGCCGCCGTGGAGGCCAAGGCGGGCAACCCGAGCGCGGAACTCCTCGCGCTGTGGCTGTCCGACCGGCTCGGCGTCCCCGTCGAGCGCGTGGTGACCGCGGGCCCGGGCATCACCGCGACGCGGCTCGTCACGGGCAGCGGCGAGATCGCGGTGACCCGGCCGGACGGCGTGCTGGCCACGCTGACCACGCCGGGCCAGCCGGACCGGCACGTCGCGCTCAAGCGGCGCGACGCGGCCGAGCTGATCGCCGAGGAGCTGCGCCGCCTCGACCCGGACGACGTGTACGCGACGACGCTCGCGCACGCGGCGGCCGAGGCCAAGGCGGCGGGCGGCTCGGTGGTGGCGTCCCCGGCGGCGACCGCCGCGCACGCGCAGGAGGCGGAGACCATCGCGGTCATCGCCGCACCGGGCGCGTCGACGATGGCGGACTCGGCGGACATGGTGTCCGACGCGGCGGCGGACGCCGGCGAGAGGGCCATCGCGGCGGCGCACCGCGCGTCGGCCGACGAGGCCGAGCAGCCGCACGCCAAGAAGGAGACGGCGAAGAAGGCGCCCGCCAAGCGCACCCCGGCGCGCGGCTCCGGCGGCTCGTCCGGCTCGTCCGGTTCGGCGGGCTCGGCGGCGAAGAAGACCGCGAAGCCGCGGTCGTCCGGCACCGTGCGCAAGCGCACCGGAGGCTCGTCGTGACCGCGCCGCCCGCGGTGATCGTGCACGCGGACGGCACCCTGCTGGCCCAGGCCGCGGCTGCCCGGCTGATCACCCGGCTGGTGGACGCGCAGGTGGCCCGCGGGGTGGCGCACGTCGTGCTGACCGGCGGGCGCAACGGCAACGCGCTCATGCGGGAGCTGGCCGAGTCCCCGGCGCGGGACGCGGTCGACTGGGCGCATGTGCACGTGTGGTGGGGCGACGAGCGGTTCGTGCCGAGCGGGGACCCGGAGCGCAACGAGACGCAGGCGCGGGCCGAACTGCTGGACAAGCTGCCGTTGAACCCGGCGTTCGTGCACCCGATGCCGGCGTCCGACGGCCCGGACGGCAACGACCCGGAGGCCGCGGCCGCCCGGTACGCCGAGGAGCTGGCCCGGGCGGCGCGCGCCGAGACACCGGGCGAGCGCGGCGGGGTGGACGTGCCGTCGTTCGACGTGGCGATGTTCGGCGTCGGCCCGGACACGCACGTGGCGTCGCTGTTCCCGGAGCTGCCCGCGGTGTACGAGGCGGAGCGGACGGTGGTCGGGGTGCGCGGCGCTCCGAAGCCGCCGCCGACCCGGGTGACGCTGACGTTCCCGGCGATCCGCACCGCCCGGGACGTGTGGCTGCTCGCGGCCGGGGCGGACAAGGCCGGCGCGGTGCGGCTGGGGCTGGGCGGCGGCGGTGCCGTGCAGGTCCCGGCGGCGGGCGCGTACGGCCGGCGCAACACGCTGTGGCTGCTCGACCGGGCGGCCGCGGCGCAGCTGCCGCCGGGGCTGAACCGGATCGCGTCGCCTTAGCGGCCGGGGTCGGCCCGGCGGCAGCCGCGCCGCGGCCGCCGGGCTCGGAACGGTTCGGAAGAGTTCGGAAGATGCAGGAGGGTGGTGTCCCCAAGTGGACACCACCCTTCTTCATTTGCTTTCATCAACACCGTTGACAACAGTGATGCGCAGAGTCAGGCTGGCCCTTGACGGAGTCCGCGCCGCGGCCCGCAGCGCACCACCCAGGGCTCTTCACCCTGCCCCTGTCCCGCAAGGAGTCACCGTGTCCTCTGCCGTGTCGGCCGAGCTTGCGTACCTCTCGGCCACCGACGCCCTGGCCGCGTTCCGCAGCCGCGAGCTGTCCCCCGTCGAACTTCTGACCGCCCTCCTGGACCGGACCCGCGAGGCCGAGCCGGTCGTCAACGCGGTCACCGAGCGCCTCGAAGACGAGGCCTACGCCGCGGCCCGCGAGTCCGAGCAGCGCTACCTCGGCAAGGGCGGCGGCGAACTGCGCCCGCTGGAGGGCCTCCCGGTCGCGGCGAAGGAAGAGCAGCCGATGGAAGGCCGCTCGATCACCGACGGCTCGCTGCTGCTGAAGGACGAGATCGCCGACTTCACCCACCCGGTGCTGCAGCGGGTGGCCGAGGCGGGCGGCATCATCCACATCCGCACCACCACGCCGGAGTTCTGCGCCGCCGCGTTCACCCAGTCCAAGCTGTGGGGCATCACGCGCAACCCGTGGAACCCGGAGTACTCCTGCGGCGGCTCGTCCGGCGGCTCGGGCGCCGCACTGGCGGCCGGCTACGCGCCGCTGGCCACCGGATCCGACATCGGCGGCTCGATCCGCATCCCGTCGTCGTTCAACGGCATCGTCGGCTTCAAGCCGCCGTACGGCCGCGTGCCGGCCATCGCGCCGTGGAACCTCGACCACTTCTGCCACGACGGCCCGATGGCCCGCACGGTCGCCGACTGCGCGCTCCTGGAGAACACCATCGCCGGCCCGTGGCCGGGCGACGTCGTGTCGCTCCGCCCGAAGCTCTACCTGCCGGAGACCTTCCAGGGCGCCGCGGGCGCCGAAGGCCTGCGCATCGCGCTCTGCGTCAACCTCGGCGGCTACCCGCTCGACCCCGAGGTCGAGGCGAACACGCGCGCCGTCGCGGACGCGCTGCGCGGCGCGGGCGCGATCGTCGAAGAGGTCGAGATCGGCTGGACGCTCGACATGATCCGCCAGGCCGCCCTCGCGCACTTCGGCGGCATCATGGGCCCGGACGCCGCAAAGGCCGTCGAGGAGTCGCCCGACCTGGTCAACAACTACATCCGCACGTTCGTCGAGAAGACCACCGGCGGCGACCTCAGCTTCCTGGACGGCCTGCACATCGAGGCCAGGATCTACGCGGAACTCGGCGCGCTGCTGGAGCGCTTCGACGCGATGATCTGCCCGACCACGGCGATTCCGGCGCTGCGCGCGGACGACGACTACACCGAGACCAAGGTCGTCGTCGACGGGGTGGAACTCGACTGGTACCTGGACATGGCGCTGACGCTGCCGTTCAACATCTGCAGCCGCGTGCCGGTGCTCGCGGTGCCGTCGGGCTTCGCGTCGAACGGCGTGCCGACGGGCGTGCAGATCGTCGGCAAGACGTACGACGACGAGATGGTGTTCCGGGTGGGCGCCGCGCTGGAAGCGGTGCGTCCGTGGGCCTACACCGCCGGGCGGCGGCCCGCGCTCTGACCCGGGGCGGCTCACCGGCCCGAGCCGTCCCGTAGGCGCCCTGGCGGGTCCGAGACTGGTTCCCTCGGACCCGCCGGGGCGCCGCCGATTTCGCGGGCTCGTCTGCCGGGTGCGGGGCGTCAGGCCGAGCCGGCGTCCAGGGCGGGGACCGGGTACGGGCCATGGTTCAAGTCCACCCCGTGCAGGATCTTCGACTCCGCGACGCCGCCGTCGGACCAGATGTGGCACGTGTTGCGGATCGGCGCGACCATCCGCGAGACCTGCTCGCGCGTGGGCATCACCGGCGGATCGGCGGGCTCGGGGAACTCCGCCAGCCGCGCCCGCATGTTGCTCGACATCATGCTCTGGAACACCGCGGAGCCCAGCGCCCGCGACAGCTCGAACAGGTGCGAGCAGCCGGACACGCCGCGGAACTTCTCCTGCAGCTTGGTGTTGAACCCGGAGCCGATCCGCAGACCGACCAGCTCCTCGAACTTCGGCGCGATCAGCGGGCATTCCACGTGCGGGAAGCTCAGCATGTCGGCCGTGGCACCGACGATCACCATGTCGGCCTTGCGGACCCGTACGTCGAGCTGCATGTGGTGCAGCACGGCCCGCGCGTCGGTCTGCCACGGCCGCTCGTCCCGCAGCGCCGCGGTGACGAGGATGCCGTCGCCTTCCTCGAACGCGTCGAACGTCAGCATGCGCCGGTGCACGGGCAGCGGAACTCGCTCGGCCATGTCGCCCCTTTCCTGCGCCCCTCCCGGGGGGTGGCGCGGTCTCGGTGCGGAATTTTGCCTGACTCATACAACTATCCGGCACGCGGGGTGGGGGAGAAGCGGGCGAAGGCCCGGCGGCCGACCCGTGACCGGGTGGCTGCCGGGCCTTCGCCCGCGTTCGCCGTCAGTGGGACGGGGCTACGCCCAGGAGTTCCAGGACGTCGGTGTCGCCGCGTTCCTGGAGGCGCTTCAGGACGTCCTTCAGGTCGCAGCCTTCGGGGAGTCCCAGGCGGGCGCCGAGCAGGGCGGGCAGGTTGACCTGGTCGGGGACCGGGTCGACGCCGGTGTGGCGGAGGGCGCGGGCCCAGCGGGGGAGGCGGAGCTTGCCGTCGCCGTCGAGGAGGCGGGTCTCCAGGCGGCCCTGGCTGACCGAGCCGATGAACACCATGTCGCCGGCTTCCGCGCCGATGCCCGTCAGGACGGTGCGCAGGGACACGCAGTACGGGTGGTCCTCCCAGCGCAGCGCCGCCGGACCCGCCGCGTGGTGCAGGCGGACGCTGCCGCCCGGCCGCAGTCCCAGCGCGGTCACGAACGCGGCGGGCAGCGGCAGGTGCTCGCCGTCCAGCAGCGCCGTGTCGACGTCGACGCGGTACCACCACAGGCCGCGTTCGTCCCGGAAGCAGCGGGCGGAGTCGGCGGGCGACGCGTCGTGCGCCGCGGCCGGCGGCTCGGCGGCCGAGGGCACCTCGACCGTCGCCTCGGCATCCGGGTCGTACCCCGGTTCGGGCGTGGAAGACGCCGCCGGAGCCGCTTCGGCGGGATGCCAGAGCCGCACCACCCCGTCGGCGACCCGGAAGCCGTCCAGCCGGGCGATCCACGGTTCCTGCACCTTCGAGCGGATGCCGAGTCCGCGCAGCTGCGCGTCGACCTGGCTCAGCGGCACCCCGGCCGCCCCGGCGCGTTCGCACGCTCCGCCGACGATCTCCGAGGTACGCGACGCGAGTTCGCCCGGCGCCCCGGCCACCACCCAGCCGTCCGCGGTGGTGTGCAGGTCGAGCAGACCCCGCACGACCTGCCACAGCTGGACGTTCAGCCCGGGCACCGTCGCGGTGTGCCGGCTGTCCGCGTCGCGGAGTTCCGCGACGGTCGCCACCGGGCCCAAGTCGTCCTGCACCTGCCGCAGGTGCGCGCGGACCTTGCCGCCGCCCGGCTGCGCGAGCTGCCCCTCCAGGTGCCGCCGCAGCGCGGTCTCCAGGGCCTCGACCTCGGCCGGGCTCTTGCCGAACTCGGCGGCCAGCGAATCCAGGTCGCGCGGCGAATCGGTGAACATGCGGTCCCGGGCGAGGGTGCGCCAGCGCGGCTCGCGGCCCGCGAACCACGCGGCCAGCACCATGACGATGTTGCCGGGCGCGGGCACGCTCGTGTCGTCCGGGTCGGCGTCCACCGTCTCGGCCTCGTCGACCGGCACGGACTCCGCCGGTACCGAGTGGGGCGGCACCGCGTGCGGCGACACGGAGCCGGGCGGCGGCGTGGACGGCATCGGCGGGATCGGCGGCGGGGCACTGGGCCGCGGCGGGTAGGACGCCGAGTCGGCCGCGGCGGCCGCGGCCTCCGCCTCCTCGACCGTCGGGGTCGGCTTCCGCTTGCGGAGCTTCGGACGCGCCACGGGCGCGGTCGGCAGCGCGGCCTCGGGGACCGAGGACTCCGGCGCCTCCGCGGCGTTGGCGGCGGGCACGAACACGGTCGGCTCGGCGGCGGCCGCCGGAACGCGGGACTTGCCGAGGATCGGTACGTCGTCGCGCGTCATCGGCGGCACCTCGCCGAACGCGTCGACTGCCTCGACGTCCGGGTCGGCGGGCGCCGGTTCCGGGGCGCGCCGCGGCATGGCGGGCATGTCCTCGCGGGTGACGGGCGGCACCTCGCCGAACGCGTCCACGGGGTCGGGGACGGCGTCCTCGTCCGCTTCCGCGGCGGGCGCCGGGGCCTGCGCGGCAGCGTCGTCGGACGCGGGAGCGTCGGACGACGGCGACCACGCGGCCGGATCCTCGTTCCCGTCCTCGTCGTCCGCGTCGTCCTCGTCGACCGGAAGCGGGGGGACCGGCCGGGCGGCCGGCATCGCGAACACGGTCATGTCGTCGGCACCGAGGAACGGCGTTGCGGACGCGGCCTCGTCCTGCGGGCCGGGCACATCGTCGACCGGACCGCCGTCGCGGGCGCGGTCCGAAGCACGGTCCGAAGCGCGGTCGGAAGCGGCGTCGGAAGTGCTGCCGGCCTTGTCGTCGGCCTCCCGGTCGGGCCGCACCGCGGGACGTGCCGCCGCGCTCAGCATGACCGTCATCTCCGGGGCGTCGTACGGATCTTCGAGATCCGTCCCGGGCACCTCCAGCGCGTCGTCGGAGAAGTCCAGCCCCTCCGGCAGCAGCGTTTCGGGCACCAGGCCCATCAGCACCTGGAGCGCGGCGCGGACCTCCGGCGGCGCCGAGTCCGCACCGACGACCGCGGTGGTCTCGAGCGTGACGCGCGCCAGTTCCGACATCAGCGGCACGTCGGGGGCCTCTTCGGCGAGCCAGCGCACCACCGCGGCCAGGTCGCCGGTCGGCGGCGGAGGCATGGTCACCGGACGGAGTTCGTCTTCGATCGCATCGAGCAGGTCGCTGACCGGTTCGAGACCGGAATCGTCGTCCGCGGCCCCCTCGTCGGTGTCCTCGGTGTCCGCGTCGGCATGCGCCGACGGGTCCGGGCCGTCGACGAGGAAGTCCACGACCGGCGCCCCGCCGCGCTTGCCCATCCGCACGCCGCGCGGCTTCTTCGGGGCGTCCTCGTCGTCCGCGGCCTCGTGTGCCGCGTCGTCGGGGGCGGCCTCGGCCGCGAAGGCCGCGGGCGCCTCATCCCGCGCGTCCGGTCGCGCGTTCTCGCGTGCCGGGGCGGCGTCCTCCGTCCGCACCGCCGGGATCCCCACTCCGGTGCGCTCGTCGGCGGGCAGCAGCCCGAGCACCTCGGCGAAGAGCTGGGTGATCACCGGGCGCACCGTGGACGTGCCGATCTGCGTCCAGTCGCCGATCTCCTGCACGGTGGCGGTCAGCAGGTCCGCCCAGTCCGGGGTGCGCACCAGCACGTCGGTGCGGGCGCCGTCCGGCCACTGGGACAGCTTGAACTCGTTGCGCGCGACCCATGCGGCCGGCAGGAGGTCGCCGAGCCGCATGTGGCGCAGTTCCGCATAGGACAGGTCGGCGAGGCGGGTCGGCAGTTCGGCGGCGCCGATCGCGTCGACGGCACGGGACACGGGCACGCTGGTCCACCACGCGGGCGGCAGATCCGGGTGGCCGAGATGCCGGTTCACGCGGTCGGGCGATAGGAAGCGCAAGGCCGGGACGAAGTCGGCCAAGGTCGCCTCGAGCCGTGGCTGCATGCGGTTCCTCCGTGTCGCGGACGCTACTCTCGCCGCTGTTCTGCCCCTTGTGGTGCCGACGGTAGCGCCCGCCGGGCGATCGGCACAGGGCGGTGGCACGGTACGCCCCACCCGGGATGCGGGACGTCGCGGCCCCCCGGTTGGTTCCCGTGCGGGCCCCTCGCCCGGCTGTCTGTACGCGTCCCGACCCGGCCGCGGTTGCGCTGGTCACACCCCCGGGGGACCGCTCCCGCCGGTGATCGTTCCGGCGGAATCCCCGGCATCCTCCCCGGCTTCGCCGCCGTCCGGGTCGGCCGCCGCGTCCGCGGAGTCCGCCGCGGCGGACGGCTTGGCCGGTACCCGTATCACCACGACGCCGCGCTTGAAGTCGATCGGCCCGGGGCCGCCGTTCTCCTGGTCGTCGTCGCGGGCCACGGTCAGGCGGTTCCGCTCGTCGTCCCGGTGCTTGGCACCCGGGCTGAAGAGTTCCTCGAACAGGCCCATGCCGCCGAACATCACGGTCCGCCTTCCGCCGTACGCGTGCCCACCCGACCACGGTACGCGCCCGCGCTCCCGCAACGCGCCGGGCGCACACCCCCGGCCCCCCGACGCTGCCGTACGCCCCTGCCGCGGCACCCCGTTCCGGGTCTTGTCCGGCCAACCAGGTTTCGACGGCGTCCCGCAAGTCGATCTCACTATCAGGGGCATCGTCGCCGACACCGCGTCGACAAAACCGCCGACACGTGCCGGCGCGGGCGATCCGGGTCCACCGACCCGGGCCGGGCGGCGCTGCCGGCCGCACGACCAGCGCACCATCCGGCGACTCAGGGGGAGTTGTGGGCGAGACCGCACCACTGCGGCAGCACGGGGAGTCCAGGTCCGCATCACCGGTATCACCGGCAACACCGACGTCACCGATCCACGGCCCTGTTCCGGTCCCCGCGCATCACCGGGTCGACCTGCCGACCGACCCGCACACCGAAACGCCGAACGGCGCGGCCGGTCCCGCCGCGCACATACCTGTCCAGCAGCAGCCCGGCCTCGCCGCGGCGACCGCGGCCACCCCACCGCCGCCGACCTCCGGAGTCGGCGGCGGGATTGTGCCGGGGGGCCGTACGTCGCCCGACGTCGTGCTGCGCCTGCACCTGCCCGCCTCGGTGGACGCGGTGCCGCGCGCCCGGCACGCGCTGCGCGGCTGCGTCCGCGGCTCCGTCGGGGCGGATCCGCTCGACACGTTGGAGCTGCTCGTCTCCGAACTCGTCACCAACGCGGTGCTGCACTCGCCGCACTCGGGCACCGTGACGCTCGAACTCCGGCGCGCGGACCGGGCGCTGCGCATCGCGGTCACCGACGCGGGCCCGGTGCTGCCGCGCCCGCGCACCCCGGTGTCCGCGGCCGAGGAGCACGGGCGGGGGCTTTTCCTGGTGGAGACCCTCGCCGAGGCGTGGGGCTCGCGGGTGGTGCCGGGCGGCAAGGAGGTGTGGTGCGACGTCGCCGTCGCCCCGTTATGACCGGGCGGTGACCCGGATCACCCGGCCGGCCGTCCGTGCGCCGTCGGATCGTCGCGTCAGATCCGTCCGGAGAACGTGTCGCAGGCCGCCATGTCCCCGCTGCGGTAGCCGGTGGTGAACCACTGCTGCCGCTGCGCGGCGGAACCGTGCGTCCACGACTCGGGGTTCACCCGGCCCTGGAACTCCTGCTGGATCCGGTCGTCGCCGACGGCCGCGGCCGCGTCGAGGCCGTCGGCGACGTCCCGGTCGGTCAGCTGCGTGATCAGCGGCTGCCCGCCGTTCGCGGGCGTGCGCGTAGCGTTCCTCGCCCACACGCCGGCGTAGCAGTCGGCCTGGAGTTCGAGCCGCACCGCACCGCTCTGCGGGCCCTGCCGGTCGTTGCCGACCCTGGCCATCTGGCCGGTGAGGTTCTGGATGTGGTGGCCGTACTCGTGCGCGATGACGTACGCCTCCGCGAACGGGCCGCCCTGGGCGCCGAACTTGGTGCGCAGGTCGGAGAAGAAGCCGAGATCGATGTAGACCTTCTTGTCGGCCGGGCAGTAGAACGGCCCCACCGCCGACGTCGCGCCGCCGCACGCGGTGGTCACGGAGCCCGTGAAGAACCGCGTCGGGGCATTCGTGTAGCGGGAGTTGCGGGCCGCGAGCGCCGTCGGCCAGTACGCCTGGGCACTGTTGACCACCGCGACGATCCGGCAGTCGTCGCGGGCGTTCGCGTCCCGCCCGGACTTGCACGAGTCGGCGAGCGCCCGGTTGTCGGCGGGCGCGCCGCCCGACGAGCCGCCGCCGAAGGTCAGCCCCAGATGGTCCGGGCTGATGCCGAAGATCAGCGCCACGACCAGCACGAGGATCCCCGCGCCGCCGCCGATCTTCAGGCCGGGCCCGCCGAGACCGCCGAGCACGCTCCCGCCCCGCCCGCCTTGGCCGCGCGCGCCGCGGCCGTCCTCGATCTGCGAGGTGTCGAGGTTCTCGTCGTCGTTGAACTGCATGGCCGACCACCCGCCGAAGAGCCGTGATGCGGAAATTCCGGAGAATCTGGAAAAAGCGCCGCAAAGGCGCAACTCGGGTGATCATCTCGCGCCGCGGTACGCGGGAATAGGCGACGACACGCTCCCGTTAGACTGCTGCGTATGGTCGAGACTTCCAATCCCCTGCGTGACCGCGGGGTGTGCCCACGGGGATAGGCCAGCCGCCTTCCCACCGCCCCCACCCCCCGGATGCCGACCAGCACTCGGCCCAACCAGGAGTCACGACCCCCAGATGATCACTGCCACCGGCGTCGAACTGCGCGCGGGCGCCCGCATCCTCATCGAATCCGCCAGCTTCCGGGTCGCCGCCGGCGACCGCATCGGCCTTGTCGGGCGCAACGGCGCCGGCAAGACCACCCTCACCAAGACCCTCGCCGGGGAGACCCAGCCGGCCGGCGGCACGATCACCCGCTCCGGCGAGGTCGGCTACCTGCCGCAGGACCCGCGCACCGGCGACCTCGAGGTGCTGGCCACCGACCGCATCCTGTCCGCGCGCGGCCTCGACGCCGCGATCAGCGGCATGCGCGCCGCCGAGCAGACCATGTCGTCCGCCACCGGCGAAGCCCGCGACAAGGCGATGCGCCGCTACGCGCGGCTGGAGACCGAGTTCCTCACCAAGGGCGGCTACGCCGCCGAGGCGGAAGCCGCGACCATCGCGGCCAGCCTCGGCCTGCCCGACCGGATCCTCGCCCAGCCGCTGCGCACCCTGTCCGGCGGCCAGCGCCGCCGCGTGGAACTCGCCCGCATCCTGTTCTCGGACGCCGACACGCTGCTCCTCGACGAGCCGACGAACCACCTCGACGCCGACTCGATCGTGTGGTTGCGCGACTTCCTCAAGACGTACAAGGGCGGCTTCATCGTCATCAGCCACGACGTGAACCTCGTCGAGGCGTGCGTCAACAAGGTCTTCCACCTGGATGCGAACCGCACCGCCATCGACGTCTACAACGTCGGCTGGAAGGCCTACCTCCAGCAGCGCGAGACCGACGAGCGCCGCCGCAAGCGCGAGCGCGACAACGCCGAGAAGAAGGCCGCGACGCTCATGTCGCAGGCCGACAAGATGCGCGCGAAGGCCACCAAGACCGTCGCCGCGCAGAACATGGCGCGCCGCGCCGAGAAGCTGCTGTCCGGCCTGGAGGCCGTGCGCAAGTCCGACAAGGTCGCCAAGCTGCGCTTCCCGCAGCCCGCGCCGTGCGGCAAGACGCCGCTGATGGCGCAGGAGCTGTCCAAGTCGTACGGGTCGCTGGAGATCTTCACCGACGTCGACCTGGCCATCGACAAGGGCTCGCGCGTCGTCATCCTCGGCCTCAACGGCGCCGGCAAGACCACGCTGCTGCGGCTGCTCGCCGGCGTCGAGACGCCCGACACCGGCCGCGTCGAGCCGGGCCACGGCCTCAAGCTCGGCTACTACGCGCAGGAGCACGAGACGCTCGACCCGGAGCGCACCGTGCTGGAGAACATGCGTTCGTCGGCGCCGGACATGGACCTCGTCGAAGTCCGCAAGGTGCTCGGCTCGTTCCTGTTCTCCGGCGACGACGTCGACAAGCCCGCGGCCGTGCTGTCCGGCGGCGAGAAGACCCGCCTCGCGCTCGCCACCCTCGTGGTGTCGGCGGCCAACGTCCTGCTGCTCGACGAGCCGACCAACAACCTCGACCCGGCGAGCCGCGAAGAGGTGCTGGGCGCGCTGCGGTCCTACGAAGGCGCCGTCGTGCTCGTCACCCACGACGAGGGCGCGGTCGAGGCGCTGCAGCCGGAGCGGATCATCCTGCTGCCGGACGGCGTCGAGGACCTGTGGAACGCGGATTACGCGGATCTCGTCGCCCTGGCCTGACGCGCGCCGGGATTCCCACACCAAATTCTCACAAAGGGAAGCACGGGTTCCGCTTGATCGCCGGGCACGCCCAACCGCCCGATCAACCACGCTGCGCAAGGTCGCGAACCATATAGGTGACCAGCGGCTTTGCCGTGTAACAGCGGACACGGTCAAGGAATTCCCCGCGGAAGCGGGGGTTCCGGACCGTGGATCTTGGCCGCCAACCGCCTGAACAGCGGCTCCGTCCGGGTCGACGGGCTGTGCGGAATCGCTGGCCTTGCCGCGTCCCAGGGGTGATCATGGGAACCCAGAGCGCACTTCCCATGAGGAGGCACGTGTGGCCGAGACTCTGAAGAAGGGCAGCCGGGTGACCGGCGCCGCGCGCGAAAAGCTCGCGGCGGACCTGAAGAAAAAGTACGACTCGGGCGCCAGCATCCGCGCACTCGCGGAGGAGACGGGCCGTTCCTACGGCTTCGTGCACCGGATGCTGAGCGAATCCGGGGTGGCACTGCGCGGAAGGGGCGGGGCCACGCGCGGCAAGGCCAGGACGGCGTCTTCCTGACCCGTCCGAACCCCCGCACCGCCCGGGCCGATCGGCGCCACAGCACCACGGCACCCCGGCACGAGACCGCACCGCACCATCGCACCGCACAACATCGCACCACATAGCACCGGACCGCGCGTACCTGCACTTCCGCGCGGTCTTCCCGTTCCGGCGCCTAGCCGTACGCCCGACGACGGTGGTACGGCCCGGCGTTCTGTTGTGTCGCGGTACGGGATTCCCGTACCGCACAGCACGGCCGACGGCTCGTAAGTTACCAGTCGGTACCCGCCTCGCAGGTGCCGCTGCCCGACCTCGTACGGTTGTGGACGGGTGGCCGGACCGGCGCCCCCGGACCGCCTCCCCCGGCCCGGACCAGGCACCACACGTGTGGAGGCAGAGCATGTCGGAGTACGTCCGTCTGGAAACGACGGGGCAACTCGCTGTGGTGACCCTGGACAATCCGGACCGGCGCAACGCGCAGACGCCCGCGACGTGGCGGGATCTTGCCGGGATCGGGCGCTCGTTGCCCGGCGACGTCCGCGTGGTGCTGCTCCGGGCCGAGGGCACCTCGTTCTCGGCGGGACTCGACCGCCGCCTGTTCCCCGGCGGCGGAGGAGTGCCCGGCGAGCCCGCGCTCACCGACCTGGCGGAGCGCGACGACGCCGACGTGGACGCGGCCATCGCCGTGTTCCAGGAGGCGTTCACGTGGTGGCGCCGCCCGGACCTGGTCTCCATCGCGGCGGTGCAGGGCCACGCGGTGGGGGCCGGGTTCCAGCTCGCGCTCGCCTGCGACCTGCGGGTGTGCGCGGACGACGTGCAGTTCGCCATGCTGGAAACCCAGCTCGGGCTGGTGCCGGACCTGGCCGGCACCAAGCCGCTCGTCGACCTGGTCGGCCACGCCCGGGCGCTGGAGATCTGCCTCACCGGCCGCCGGATCGGCGCCGCCGAGGCCGCCGCGCTGGGCATCGCCACGAGCGTCGTCCCCCGCGCCGACCTCGACACCGCCGCCTTGGCGCTGGCGAACGCGCTGACGGCGGCCCCCCGCAACGCGGTCGTCGAAACGAAGGCACTCCTGGCGGGCGCCACCACCCGCTCCTACGACGAACAGCGCGCGGCCGAACGAGAGGCCCAGACGCGGAGGTTGAAGGACTTGCTGGGGGCGGGGGAGTAGGGGCGAAGGGGAGTCGCGACGGGGTCGGACCGCGATGGGTGCCGCGGGCCGTCGCCGCAGTCCCGGTGCGCGGTGCCCGACGCGGCGAGCGGGGCCGAGGCGCGGCGTCGACCCGCGCCGCTCGCGCTGCGCGGCATTCCTCGCGCTCGTGTCGTGCACCTGCCTCGGCGCTCCGGCCAGGCCGACCCCCGCGCCGTGTCGCGTCCGCCGCGGACCCGCGCTCGCTTCACCGGTCAGCCCCGGGCCCGCGTCCGTCGGCGCGGAAGGATTTCGGGGGTGGCGGTGTTGGGCTGCATGCCGTGGTGGGGCTGACCTGGTGTCAGGTTCGGACGGTGGTCGGGCGGGCGCGGGGTCGGGTCCGGTTCGGCGGATTCCCGTGACCCGGCGAAAGGTAATGACCACGCATGCTGCCCGGTGGCTCTCTGGGGGTATCCCCGCGTTCGTTCTCGCGTGACGGTTCGGTGGCCAAGCAGAAGCTTGCGCCCGGGACGGTGCGCCGGGTCGGCGCGTTCGCCCGCCCCTTCGCCGGGCAGATCTCCGCCTACCTCGCGCTGGTCGTCGTCGACGCGGTGCTGACCGTGGTGCCCCCGCTGCTCGCCCAGCGGATCGTCGACGACGGCGTGCTCGGGCACAACCCCGGACTGGTCACCACCCTCGCGCTGGTGGTCGCCGGGCTGGCCGTGGTGGCCGCGGGCGTCGGGCTCGTGGAGCGCTGGTACTCCGCGCAGATCGGCGAGGGATCGATCTACGCCCTCCGCACGCAGGTCTTCGCGCACGTCCAGCGCATGCCCATCGCGTTCTTCACCCGCACGCAGACCGGCGCGCTCATCTCCCGCCTCAACAACGACGTCCTCGCCGCGCAGCGCGCCTTCACCTCGACGCTCGCCGGCACCGTCTCCAACCTGGTCAGCCTCGTGCTGGTCGCCGGGACGATGTTCTATCTCGCCTGGCAGATCACCCTGATCTCGCTGGTACTGCTGCCGCTGTTCATCCTCCCGGCGAAGTGGATCGGCCGCCGCCTCCAGGCCCTCACCCGCGAGCAGATGCAGCTCAACGCGGACATGTCCGCCGTCATGACCGAGCGCTTCAACGTCTCCGGCGCGATGCTCGCCAAGATCTTCGGGCGGCCCGAGGAGGAGGACGCCCTGTTCGCCGCCAAGGTCGGCCGGGTCCGCGACATCGGGGTGCGGATCGCGCTGGTCAACCGGGTCTTCGCCACCGCACTCACCCTCGTCGCCGCGCTCGCGACCGCGCTCGTGTACCTGATCGGCGGGCATCTGGCCGTCGACGGCAAGCTGACCGTCGGCACCCTGGTCGCGCTGACCGTGCTGCTCGGCCGCCTGTACGGGCCGCTCACCGCGCTCGCCAACGTCCGCGTCGACGTGATGACCGCCCTGGTCAGCTTCGAACGCGTCTTCGAGGTGCTCGACCTGGTGCCGATGGTCGCCGACAAGCCGGACGCCGGGACGCTCCCCGCCGACGCCGCCCGTGTCGAGTTCGACCACGTCGCGTTCCGCTACCCGACCGCCGACGAGGTCTCCCTCGCGTCGCTGGAATCGGTCGCGGTCCTGGACCGGGCGCGCAGCGGCGAGGTCCTGCACGACGTGTCGTTCACCGCCGAACCGGGGCAGATGATCGCCCTGGTCGGGCCGTCGGGAGCGGGCAAGACGACGATCACCAGCCTGCTGGGACGCCTGTACGACGCGACCGGCGGCGCGGTGCGGATCGGCGGGCACGACGTCCGCGACGTCACCCTGGCGTCGCTGCGCGACACGGTCGGCGTGGTCACGCAGGACTCGCACATGTTCCACGACACGATCCGCGGCAACCTGCTGTACGCGCGGCCCGGCGCGGCCGACGACGACCTGTGGGCGGCGCTGCGCGCGGCGAACATCGGCGACCTGGTCGCGGGGCTGCCGGACGGGCTCGACACGGTGGTGGGCGAGCGCGGCCACCGGCTGTCCGGAGGCGAGAAGCAGCGGCTGGCGATCGCCCGGCTGCTGCTGAAGGCGCCGAGCGTGGTGGTGCTGGACGAGGCCACCGCACACCTCGACTCCGAGTCGGAGGCCGCGGTGCAGGCCGCGCTGGCGAACGCCCTGCGGGGCCGGACGGCGCTGGTCATCGCGCACCGCCTGTCGACCGTGCGGGACGCCGACCAGATCCTGGTGGTGGACGGCGGCCGCATCGTCGAACGCGGCCGCCACGAGGACCTCCTCGCCCGCGGCGGCACCTACGCCGACCTGTACCACCGCCAATTCCGCGACCCGGCCGCCCCCGCGCCGAGCGCTCCCGCACCGCACCCGGTCGGGACGACCGAGGACGCAGGTGAGGCCGAGGCGGCGCTGGCGGGCTGAGGACCGACGAGCACCGCGGGGACGGTCGTGCTGCCCGCCCCGGTGTCGCCGAGGGGCAGTAGGTCGGCGCCGCCGTCGGTCTCCGTCGGCGATCGGCGGCTACCCGGCCTCTCCCGCGCCCGGCTCGTCCAGCCAGACGATGCGTACGTCGATGCGGACATCCCGAATGCGCAGCTTCAGGATTTTCGGGACGGCCTTCTTCACCCGGGCGCGTACCCGTTCGGCGGTTTCCGGGAGGACGTGGCCGTAGGAGACCGCGATGGACATCATCACCGTGGTTTTGCCGTCGTCACCCTCGCGGATGAGGCAACTGCGGCTGCGGACGCCCGGTTCCGCGTCCGCGGCGGCCCGCAGGGCTGCCGCCTGCGGGGATTCGGTCAGGCCGAGGGCTTCGACGGCTTCGGTGAGCCGGTGCCGGGGGGCGGCGGTGGGCCGTTCGGCCGACTTCGCGCCCGGCTCCGCCGCCGACGCGGGCGCCGCCGTGGCGGGCTCTGCCGCGCTCGCGGGCTTGCGCCCGCCACGGCTCCGCGCAGCGCCTTTGCCGGCCGCGTCTTTCGGCCGGGTGACGCGGCTTGGTCCGCCCGTTGCCGCGAGGAGTTCCGCCGCGGTGGGAAGTGTCGGCGGGAGTTCACTCCCCGGGGGTACGGTCTCGTCGTCGCGTGTGTTCATTCGAGTCCGCCTTTTGCGCTCCGGGCGACAAGGCGGGTTCGATCCCGGTCGCGACAGGGAAGTGCTCATAACCTTGGTACAGGTGTCACGACCCGCTCATCGGGCATGGGTGGATCGGACACCTGGGGGAAAATCCTATGGCGAAGGGAAGTGCGTCAGTGGCGGACACGTCGACGCAGAAGGCCGGTTCGCAGGCTGTGGAGCAAGAGGGGGCAGAACGCATTCCGGGACAGGGGCGGTCGACCGAGGTGGTGCGGCTGCAGTCCGACCGAGGCCGGACCTCCATCGCCGACGGTGTCGTCGCCAAGATCGCCGGTATCGCGGCGCGTGACATCTCGGGCGTGTACGCGCTCGGCAGTGGTGCCGCACGTGCCTTCGCCGCCGTGCGCCAGCGGGTCCCGGGCGGCAAGCCCAACGTCGCGCAGGGCGTCAATGTCGAGGTCGGCGAGAAGCAGTGTGCCGTGGATCTCGCCATCGTCGTCGAATACGGTGTCCCGATCGCGGAACTCGCCGCGGCGGTGCGGGAGAACGTCATCACGTCGGTGGAGCGCATGACGGCCCTGGAGGTCGTCGAGGTGAACATCGCCGTCGACGACATCCACATTTCCTACGAAGACGACAACGAGCGCCAGCTGCAGTAGCACCACGACCCAGGACGGGGCCCGGCGATGACGATTGATCCCGTCGACACGGCTCACGGCGACCCGGACGACCGGGTGCGCCGCGAACTGTTGCGCGAATACCGGGAGTTCGTCAAAGCCCGGCACCCGGACCGGGGTGGCGACCCGGACGAGTTCGTGGCCGGCCTCGACCGGTACCGGGCCCTGCTTTCCGACGGGGAGCAGGGGCCCGGCCGGCGCCGGACCGGACCGCCACCGGTGTCCGAAGTGACCGCCTACCGGCGCGGATCGTTGCCGTCGCAGGTCTGGCGGTCCATCGTGGACCGCTACCGGCGCAAGCAGAATCCGCGTGTTCGGTGACCGGACGCGCGGGCGACATGCGATATGACGGTGACACCGTCGTGCAAGGGTGTCTGAATATGTCTTGCCGGTACCGCGAGGGAGATAGGTAGTCATGAGCACACCGGTCGTAGGCCTGCTGGTCGGCATGGCCCTCGGTTTGGCCGCCGCGATCGGCGGCTTCGGGGCGTTCCTCCTGGTCGCCGCCTTGGGCGCGGTGGGCTTCTTGGCCGGGCGGTACTTCGACGGCGATCTGGACCTGAGCGAACTGTTCTCGTCGCGCGGCCGGCGCCGCTGATGGGGCATTCGCGCGTCGACGGGCCGTCGTACCTCGACCCGCCCGCCGAGCCCGCCGAGCGCGGCTCGCTGCGCATCGGCGAGCGCGTGGTGGAGAAAATCGCGGCGCACGCAGCCCGCGAAGCCGCCGGGGAAGCCGCGCCGGACACGAAACTGCGCGCCCCCAAAGCGGGCGTGAAACTACGGAACGACCATGCCACGGTGCGGCTGGATCTCGACATCCCCTACCCCGGGCGGGTGACCGATGTCGCCGGCACCGTGCGGCACCGGGTCCGATCCGACGTCGAACGCCTGACCGGCATGCCGGTCGTGCGGATCGACGTGGTGGTCGGGCGGCTGACCCGGGCGGGCAAGGGCAGGAGGCGCGTCCAGTGAACCCGTGCCGTGCGGCATCCGCGCGGACCGCCGGCGGAAGGCGGCCCGTGTGAGCGTTCTGGACGCGCCCTTGGACAAGCCCGGACCGGAGGCGGAGGAGCCGGCCGAGGCCGGCTACCGCAAGCCGCGGCGGGCCTGGTCGACGCGCGGGTTCACCTCGATGGTGACCGCGCTCGGTGTGGGCGGGGTCGCGGGCGTGCTGCTGTTCTTCGGCATCGCGGCGAAGCTGGAACGCACGTCCGACTGGTCCTACGACGTCCTCGACTGGGTGCAGACGCACCAGTGGACGGACCGCTGGGTGTGGGTCGGCGGCACCGTCGCCGCGGTCCTCGGCACGTGGCTGCTGCTGCTCGCCTGGACGCCCGGCAAGCGCCACCTGCTGCCGCTCTTCCCGGTCGGCAGCGAGATGACCGCGTTCATGACCCGGCGTACCGCGGCGAACCTGCTCCGGCACACCGCGCTGCGGTCGACCGGGGTGCTGGACGCGCGGGTCCGGATGTCGCGGCGCAAAGCGGTGATGCGCGTCGACTACCACTTCCGGGACCCCGACGAACTGCTCGAAGAGCTGGAGGCCGCGCTCCGCGAGCGCGCCGACGCGCTGCTGATGGTCCGGGTGCCGCGCATCGACGTGCGGCTCCAGCCGGCCAGTGGGAGGTGACGGGACGCCATGCGTCGTGTGGTGAACCGGGTCCTGCTGACGATCGTCGGCCTGGGCCTGCTGCTCGGGGGTCTGTACACGGTCGCCCGGTCGCGGGGCTGGCTGCGGGACCAGCTCGACAGCCTGCTGCGCAACCGGCACAAGGCGCTCATCACGCCGAGCCAGACCGAACGGCTGACCGACCACGGCTGGTGGTGGTGGGTCGCATTCGGCGTTCCGGCGTTCGTCGCCGTGGTGTGCCTGTGGTGGTTCTTCGCGCAGTTCCGGCGGCGCCCGGTGCGGGTGATCCGGGTCGCGGACACCTCGGACGGCCACGGTGAAGGCCCGTCGGGCCTCGGCACCGGCTTCGGCCTGGTCGGCGACGAGGCCGACACCATCACGGTGAACGGCTATGCGCTGGCCGACGCGATCGCCGACGACATCGAGCAGGTTCCGGACGTGGAGAACGCGCAGGCGCGCCTGGTCCGGCGGCGGCAGGGGCCGCGGCTCAAGGTCGCGGTGCGCACCGAGGCCGGCGCGGAACCGCGCGCGGTTCTCGAAGCGATCCGCACCGAGGTCGTCGAGCACGGCCGCGGCGCGGTGGAACTCGACCGGCTGCCGGTCGTGGTGGAACTGCGCACAGCGCGCGGGCTCCCGCGCCGCAAGCTCGAATAGCGTCCGGACGGGACATGCGCGGCGGGCCCGGAGACCGGCGGAGAGCCGGCCTCCGGGCCCGCCGTCGTCGTGGCGGGTGCCCGGGTCAGAGCGCCCGGAGCGCGCCGCCGTCCACCGGCACCATCACACCGGTCAGGTACGACGCGGCGGGCGACAGCAGGAACGCGGCGACCTTGCCGAACTCCTCGGACGTGCCGTAGCGGCCGAGCGGGATGCCCGCCTCGTGCCCGGCGCGGGCCTTCGCGGCGTCGCCGGACAGCGCGTCGAGTTCCCGGACCCGGTCGGTGTCGATGCGGGCGGGCAGCAGGCCGACCACCCGGATGCCGCGCGGCCCGAGTTCGTCGGCGAGCGTCTTCGCGGTCATCGCCAGGCCCGGCCGCAGCCCGTTGGAGATGGCGAGGCCGCCGATCGGGCTGACCACGGACGTGGACAGCACGAACCCGATGACGCCTTCCTCGTCGTCGCCGCTGCGGTCGCCCATCGCGTTGGCGGCGGCCCGCGCGAGCCGCACCGCACCGAGGAAGACGGACTCGAACGCGTCGCGCCACTGGTCGTCTTCCATCCGCATGACCGGGCCGGCGGGCGGGCCGCCGACGCTGATCAGCACGCCGTCCAGCCGCCCGAAGCGGCTCACCGCGGCGGCCGTCAGGCGCTCGGCGGTGCCCGAGTCGGCGTTGTCGGCGGCCACGCCGAGCGCGTGCGGGAGGCCGCCCAGCTCCGCGGCCGCCTTTCCGGCCCGTTCTTCGGTGCGGCCGGTCACGACCACGCGGGCGCCGTCGTCGACGAGCGCCCGCGCCGCCGCGAACCCGAGGCCGCGGGTCGCCCCGGTGACGAGGTACACACGATCGCGAAGTCCAAGATCCATGCGGACATTTTCGCGCAACCGGACAGTCCGCGTCACTCGGCCGGGCCAGTGAAGTCCGCTGCGGCCGACCCGGGATCGGCCCGGCGGGCAACGCCGGACCAGCCCGGGACCGGCCCGAGGTCAGCCGGGGATCACCAGCGACCGGGCGCCCTGGCCGCGGCGCATCGCGGCGAACGCCTCGTCGATGCCGTCGAGTCCGATCCGCGCGGTCACCAGCGCGCCCAGGTCGACGCGGCCGTCGCGCACGTACGCGACCAGGCGCGGGACGTCGCGGGCCGGATCGGTGGAGCCGTAGACGCAGCCGGTCAGCGTTCGCGCGAAGTGGAACAGCTCCAACGCGCTGAACTCGACCTTGTCGTCCTTGCCGCCCACACCGACCACCGTCGTCATGCCGCCGCGCCGGGTCAGCCCCCACGCGGCCCGGATCGTCGCCGACCGCCCGACACACTCGAACGCGTGATCCACGCCCCGGCCGCCGGTCAGCGCCCGCACCCGCTTGCCCAGGTCGGCGCCCGGCTCCAGGGCGTCCGTCGCGCCCATCTCCACCGCCAGCTTGCGCTTGCCCTCGTCCGGGTCGACCGCGACGATCACCGTCGCGCCCGCGACCCGCGCGCCCTGCACCGCGGACAGCCCGACACCGCCGAGGCCGATCACCGCGACCGACGCGCCCGGGGGCACCTGCGCGGTGTTCCACACGGCGCCGGTGCCGGTGGTCACCGCGCAGCCGAGCAGCGCGGCCTCCTCCAGCGCGGCGCCGGGCGGCAGCGGGACGACGCCCGCGGCCGGCACGACCGTCTCCTCGGCGAACGCCGCGGTGCCCAGGCCGGGCAGCACCTCGGTGCCGTCGCCCAGACGGGCGTACGGCACCCGCGACGCGTCCATCGCCTTCGCGCACAAGTGCGGCTCGCCGTGCTCGCAGAACCAGCACGCCCCGCACGGCGGCGCCCAGATCAGCAGCACCGGGTCGCCGGGCGACACGTGGGTGACGCCCTCGCCGACGGCGGCGACGGTCCCCGAGCCCTCGTGGCCGAGCACCACCGGGAACGCCTGGTCGAGCGTTCCGTCCGCCAGCGACAGATCCGAGTGGCAGACCCCGGCCGCGGCGATCCTGACCCGGACCTGCCCCGGCCCGGGCGCGGGCAGCTCGATCTCCTCGACCCGGATCGCCTCGCCGACCCCGTGCAGTACGGCAGCACGCACCATGACCCCTCCAGCTCTTCCCGCCCGGCCGGGCTACCGGACGCGCCGGGTTAATGACATGCCGTCAGATCCGGCCGGTGGCTACGCTCGTTGGCATGAACGCCGCCGTCCGGGAGTTGATCCTGGCCTCTGATTCCATCACGGTGCTCACCGGCGCCGGAATCTCCACCGACTCGGGAATCCCCGACTACCGGGGACCGCAGGGCGTGTGGACCAAGGATCCGGATGCCGAGAAGCTCGTCCGCTACGACTACTACATGGCCGACCCGGACATCCGCCGCCGCTCCTGGCTGCTGCGCCGGGACAACCCGGCCCGTCTCGCGCAGCCCAACGCCGGGCACCGCGCGCTCGTCGACCTGGAGCGCTCCGGGCGGCTGCTCGGCCTGATCACGCAGAACGTCGACGGCCTGCACGTGCGCGCCGGCAACAGCGAGTCCAAGGTCATCGAGCTGCACGGCACGATGTTCCGCGTCGTCTGCACCGAGTGCGGCCACCGGACCACGCTGGAGGAGAACCTGGTCCGCATCGCGGCGGGCGACGACGACCCGCGCTGCGAGGCCTGCGGCGGCATCCAGAAGACCGCCACGGTCATGTTCGGGCAGGCCCTGGAACGGCGGACGCTGGAACGCGCCGCGATCGCCGCGCAGGTGTGCGACGTGTTCCTCGCGGTCGGCACGTCGCTCCAAGTGGAGCCCGCGGCCTCGCTGTGCCGGGTGGCACGCGAGTCGGGCGCGAAGCTGGTCGTGGTCAACGCGGACGAGACACCGTACGACGCGGTCGCGGACGCGGTGCTGCGCGAACCGATCGGCGAGGTGCTGCCGCAGCTCGTCGAGGGGCTGACGGCGCGGGAGGCCTGACCTGGCCCGCGCGGGGCCTGCGCACGCCGGTGCGGACCCGCTCCGCACCGGCGTGCGTGTTGTTCAGCTGCCTTGCGCGACCGGGGCCGTCTCCGCCTTCGGTTCGGCCGCGGCGGCGCCCCCGGCATCGTCCGCGTCCAGAGTGGCCAGTTCGGCTTCCAGCTCGGCGGCCTCGCGGCGGACGATCTTGTACCACATGAAGAGCATGCCGACGACGAACAGCCACCACTGCACGGCGTAGGCCAGGTTGAGGCCGATGTCCTCGGGGTCCGGCGTGCCCAGCAGCGTCGCCTGCTTCGCGGGCTTGGGGGTCTCGTCGACGAGTTGGCCGTAGCCGCCGTACACCCGGTAGCCGGGCATCTGCTCGCCCAGCTTGGCCGACTCGATCCTCATGACCTGCCCGGCCGGGAGGCCGTCGCGGTCGTGGATGCCGCTGCGCTTGTACGTCTCCGTCGGGCGGGCCCGCACCACCACGGTGACCTGGCCGGACGGGGCCGGCGGGACGTCCGGCCGGGCCGCCGCGTCGTCGGTGCTGCGCACCCAGCCACGGTTCACCAGCAGCGCGGTGTTGTCCGGCAGCACCAGCGGGGTGACCACGTAGAACCCGATGACGTTGTCGTTGGTGCGCTGACGGACCAGGACTTCGTGCGTCGTGTCGTACACGCCGGTCGCGGTCGCCTGCCGCCACTGGTCGGCGCTCGGCAGGTCGCGGTCGACCGCGAACAGGTCGGTCAGCGGGACGGGCGCGTGGTCGCGGTTCGCGCTGAGTCTGTCGTTGCGCTCGACCTTGCCCTCGTACCGGTGGTACTGCCAGAAACCCAGCTTGATCATCACCGGGATGAGCAGGATCACCAGCAGGTTGAGGGCGATCCAGCGCGGCGTCAGCAGGAAGCGGTACACGGGGTAAGACGGTACTCCGCCGCTCCGGCGTCAAGCCCCCCCGGGTCGGGGTCGCGGCGGGTGTCGGCGGGTGTCGGTACGGCCGGCGCGGTCAGACCGGCGTGCCGTCCGCGCCGCGGATGCCGTCGAGGGCGAGGTTGGCGATGTGCGGGCCGTCGCGGTCGATCGTCACCAGGGTGACGTGGTCGACGTTGCCGGGGTCGCCGTCGCCGTACACCCAGCAGCCGCCGGTCGGGCCGAGGCGGATGTAGCGGTTCCCGTCCGCCTCGGTCGCGCGGTAGTTGTGCACGTGCCCGGAGAACATCGTGTGCGGCCGGTCGCCGAGCGCGGCACGCAGCCGCAGGTAGGCGGGATGCCCGGTGCCGTCGGCGCGTCCGTCGTGGGAGCCCTGCCACAGCGGCATGTGCATGACGACGACGGTGTGCCGGGCGTCGGCGTGTTCGGCGAGGACGGCTTCGGCGTAGGCGAGCTGCTCGTCGGACAGCGCGGCGGCCCGCGGCACGCCTTCCCAGTCGAGTTCCGCGAAGAAGGCTTCGCGGCGCAGTTCCTCGTCGTCGCCGGCCGCGGCCAGACGCGCGTCGAGGCGGGCGGCGACCTCGGGCGACGGCGGGATCTCCGGGTCCTGGGTGTTGAGCAGCAGGAACAGCACGCCGCGGTAGCGGAAGTGGTAGTACAGGCGGCCGTAGCGGGCGAGCCAGCGGGCGCGCATGGCGTCGTTGGCGACGTCGTGGTTCCCGGGGACGTGGAACAGCGGCGTCCGCAGCGGCGCGAGCATCGCGTCGATCTCGGCCCATTCGCGGTCGAGCACGGCGGGGTCGTCGGTGTAGCCCTCGACGAGGTCGCCGACCTGGACGGCGAACACCGGGTTGAGGATGTTGAGCGCCGCGATCCCGCGTTCGAAGACGCCCGGGCGGGCGTCGCCGGTGCGGTCGGAGATCAGCGCGAACGTGAACCGGTCGGCGTCGGGCGGGACGCCGGGACCGCTGTACGGCGCGGGCGCCTCCGGCACGTCGAGGACCAGGCCGACGGGGAGCTGCGCGGGGTCGCGGCGGTGCGGCGTCATGCCTTGATCCTCCGGGGTCGACGGAGCGGATCACCAGACCACTTGGACGCGCGTCGGCCGGGCCAACCGCGGGTGCGGGGCCCGGCCGACGGGTCTGCCGTGCGGGACGGTGTCACATGGAACGCGTCACACGGACGCGTCGCATGGACGCTTCACATGGACGCTTCACATGGAAGAGGCCACCGACACGTTGTCGCGGACGCCCGCGGCGCCCTCCGCCTTCGCGCAGTGCGCGCAGCAGAAGTAGCGGCCGTCGGCTTCGACGCCGTGGCCGATGATGCGGCAGCGGCAGTGCTCGCAGATCGGCGCCATGCGGGTGATGGCGCACTCGAAGCTGTCGAACACGTGCACCGCGTCTCCGGCGCGGACCTCGAAGCTGGCGTAGTAGTCGTTGCCGCAGACCTCGCAGCGGGCCATGGGGTGCTCCTTGCCGGGGTTGGTGACGAGGGTGGTGAGGGGCTCTGCGGTGCAGAGACATACGCGACCACGATCGATCGGGCGGACTTTCCCGGCAAATCGGGTGGCCTGTTGGAGTGAGGGCCCGGTTTTTGCGGCGGACCCAACCGGGTGAGGGCGGTGTTCGTTTCGATGGGCGACAGGCGGTCCGGGGACGCACCCCCGGCTGCGAGGACCGGGGGCGGGCGGGTGGATGGGGGACCGAGGGCAGGCGCTGGACGCGCTGGTCGCGGCCAGAGGGCAGGCGCTGAAGCGGTACGCGTACTTGATGAGCGGTGACGACGACACCGCCGACGATCTGGTGCAGGAGGCGCTGACCCGGGCCTTGGCCCGCCGGGTGGTGCCGGGGGATCCGCGCGAACTGGAGCGGTACGTGCGGCGCATCGTGGTCAACCTGGCCGTCGACGCGGGGCGGCGGCGGACCCGGTGGTGGCGGCTCGTGCCGCGGGTCGCGTCGCGCGGCGAGGCCGCGGACGGTGCGGTCGCGGTGGTCGAACGCCTGTCGCTCGCGGACGCGCTGGCCGGGCTGCCGCCGCGGCAGCGTGCGTGTGTGGTCCTGCACTACTACGAGGACTTGCCGGTGGCCGAGGTCGCCGAACTGCTCGATGTCGGACCGGGCACGGTGAAGAGCCAACTGCACGACGCGCGGCGGACGTTGGCCCGTACGTGGGCCACTCCGGAGCGGGAGCCCGCCGACCTGAAGGGAGAGGTGTGATGGGCGGGATCGACGACCGGTACGAGGAAGCGGCGGAGGCCAGGGAGGTCAGGGAGGCCAGGGAAGCCGGGGAAACAGGGGGCGTCGCGGAGGCGCCGCCGGAGCCGCTGCTGAGTGCGGCGCTCGCGGTGGAGGCCGGCCGCGCGGCACCGCTGCGCGAGCCGGACCGGCGGGAGATCCTCGCGGAGGCCCGGCGGCTGCGCGGTCGGCGGACGGGGACGGTCGTCGCGCTCGGGGCGTTGGCGGTCGCGGGGATCGGGGCGGGGGCGGCATTGCTGGGCGACGGCTCCACGACCCGGACGACGACGGCGAGTGGAGCCGTGGCGGTGGCGTCGCCACCCCCGTCGCACTTCGTGCCGCGGGGGTGGCCGACGACGACGGCCGTCCCGACGCCGCCTCAAGCGACCGTCTCGACCCCGCCGAAATACGTGACCGGGACCCCGTGGGCCTCGCTGCCCCCCGGTGCCTCCGGTGGGCCGCCGGTGCCGCCCGCGCTCTACGCCACCGAGGACGCCGCGAGCGCCGTCGGCTGGGGGATTCGCGCGGACATCTTCACCAACATCTGGTTCCTGCCCGAGCGCAGCGTGGTCCGGGTCTACATCACCGATATGGCGCGGCAGGGCGAGTTTCTGGCAGACATGCGCGCGAAGCTGCCGACTCTGGACGACCGCATGGTCGAGTTTGCGCAGGGCGCGCGGAGCAAGACGGCCTGCGAGGCCGAAATGCAGCGGCTGCCGATGACGGCTTCGGGACTCCCGTTCCGGATGTTCTCGGGGTCGGCCAACATCGAATGCTCCGAGCTGACGGTCGGGGTCGACGACCCCTCCGCCGCGCAGGCGTACTTCGACGACCCGGCGCACGGCTTCACCGGCACCGGTATCGCCGTTCGCGCGGTGCCCGGCCAACCCGTCCACCAGTTGGCCGACGAGGTCCCGCCGACCGGATCCGCGCGGCCGTAACCCGGGTCAGACCTCCCGTACCAGCGACTCCACCAGTCCCCGGACCGCCACCTCGAACAGCTCGTCCGGGTCGGCGTTCACGTTCAAGCCCGCGGCCAGCTCCGGGTCGCCGCCCTCGGCGACCTCGGACAGCCACGCCTGCACCGCCGCCTGCTCCTGCTCGTGGCCGGTCAGCGCGCGTTCCAGCATGATGAATCCGGCCACCTGGAACTGCACGGCCTGTACCGCGAGCGCGGCCCGGGCCCCGTGCAGGCCGGCCGCGGCGAACTCGCGGACCAGTGCCCGCCGGGCGGGCAGCATGAGCAGGGCGTCGAGTCCGCGTTCCCGGACCAGCCCGATCAGGTGCGGGCGGTCCAGGATCATCCGGCGGCTCGCCAGGGCGACCGAGACGATCCGGTCGGCCGGGGTGGACCCGGCCGCCCGGATCGTTCCCATGTCCCGCAGGACGCGGTCGACCAGCTCGTCGACGAGCGCGTCGCGGTTGCCCACGTGCCAGTAGATCGACGTGACCGCCACGCCCAGCTCGGCGGCGAGCTTGCGCATGCTCAAGCCCTCCGTGCCGGACTCCCTGACCAGGCGCATGGCGGTGTCGAGCACCGCGTCGCGCGTGACGCGCGGCGCGCCGGGTGCGGCGGCGGGCTTCGAGGTGGCTCGGGACTGTTCCATCGCTTCCATTCTCGCGGTCCGGACGGCCCGGTTGGCCGCCGGGCGTCGGGCGGGTCTGCACAGTGCCGCCTCTTTACCTCGCCGCCATCGGGGTGTAACAGTGTTACAGAGTTTTCGCCGGCCGCGCAGCAAGACCGCCGGACCGCGAGACGCGGCACTGCCCCGCACTGCCCCGCACTGCCCGGCACGGCCTGCCGGCCCGGCCGGCCCGCTCCATCCCGCACGACCCAGAACCACCCGCACCACCGCACCACCGACACATCCCGGTATCCCGGAAGAAGAGGTGAGGTTCGTGGCACGAGTCCGGTACGGCGCGCGCTCCCCGGAGACCCTGAGCAAGACCGCCAAGGACCGCAGTGTCCTGCCCGAGATCTGGTCGACCGGCGTGGTCGCCCTGTGGGAGACCGACCCCGAGGTGATCGCGGCCGTGCTGCCGCCGCCGCTGGTGCCCGCCGACCGGCCGCTCGTGCGGGCCAACATCTCCGCGTGCGACATCAACGGCTACCCGCTCGGCGCGGGTGCCATCGCGGTGCGTGCCAAGCACGGCGACGTCGAAGGCGACTACACGCTCACCATGCCGATGACCACCGAGCGTGCGGTGATCGGCGGGCGCGAGGTGTTCGGCGAGCCCAAGAAGATCGCCGAGGTGACCGTGGACCGCGACGGCGACGACGTCGTGGCGAAGGTGACGCGGCTGGGCGTCACGTACGTCGAGATCCGCGGCCGGGTCGCCGAGGAACTCCCCCTGCCCGACCCGCGGCAGACGCTCAGCTTCTACTACAAGTTCCTGCCCGCGGTCGGCGGCGACGGCTTCGACGCGGACCCGATGCTGGTGCACGTGACGCGCAACGAGAAGCACCGTTCCGCGTTCCGCATCGACGGTGAAGTGATCCTCCGCGACTCGGACTTCGACCCGGTCGCCGACCTCCCGGTGCGCAAGCTGGTGTCCATCACGCTGGGCGAACGCACCAGCGACCAGCAGGGGTTCGTGGCCGAGCACGTCAAGGCCGACCTGGTGCTGCCGTACATCCACCAGCGGTACGACGACGTCGCGCAGATCTCCGACGAGCCGCCCGCGCCCGGCGACCCCGCCTGAGCCCGCCTGAGCCCGAACCTGCAGCGCGCAGGAACAGCCCGCACCGACAGAGGGAATCCACGTACATGCTGAACGACTTCACGGGCAAGGTCGCGGTCGTCACGGGTGCCGCGAGCGGCATCGGGTTCGCGATGGCCGAACGCTTCGTCGCGGAAGGCATGAAGGTCGTCCTGTCCGACATCGAACAGGGCGCCCTCGACAAGGCCGTCGCGCGGCTCGCCGAGCAGGGCGGGGACGTCTTCGGGCAGGTCACCGACGTGTCCGTGCGCGAGTCGGTGTTCGCCATGGCCGACGCCGCGTTCGACCGCTACGGCGAAGTGCACGTGCTGTGCAACAACGCCGGCATCGGGTCCGGCTCCGAAGGCAAGATGTGGGAGCACGACCCCAAGGACTGGGACTGGTGCTTCGCCGTCAACGTCTTCGGCGTGTTCAACGGCATCCAGGCGTTCCTGCCGCGCATGCTCGCGCAGGACACCGAAGGCCACATCGTCAACACCTCGTCCGGCGACGGCGGCATCGCGCCGTTGCCCAACGCCTCGGTGTACGCCACCACCAAGGCCGCGGTGGTCACCATGACCGAGGCGCTCTACGCCCAACTCCACCAGGTGCAGGCCAAGTTGGGTGCCTCGGTGCTGTTCCCCGGGCCGAAGATGCTGCGCACCGGGCTGTGGGAGTCGTACCGCAACCGGCCCGAGCGGTTCGCCAAGTCCACGCCGCGCAAGACGCCGTACAACACGCTCGACGCGTGGGAGAAGGCGATGCGCGAGGCCGGGCAGGAGATCGAGTTCACGCCGGTCGAGTCGGTCGCGGCGAACGTCGTCGAGGGGATCCGGGCCAACGCCTTCTGGATCCTGCCGCCGAGCGAGCACAGCGACGACCAGATCACCGCGCGGTCGCAGAGCATGCTCGCGCGGTCGAATCCGGGGTACCTCGAGACGTTCATCCTGGACAAGTGAGAGCGGACATGGCCAACGAAGGACTCGACCCGTACATCATCATCTCGTCCGACACCCATGCCGGGCTGCCCACCGAGCTGTACCGCGACTACCTCGCGGCCAAGCACCACGCGGCGTTCGACCGGTTCCTCGCCGAGCGTGAGGCGCAGCTCAAGGCGATCACCGATCTGGGCGTGCGCAACGAGGACTTCGCCGCGAACTGGTTCGAGACCAACGAGGAAGTCCTGCGCAGCGGCTGGGAAGTCGACCGGCGCGACCTCGAACTCGACAAGGACGGCGTCACCGGCGAGATCATCTTCCCGGACGCGGACGCCGTCGAATCGCGCACCTGCGTGCCGTTCGGCGCGGGGCTGGGGTTGTCCGGGGACATGGACCCGGAGCTGGGTCTGGCGGGCGCGCAGGCGCACAACCGGTGGCTCGCGGACCTGTGCAAGACCTCGCCGGAGCGGCGGCGTGGCGTTGCGCTGATCCCGATCACCGCGGACATGCCGGACGTGCTCGCGGAGATCCGCCGGATCAAGGCCGACGGCCTCGGCGCGGTGATGATCCCGGCGATGTGGATGAACCAGACGCCTTACCACGACCGCAAGTACGACCCGGTGTGGGCGCTGTGCGAGGAACTCGAACTGCCGATCGTGACCCACTCGGGTCCGGCGGACCGGGAGGCGTACGGCAACCACCTCGGCATCTACGTCACCGAGGTGACGTGGTGGCCGGCGCGCCCGCTGTGGTTCCTGCTGTGGTCGGGTGTCTTCGAGCGGTTCCCGCGCCTGAAGTTCGGCGTGACCGAGGCGGGCTGCTGGTGGGTCGGCAACCTGCTGTGGTTCATGGACCGGCTGCTGCTCGGCTCGCGCGGCGCGGCGAAGCTCGCCGGGTTCGAGGAGATCAAGCTGCTGCCGAGCGAGTACTTCGACCGGAACTGCTTCATCGGGGCGTCCAACACCAAGCGCCGCGAGATCGGCATGCGGTACGAGATCGGCGTCGGCAACATCTGCTGGGGCAACGACTTCCCGCATCCGGAGGGCACCTGGCCGGAGACGCTGCCGATCCTGCAGAAGACGTTCGGCGACGTTCCGGTGCCGGAGGCGCGCGTGATGCTGGGTGAGGCGGTGGCCGGGGTCTTCGGTTTCGACCTGGACGTCCTCGCGCCGCACGCGGCCCGGATCGGTGTGACGCCGGAGACGCTGGGGCAGACCGGACCCGATGGCGCTCTGCGTGATCTGGACACCAAGTGGGCCGCGGCCAAGGAGATCGGCCGCCACTGGTTGACCGGGCACGACACGGGCGCCGCGATCAACCCGAATGCGGAAGCCTTGGAGGTCTGATTTCCATGACTGACGCGGAAGCCCTGGAGGTCTGAGTTCGATGACTGACTCTGGCACGGCGCCGTCCGGCGTGCCCGGTTACGACGGTCCCGAGCGGTACACGGTCGTCTCCGCCGACTGCCATGGCGGCGGGGAGATCCACGAGTACCGGTCCTATCTGCCTGCCGCGCTGCACGAGCGGTTCGATGCGTGGGTGGCGGATTACGTGGTGCCGTACCCGGACTTGCTCGGCGACGCCGGGAAGCGCAACTGGGATTCGGACCGGCGGCTTGCGGATCTGGAAGCCGACGGCGTCGTGGCGGAGGTCATCTACCCCAACACCGTGCCGCCGTTCTTCCCGAAGCCTTCGCTGACGGACCAGCCGCCGGCGGCCAACGCGGGGGATCTCTCGCTGCGGTGGGAGGGGCTGAAGGCGCACAACCGGTGGATGGCGGACTTCTGTGCGCGGACTCCGGGGCGGCGGGCCGGGATCGTGCAGATCATGCTGCACGATCTGGACGCGGCGGTCGAGGAGATCCGGTGGGCTCACTCCGCGGGCCTGACGGGGGGTGTGCTGCTGCCGGGGACGCCGCCCGGGTCGGGGCTGGTGCCGTTGTGGCAGTACGCGCACTACGAGCCGCTGTGGCGGGTATGCGAGGAGCTCGGCGTACCGGTGAACCACCACACCGGGTCGGCGGCTCCGCCGGTCGGGGACACCGCTCTGGACAAGGTGGTGTTCCTGACGGAGGTGTCGTGGTGGGCGCATCGGGCGTTCACCCACCTGATCGTGTCGGGGACCATGGACCGGCATCCGGACCTGCAGTTCGTGTTCACGGAGCAGGGCACGGCGTGGATTCCGGAGGAGTGCCGGCGGCTCGACTACTACTGGGGCCGGATGAGCAAGGCGGTCGGGTCGCAGGAGTACGAGTGGGGCCACGACCTCGTCTCGTCGATGGACCTGAAGCCGAGCGAGTACTGGGCGCGGCAGTGCCATGTGGGGGCGAGTTTCCAGCGCCCCGCGGAGGCGGCGTTGCGGTACCAGGTCGGGGTGGACCGGGTCATGTGGGGGAGCGACTACCCGCACAAGGAGGCCAGTTCGCCGTTCAGCCGGGAGGCTCTGCAGCTGACCTACAACGGGATCGATCCCGTCGAGGTCGCGGCGATGGTGGGGGGCAACGCGGCGGCGTTGTACGGGTTCGACCTGGAGTTCCTGGCGCCGATCGCGGCTCGGGTGGGGCCGCGGGTGGCGGATGTCTACAAGCCGTTGGCGGTGGAGGACATTCCGGCGGGGGCGGACAAGTGTCCGGCGTTTGTGGGGATTGCGGGAGTGAAGCCGTAGGTCTGACGGCGTCGGATGTCCTGGCTGATTCCGCTGTCGTAGCGTTTGCGTGGTCGTGGGTCGGTGAGGACCAGGCAGCGGACGCATGAGGGGTCGTCGAGGGGCCTGGTTGTCGTTGTGGACGACGACCAGGCCTTCGGCGTTTCTTGGCGCTGGTCTTGGCGCTGGCCCTGGTTCTGGTCCGGGTTTTGGTTCGGGTTCTGGTCGGGGGCGGTGAGGTTGTACCAGACCTCAAGGGTGTGGATGACCTGGCCGTTGCGGGTGAAGAAGAGGACGGAGCCCAGGTCGGCGTCGGTTCGGTCGGGGAGTTCGGGGCGGCAGCCGAGGGCTTTGGTGAGTGCTTCGGGAGCGTTGGCGGGGGCCGATTCCGTGTCGGCTATCCGGCGCCAGGGGACGACGTAGACGGTGTCCCAGGCGAAGGGTGTGATGTCGCGCAGGGGCATGGGGGCCAGGCCGGTGCGGGCAAGTGCGTCGCGGACCTTGGCGGCCAGGCCTCCGTCGCGGGCGTAGGCCGCTGTGCAGGGACCCTTGGGGCGGCTCGGGGCGAGCATCGAGGCGGCGAGGGCGGCGGCTGCGGCCAGGGTGAGGAGGCCTATTCCGGCGGCTATCCAGAGGCCGATGCGTTGCCGATGTTCTTGCATCGCATCTCGCCCTCGTCGTGTGTCTGTTCGTCCGGGGTCATCACACCACCACGCGCGCCGCGGTTGGCGTGTGGGGGCCCGTGGGGTCGAAAGCGAGGGGGTTGGGGGCCTGAGGGGCGAATGCCCGCGGCCCACCCTTTTGGTCATTGTGGGCGCCGAAGGACCGTTGTCAAATCCCCGCTCGTTTTGGTGAGTTGCCCGCATACGGGGCGGTGCGGTGGGGGGATTTGACAACGGTCCTTCGGCGCCGGTTCGCAGCTGTGGGCGGGCCGTGGGGGAGTGGATGCCCAGTGACCGTTCGTTTCTGCCCGGCTGCGTTGCGGTGGGGTGCGGCAAGGCGTCGCGGTTTTGAGAATCGCTTTGTGGAAAGTTATTAGGCGTTGCTTCCCTTGATCCGTCCGAGGATGTCGGGGTTCGTGACGTGGACCGGGACGTTGTCGTCGTCGAAGAGGGCGATGCGTTGGAGCGCGCCGCCTTCCACGGGGAGGACGGCGCCTGTGGTGTAGGCGGACAGGTCCGAGATGAGGAAGAGGACGGCGGCGGCGATGTCGTCGGGTGTGCCGCGGCGGCCCAGGGGGACGCCTCGCTTGCTCAGGGCGGGATCCTGCACGGTCTTGGTGGCCCGGGGGGTGGTGATGGAGCCGGCGGCCACGGCGTTGACGCGGATGCCGTACTGGCCCCATTCGAGGGCGAGGGTGCGGGTGAGTCCCAGGACCGCGGCCTTGGCGGTGCCGTAGGCGACGTGGAAGGGGGCGGCGACGACGCCGCCGGTGGAGGCGATCGTGGTGATGGAGCCGCCGGTGTTCTGTTCCACGAGCTTCCTGGCCACCGCCTGGGACAGGAACATCACGTGGTGCAGGTTGAGGTCGAGGGAGGAATCCCACTGGTCGCGGGCGTAGTCGAGGGCGGGGGCCCAGTGCGGGGGGAGTGAGCCGCCGACGACGTTGACCAGGCCGTGGAGCGGGGCGGGGGCGGCGTCCACGACGGACTGGACGCCTTCCGCGGTGAAGATGTCGGCTTCGACCTTGACGTACGTGTCGGGGAGGTCGGCGAGGCGCTGGGCGTCCCGGTCGACGGCGACGATGGTGGCGCCGGCCTCGGCGAGGGCGGCGGCGCAGGATGTGCCGATACCGCCGCCGCCTGCGCCGGAGACGATCACGGTGCGGCCGTCGAGTCGCAGTCGGTCGGTGATCACGTGGTGGCTCCGTTTGGGGTGGTGAGGAGGGTGCGGAGGCGCGGGAGCACGTCCGTGCCCAGGTTGCGGATTTGGTCCTGTGCCGCGTCGGGGTCCACGCCGGGGACGTGGATCCGCAGGTTGAGGCAGGACGCGCCGGTGGTCGTCATGGTTTCGGCGAGTTCCTCGGCGAGGGACTGCGGGTCGTCGTGGACGACGAAACCGGTGTCGCGCCAGTGCCGTTGTGCGGCGGCGGGGGTGTAGGAGGCGTAGACGTCGCGCTGCTGCTCGAAGGCGGCGCGCGGGGGTTCGCCGAGCCAGACGCGGCGGATCATGATGCGGGGGCCGGTGCCGCCGGCGTCGAGGTACTCGTCGGTGAGCCGGCGGAGGCGGTCGGGGTTGGACGCGCCGTCGTAGAGGATGCCTACGCCGGACTTGGCGGCTCGGCGGACTGCCGGGGGGCTCATCGCGGTGCTGACCAGGGGGATGGGGTCGGTCTTGCGGGCGGCCAAGGCGCGGTCGCCGGCCAGGTCGCCCAGGTCTTCGCCGCGGAGCATGGCGGCCAGGACGGGGAGGCCTTCGCGGAAGCGCGGCATGGCGTCGTCTTTGGTGAGGCCCATGACACGGAAGTCGAGTTCCAGGGCGCCGGGGGCGACGCCGAGGCCTACGCGTCCGGGGTGCCGGGTGGCGAGCCAGGCGACTTCCTCGGCCAGCATCGCCACGGGGCGGAGGGGGAGGAGGAGGGGGCACGCCGCGGCCCAGCCGGTGGCCATGTGCTCGAGCATCCAGCCTGCGGTCTGCAGGGGATTGGGCAGGTAGCCCGCGAAGCCGCCGTGGTGCTCGCTGACCATGACTCCGTCGAAACCGGAGTCGGCGGCAAGCGCGGCTTGTGCGCAGAGTTGGTGGGCGATGCCCTGGGCGTCCAGCTCGTTGTGCGGATACAACCGCATGGAGACGGATCCGTCGGCGAACGGAACGGAGAGCGTCGAGGTCAAGGCAGCGTCCCCTCACCCCCGTGATCATGAACCGATTTCGCGGAGCGTACTGCGGTCATTGATCGATGAACAGGCCCGGAAAATGTGCTAGGACGTCCAGATCAGTTCTGCCCACGCGACTGTCCCCTGCGGGCTGCGGCGGTGGCCGGATCGGTCGGCCAATGCCGCCACGATTGCCAAACCCCGGCCGCTTTCCGCGTCTTCGTCGCCGACCGCGGCGCGCGACCAGCCGATCGTGCCCTGATCCTCGACGCTGATGCGGCACCAGCCGTCTGCGAATTTGCTTTCCACGCGCACGGTGAACTCGCCTTCGGTGCCGCTGGGGGTGTGCGCGACGGCGTTGGTGGCGAGTTCGGAGGTGATCAGCGTCGCGTCGTCCGCGCGCGGTGTGTCCGCCAGGAGGGCGGCCACGTAGGCGCGGGCTGCTGCGACCATCGGCGGTGTGCCCGGCAGGGTGGCGGCTTCGTCCATGCTTGCCCCCGATGTTGCTGGTGATGATCGATCGAATGCGTAGGGTGATGCTATGTACACAGCTTGCAAGCTGACTAGACAGCTCGTCAAGCTGCTTGCGTCGGAGTCGACCCGAAGGGGGTTTCATGGCACCCGTGTTCGGTGAGCCGCCCGCGTACGTCCGCGTCGCCGACGACCTGCGGCGCCGGATCCTCGGCGGGGAGCTGCCACCGGGGTCCAAGGTGCCGTCGCGAGCACAACTGGCCGCCGAGTACGGCGTTTCGACGAACATCAGCCTGCAGGCGATGCGTGTGCTGACCGCGGAAGGCCTCATCGAGGGGCGGCCCGGGTCCGGCACCTACGTCCGCGACACCGCCGTTATGCAGCGGCTGGTTCGGGCGTGGTACCGCGATGCGCGGGGTGGATCGCCGTTCGCCGCCGAGACTCGGGCGCAGGGCAAGGAGCCCGGCTGGCAGTCGGCTTCGGAGTTTCGGGTGCCGGTGCCGGAGAGTGTCGCGCTCAGGCTGGAGATCGCTGTGGGGGAGCCCTGTGTGCGGACTGACTACACGTTCACGGCCGATGGGAAGCCGGTGATGCTGTCCACGTCGTGGGAGCCGATGGCGGTCACCGGAGGCACTCCCGTGCTCGCACCGGAAGACGGTCCGCTGGCCGGGAGTGGTGTGGTGGACCGGATGCGGTCGATCGGACACGAGATTGTCCGCGTCGTGGAAGCCGTCGGGTCGCGGCCCGCGCTCACCGTCGAGGCGACACGCCTCGGGATCGCGGTGGGACTCCCTGTCATTGCGATCGAGCGTACGTACTGGACCGCCGAGCGTCCGGTCGAGACGGCCGACATCGTCATCCCGGCCGAGCGCTACCAGGTCGTCTACGAGTTCCCCGTCGGCTCTCGCTGAGCAGTGGCCGCATTCGTGGGGTGGGCGCAGGCTGGAGGGATGGGGACGGCGATCCGGCAGGAGGTGGGACCCCATGCAGACGCTGGTCGGTTGGCACGTCGAAATGGAATTCCGGGAGGACGGGGACCGGACGATGGCTGCGGCGCTCGTCCGGCTTCCGGACGGAACCGAGGTGCGCGGGCACGGTCAGTGCCGTCGTCATCACTCGGACGCGCCGCAGCTTCGGGTGGGTGAGGAAGTCGCGGGTGCGCGGGCGCTGAACGACATCGCGATGCAGCTGGTGACCAAGGCCGAGGCGGAGCTTGGGCCGGGGTCGAGCATCCGGTGGCTCAGGTCTGTGTGACGGTGCATCTGCCACCCGCCGGTCGTGGGGCCGGCGGGTGGCCTGTGTCAGTCGGCCTTGAGGGCCTCGACGGCGGCGTTGGGGTTGTAGAACTCCTTTTGGGAGACGATCAGGCCGTCGCGGAAGCGCATCACGGTGATGTAGGTGTTCTCGTAGGACTTGCCCGTGGTGGTGACGGTGCCTTCGCTGCGGAACTCGGCGATGACGGTGTCGGGGTCGGTGGTCGGGTAGACCTCGGTGACCGTGAGTTTCATGCGGAAGATCGCCAGGGCGCCGGAGAGGTACTCGGCGATGACCTGCTTGCCCGCGATGCGGCCGGGCGGGCTTGCGTAGGGGAACTCGAAGACGGCGTCGTCGGCGTAGTGCGCCATCTGTGCGTCCACGTCACCGACTGCGGCAAGGGCGGCGCGCAGCGTGGCGATGTTGCGGGATTCCTTGTCGTTGCTCATGGCGGGATGGTGGAGACCCGCGCCGGAGAGTGCAAGGGGAACGGGTTCAGGCCAGGGCCTTGGCGGGATGGTCTGCCGTGACGGTGACCGGCCTGGTTTCCGGGAGGGCGAGGAAGCAGGCGGTGCTGATGCAGCCGAGAATCGCCAGGTAGCCGGCTACGCCCCAGGGGGTGCGGTCGCCGCGGGTGAGTTCGGTGGCCACGATGGGGGTCAGGGCGCCGCCCAGGACGCCGCCGAGGTTGTAGGCGGTGGATGCGCCGGTGCAGCGGATCCGGGGTTCGTACAGTTCCGGCAGGTAGGCGCCGAGCACGGCGAACATGGTGATGAAGGCGAGCAGGGCCATGGTGAAGGCGAGCGTCATGTAGGCGGGCTTGCCGGTCTGCAGGAGGGCGACCAGGGGGAAGGCCCACAGGAGCATGGCGGTGCTGCCCGCGACGCATAGGGGCTTGCGGCCGTAGCGGTCGCCGAGGATGGCGATGACCGGGGTCGAGACGCCCTTGATGGCGACGGCGATCATGATGCAGAGCAGCATGGTCGTGCGTCCGACGCCCAGTTCGTGGGTGCCGTGGTGGAGGGCCCAGGTCGTGATGGTGTAGAAGACCGCGTAACCGACGGCCAGTGCTCCTGCGGTGAGGAGGACGGTGCGCCAGTGGTCGCGGAAGACTTCGGCGAGGGGGACTCGGGCGGTTTCGCGGGTCTCCGTCAACTCCCGGAAGGCCGGGGTCTCGTGCACGGACGTGCGCAGGATCAGCCCTGCCGCGACCAGGAGCGCGGATGCCCAGAAGGGGATTCGCCAGCCCCAGGAGGCGAATTGGTCGTCCGTCAGGGTTGCCGACAGGGCGAGCATGACGCCGTTGGCGAGGAGGAATCCGACGGCCGGTCCGGTCTGCGGGAAGCTGGCCCACAGGCCGCGGCGTTTGGCGGGGGCGTGTTCTGCGGCCAGGAGGACGGCGCCGCCCCATTCGCCGCCGACGCCCAGGCCTTGGAAGAACCGCAGCGTCACCAGGAGGATCGGCGCGGCCACGCCGATCTGCCGGTACGTCGGCAGGGCCCCGACCAGCACCGTCGCCAGGCCGGTCATGAGCAACGACAGCATGAGTACCGGGCGCCTGCCGAACCGGTCGCCTACGTGGCCGAAAAGCACCGAGCCCAGCGGGCGCGCCACGAACCCGACCGCGTAGGTCGCGAACGCGGCCAGGGTGCCGGCCACGGGGGAGAAGGACGGGAAGAACAGCGGCCCGAGCACGAGTGCCGCGGCGGTGCCGTAGACGAAGAAGTCGTAGAACTCGATGGCGGTGCCGGAGAAGGATGCCGCGGCGATCCGCAGCATCGAGACGGGGTGCTCACCGTCATCGTGCGTATTTGTCGATTCGGTCACTCATGGAACAACGAGTCGGATGGCTTGAAGTCACCCCTGGTGCGCGAGTGTTCAGGTGGCCGACGGGGTCGGGAGGCTCTTCGGCGGTGCGCCCGCGCGGATTTGGTGCCAGGTGCTGGGGGTGAGGGTGTGCGCGGGCGGTGTCCGCCGGGCGCGGGCGAGGGACCACGCGGGGGCGGCCAGGAGGGTGGTGCACAGGGCGAGGAAGGCGGGGATCGCGCGGGGTTCGGCCAGGGGGCTGAGGAGTTCCTCGGTGCTGTGGTGGTAGGCGCCGCGGCGGAAGGTGACGTTCCAGAGCTCGCGGAGGACGGCGAGGCGGCCGGAGGCCGCGGCTTCGCGGAGGGCGCCCGCGAACTGGTGGGTGTGGACGTCGGGTTCGCCGGGCTTCTGGGCGGCGGGGGCGTCGCCGCGGGCCACCCCGAGGAGGGCGCCGACCAGGTCGACGCCGGAGCGGGCGGCGTTCGTCGGGTCGGTGAGGTACGGGTCGACGCCGATCCACACGGGGCCGTCGGCCGTCAGGATCCCGTCCATCGACAGTGCGCCGTGCCAGCCTATGTGGGCGCCGAGCAGGGTGATGTGTTCGTTGATGAGGGGAAGCGCCAAGCCCTGTCTGGCGGTTCCGCCGGGGGTGAGGTGCCGGTAGGCGTGCACGGCGACGAGGCGGCCGTTGTCGAAGACGGACTGGGCCGTCACCATCGGACCTTGGGCCGGGTGTTGGAGCAGGACCCGGCCGCGGTCGGCGAACGCGCCTTCGGCGTCGAGTTCGTCGGCCAAGCGCAGGAGTTCTTCGCGGAGGCGGATCCGGGGCGCGGGGGCGCCGACCGGGCGTTTGACGTACAGCGGAGGGTCGGCTGCCTGGCGCAGTGCCTCGGCGGAGCGGACGACCAGCGCTTCGGGCTGCGGTAGGCCGATCTCGGTGAGGGTGGCGGCCGCGGAGACCTTGTCGAGGACGCGTTCGAGGGCGCGATAACGCGGTACGGCTATGCGGCCCTTGAGCGCGCCCGTGTCCCCGCCGCTGCGCGAGACGACCGCGGCGTGGGCGCCGAACGGCACCACCACGTCGTGGCCTTCGGCCCGCACCGTCGTCTCCAGCGCGTCCAGCCACCCCCACGGGTCGGCCGCGAACGCGGGCGCGGGGTGCGCGCGGGCGACGTTCGGGGCAGGCCGCACTTGGGCGGGGCCGCCCACCGCACCGAACACCTCGACCTCGTGCCCGGCATGGCCGAGCAGCAAGGCGACTTGACGTGACGTCACACCGGAACCGTCGCTGAGCAGTACGCGCACGCGCACATCCTGGCACCGCGGCATGCCCCACCGCGAGGAGTCCCCCTCCACCCGCGGGAGATCGCGCACCCGGGCCACCGGAATCGGCGCTGTGCCGAGTGGGTCTTATGGGACTGAAGAGGCGTAGTTGATGTTGTGCGTCGTAGCGGGCGCGTAGCGTGGATTCCACCTGACACACCGTGTCCAGGGATTATTCGACGTGGGTCAAGACGTAAGAACGAGGTGCTCCCGCCTGTGGCCACCAACCGATACGGCGCAGCTTGTGCCACCTGCTCGACGTACGTCGCGCCCGGCGAGGGTGTGCTGACGCGTCTCGACGGCGCGTGGACCACGTACTGCCGCGACTGCGAACCCAAGCCCGCCGCGCCCGTCGCCGGCGCGCACGCGGGCTGGCACCGCGGCCCGTTGGCCGCGTTCGACCTGGAGACCTCCGGCGTCGACCCGGCCACCGACTTCATCGTGACCGCGGCCATCTGCGATGCCGAAGGCGTCGGCCACACGTGGCTGGTGCACCCCGGCGACCGGGAGATCCCGGAGGGGGCGACCCAGGTGCACGGGATCTCCACCGAGCACGCGCGAGCTCACGGGCGTCCTGCCAAGGAATGCGCCGAGGAGATCGCCCAGGTGCTGGCCGGCTACCTCGCGGCGGGCACGCCGGTCGCCGTCTACAACGCGGTCTTCGACCTCACCCTGCTGGAAGCCGAACTGCGCCGCCACGGCCTGCGCGCGCTCGCCGAGCGCGTTCCGGCGCTCGGGCCGGTCGTCGACCCGCTGATCATCGACAAGCAGCTCGACCGCTTCCGGCGCGGCAAGCGCACTCTGGAGGCGACCAGCGCGTTCTACGGGGTAGCCCTCGCCGACGCGCACACCGCGACCGGCGACGCCGCCGCATGCCTCCGGCTCGCCCAGGAACTCGGCGCGCGCTATCCGAAGTTGGCCGCCACCGACATCCACACCCTGCACAACGACCAGCGCGCGTGGGCCGCCGAGCAGGCCGCGTCGTTCCGGGCCTACCTGGACCGCACCCGCCCCGGGCACGGCGAACACATCGCGGGCGAGTGGCCGGTGATCCCGGCAGACACAGCCGGGTGAAAACGCCGGAGGCCCCCCGGGACTGTCCGGGCGTGCTTCCGGGTACGCCAGTACGATCCGGGCCGGACGGCCGCGATACCCGCGGCGTTCGGTCGCACGGGAAAGCCGAGGTACGGGTGTGAGCGAGATCCTGCACGTCGAAGGCCGCATCCTCGTCGGCCCCGACGACGTCCGCGACGAACTGTGGGTCCTCGACGGCCGCATCACCTTCGACCGGCCCCGCTACAGCGCCGACCGCGCGGAGACCCTGCGCGGCTGGGTGCTCCCCGGCCTCGTCGACGCGCACTGCCACGTCGGCCTCGACGCGCACGGCGCGGTCGACCACGACACCGCCGAAGCGCAGGCCGTCACCGACCGCGACGCGGGTGCGCTGCTGCTCCGCGACGCCGGATCCCCGAGCGACACCCGCTGGGTCGACGGCCGCGAGGACCTGCCGCGCCTCATCCGGGCCGGCCGGCACCTCGCCCGCCCGCGCCGCTACATCCGCAACTACGCGCACGAGATCGAACCGGGCGACCTGACGGCCTACGTGGTGCAGGAAGCCCGGCGCGGCGACGGCTGGGTCAAGCTGGTCGGCGACTGGATCGACCGCGAACGCGGCGACCTCGCACCGTGCTGGCCGTACGACGCCCTCAAGGAAGCCATCGACGCCGCCCACGCGGCCGGGGCCCGGGTCACCGCGCACTGCTTCTCCGAGGAATCGCTGCCCGACCTGATCCATGCGGGCATCGACTGCATCGAACACGCGACCGGGCTGACCGAGGACCTGATCCCCGAGTTCGCCGCCCGCGGCGTGGCCATCGTGCCGACGCTGGTCAACATCGCCACCTTCCCGTCGATCGCGGACGGCGCCGCGGCGAAGTTCCCCGGCTACGCGGCGCACATGCGGGACCTGCACGCCCGCCGCTACGAGACCGTCCGCGCCGCCTACGACGCGGGGATCCCGGTGTACGTCGGCACCGACGCGGGCGGCTCGCTGCCGCACGGCCTGGTCGGCCAAGAGGTCGCCGAACTCGTCCGCGCCGGGCTGCCCGTCACCGCCGCACTGTCCGCCGCCGCCTGGTCGGCCCGCGCCTGGCTGGGCCGCGACGGCCTCACCGAAGGCGCCGAGGCCGACTTCGTCGTGTACGACAGCGACCCGCGCGAGGACGTCGCCGCGCTGCTGGCACCACACGCGGTGGTGCTGCGGGGAGTCCGCCGCTAGCGGATCAGCGGCATCAGTCGAATACCGAGGGGTGGCCCGCGGCGAGGAGTTCGGCCGGTTCGCCGGCGAACGCGACCCGGCCGCGGCGCAGGACGTACGCCACGTCCGCGCGCCGGAGCGCCTCGCCCGCGTACTGCTCGACCAGGACCACCGTGCGGTGCTCGGCGGCGAGTGCGGTGACGACCTCGTACAACTGCGCGACCACGCGCGGGGCGAGGCCCTGGCTCAGCTCGTCCAAGAGCAGCAGCCGGGACGGGCGCAGGATCGCGCGGGCGCCCGCCAGCATCTGCTGCTCGCCGCCGGACAGCGTGCCCGCGCGCTGCCCCAACCGCTGCCGCAGCACCGGGAAGGCGTCGAGCGCCGGGTCGATCGGGCCGGTCCCGGCGAAGACGCGCAGGTTGTCGCGTACCGGCAGCCCGCCGAACACGCCGTGCCCGTCCGGGATCAACGCCAGCCCCGCGCGGGCCCGTTCGGACGCGGTCCAGCCCGTGATGTCGCGGCCGCGCCAGTCGAGGTGCCCGGCCGCGGCGGGGAGCAGTCCGGCGATGGTGCGGAGCAGCGTGGAGCGGCCCGCGCCGTTGCGGCCGAGGAGGGCGGTGACGGCGCCGTCCGGGAACGCCATGTCGACACCGTGCAGGGCCTCGACGGGGCCGTAGCGGACCCGCAGCCCGCGGACCGTGAGCGCGGCCGGCATCAGGACCCCCCGGGGCCGGGCGCGGGCTCGCCGTCGCCCGCCAGCGGGTCGAGGTACGCGGCGCGGGCCGCCGGGTCGTCGCGGACCGCGTCGGGGGTGCCGGACGCGACGACGCGGCCGGCCGCCATCACGTACACCGTGTCCGCGACCCCGAAGACGAGTTCCATGTCGTGTTCGACCAGCAGGACCGCGAGGCCTTCGCCCGCGAGGCGGCGCAGCAGCGCCCGCATCCGGGCCGTCTCGGCGTCGTCCAGGCCGCTGGCGGGCTCGTCGAGGAGCAGCACCGACGGGTCGGCGGCCAACGCGCGGCCCAACTCGACCAGGCGTAGCGTGCCGGTCGGCAGGCGCCCGGCCGGGACGTCCGCGACGTCCGTCAACTCGGCCAGCTCCAAGGCCCGTTCGACGGCCTGGCGGGTACGCCCGCCGGCCGCGTCCGGCAAGCCCAGCAGCCGGGCCGCGGCGCTCGCGCCCGCACGGTTCTCCGCGCCGACCCGCAGGTTGTCCGCGACGGTCAGGCTCGGGAACACCGAGACGACCTGGAACGTCCGCGCGATGCCGAGCCGCGCCCGCCGGTGGTCCGGCAGCCGGGTGATGTCCCGGCCGCGGAACCGGATCCGGCCCTCGTCCGGCCGCTGCGCGCCCGCCAGGCAATGGAACAGGGTGCTCTTGCCCGCACCGTTCGGCCCGATCACCGCGGTCACCTGCCGCGGCGGCACGGTCAGGTCGACCCCGTCGACGGCACGCAGTCCGCCGAAGTGCCGCACGAGGCCGTGCGCGGTGAGCACATCGGGGCCGGGCGGCGTCTCGGTGGCGGCCGGGACGACGTGGCGGGGGCTCATCGGAGGGCTCCGGGACGGGCTTCGCGGTCCGCGTGGACGCGGGCACGCACGGCGCGGCCGGCCGGGGTGAGGCGGGCGGTGGACCGGGCGGTGTCGGCCGCCGGTTCCGGCGGGGCGAGGGCGGGCATCAGCACGCGCCGCGCGGTCGCCAGGGCACCGCCCGGCATACGGGACAGCAGGATCGCACCCGCGCCGACGACGATCACCGACACGCCCGGTTGCGTCCCGCTGTCCAAGCCGACGATGAGCGCGGCGGCCAGCACCGCACCCGCCGCGCTGTCCACGCCGAACACCACGACGGCGGCGAACCAGATGAGGCCTTGGATCGGGTCGAACGTCTGCGCGTCGAACGAACGTCCGGACATGCCGAGCAGCGCCCCGCCGAGGGCCGCCACGCCCGCACTCACCGCGAACACGAACACCTTCAGCCCCGGCACGTCGATCCCGGAGGCCGCGGCACCGCCTTCGCTGTCCCGCATCGCGATGAGCATGCGGCCCAGCCGCCCCGCGTGCAGCCGCCGGACCAGCAGCAGCGTCAGGCCGAGGCAGATCAACTCCAGTATGTAGAAAGCATGTTCGCCCTCGAACGGCCACGGATGGTCCAGCCGCAGCCCAGTGGTGAAGATCGGCTGCGCGAACACGAACCGGCTCACCACCGCCGCCACCGCGAACGTGCTCAACGCCAACGCCAGCCCGCGCCGCCGGATCGCCGGCCACCCCGTCACCAGCCCGACCGGGATCACCAGCAGCGCCCCCAGCAGCAGCGCGAGCAGCCCCGGCACCGCGCCGAACCCGAAGAACTTCCCGCTCATGAGGGACGCCGCGATCAGCGCACCCAGCCCGGCATACCCGGCCTGGCCGAGCGACACTTGCCCGGCGAATCCGGTCACGATGACGAGCGACACGAAGACGATCGCCAAGGCGGGTACCTGCTGCGCCGACTGCAGGTGCTCGGTGCTCAGCACCAGCGGGGCCGCGAGCAGCACCGGATAGGGCAGCCACCACAAGGCGGGCAGCCGCGCCCCGTTGCCCGCCGGGATCCGCGTGTACGTCCCGCGCTCGCCGACCTCCACCATGCGCGGAAGCAGCAGCAGCGCGAGGAGCAGCACCACCACGAACAGGTTCGACTGCAACGCCTGGAGCATGTTCTGCGCGCGGCCTTCGAGCTGGACCCGGGTCAGTTCGCTCTGCCCCACGCCGATCGCCACCGCGACCAGGATCGCCACCGGCAGACTCGCCAGCCGCGCGGCGACCGCGACACCGATCGTCTCCAGCACCAGCAGCGTCAGGCCGAACGGGTCGAGGCGCAGATGCGGCGCCAGCAGGATGCCGGTCAGCCCGGCGAGCATCGACCCGAACGCCCACCCGACCGCCGACACCCGGTCCGCGGCCACGCCGGTCAGCTCGGCCAGCTCGCGGCGGTCGACGACGGCCCGCAGGTCGGCACCGAAGCGGGTGTACCGGGTGACGACGGCGACGACCAGGGCGATGCCGACCACCACGCCGAGTTCGGCGAGCGCTGACTCGGAGACGGTGGCACCGTCCCACAGCTCGACGGTGCCGGCGGGGAACAGCGTGGGCGGGTCGAGGCGCGATTCGGTGCCCCAGGTGAGGATCGCAATGCCGAGCAGCATGACGAGGACGCCCAGCGACGCCGCCAGCATCTCGGCCGGCCCGGCCCCGCGCCGCTGCAGCCCGCGGAACACGAACCGGTCCAGCAGCAGCCCGAACACCGGCGCCACCACGAACACGTCGAACAACGCCGCGGGCACCACCGGCCACGACCACACCCGCACCTGCTGCCACAGCAGATACGCGATGAGCATCGCCAACGCCCCGAACCCGAGGTTGAACACCCCGGTCGCCCGGTACGACGTGATCAGCCCGACGGCGGCGAGCGCGGCAATGGCACCGACACCGAGACCGGCCAGCGCGAGGTCGATGGTGAGCATCGGTCAGGGGGCCGGGGTGGGGGAGAGGCTGACGGAGACGGGGGAGGCCGGCGGCGAGTCGCCCATCTCGCGGCTCCGGATCGGGGGGACGGCCGCGGAGACCGTCCGGCGCGGCGCGTGCCGGAGCCGGAGGGGGGTTGCGGCGGCGAAGGGGCAGCTCGCCACGGCCCGCGGTGCATGGGGTGGGCGCGGGGCCGTTCGACGCGAGTCGGCGATGTGCCGGGCAACGGATTCCCGGGCGCTGCCTGGGGGCGCCGATTCGACGGCGTGGCACCGGATGTTGTCGTCGTGCGCCGTCGCGAGCGTCTCTTCGCCGGATCGAGGAACGGCGAATGCGGCAGCCACCCCGTGGCGACACGAACCCTGCGGCACGTGTGCGTGGGTGTGGGTGCGCTGGGGGTGGACGGCTCTGCGGCCGGGGGCGAGGCACGGTCGGGGCACGGCCGGGAGGGCCCCGCGGTCCTCGGGCGTCCACCGTGGTGCGTCCATTCGCGTGCGGCCGGACGGGTGGTTTGTCGGCTGCCGGACCGGCTTGGGCGTGTCGGGGGCGGCCGGGGTGGCGCCCGAGGCAACGGATGCGTGCGCGGTGGGGCCGGGAGCGGGGGAAGTGCCGGGCTCGTCCGGCGTCGTCGGCGCCGGGTCGGTCGGGGGCTTCGGGGTGGTGCGAGGTGACTGCTTCGGGGCCGAGGAGGGCGCTCCGTCCGGGGCGTCCGGCGTCGGTTCGGCGGGGCCGAGGTCGCCCGGGTCGCACAACGGGCAGGGACGGAGGCCCTGTTCGGCGGCTTCGACGCGGGTGACCGGGTAGGCGGTCGGTTTGCCGACGACCAAGGTGCAGTCGGGACGGTGGTAGCGGGCGCCGTCGGGGACGGCGAGCCAGGGGGCTTCCGTGGCGGGCGATTCCGTGGCGGGCCGCGCCGGGCCGTCTGCCGTGGCCGCGCCGACCGCGCCGACCGCACTGGTCGCACCGGCCGCTGCGGCCGCCGTACCGGGCTTGGCGGGGTCTTCGGCGGCCGTGCCGTCCGTCGGGGCCGCCGCGCCACCGGTTGTCGCGCCGCCCTCCGGGACCTCGACCAGCAGCCCGTGCAGTTCCGCCACCCGTTGCCGCAGTTCCGCGTCCGAGGCCCGCGACCGTGCGGCGATCAGCACCGCACCCGCGATGATCAGCGCCGCTCCGGGGATCGACGCCGACGCCAGGTACGGGATCTGCCGGGCCTCGTACTTCTCGCCCGAGACGCCGTACCAGCCGATGGCGCACAGGAGTCCGCCGACGAGCGCGACGAACCAGCCGCCGTACACCCGGACGGCCGCACGTACATCGCCGTCCCAGCGCGGTCTTTCCGATCGCTCCACCGGCCGCCTCACCTGTCCGCCGTCGCTGCCGTCCGCCGCCGTCACCCGTACGGGCGCCCCGCGTTCCGCAAGGCTTCGGATGCGGTCGGCCGGGGTCTCGTCCAGGTTAGTTGCGGTCGAAACGGAACACCCGCGTTTCCCGGCCCCCATCGGCCGGGAAGTCGCCGCCGGGGAACGGCGCCCCCGGGATCCGATATCCGGTCGACGCGGCAGGCATGCCGGAAGCAGCCCGCGGATACAGGTTCGGTCACGGGTTGCCCCCTGCGGGCCCGGTTCGCATGTGACCAGCCGGTAGGGTGCCGTACGCTCCGAGTCGACTTCTGTGATCTACGCCGGATTCCCCGGCGGGAACGGATGGTGTGAACCATGCGCAACATAGGTGCTCGCCGTATGGCGTGGGCGGTTCTTCCCGTCGCCGGTGTCCTCGCGCTCGCGGGCTGCAGCGACGACAAGAAGGACGACAGCAAGGCGAGCAACTCGCCGGCTGCCCAGACCCCCGCGGCCACCACGGGCGCCCCGGCCGCGCCGACCTCCGCCCCCGCTTCGGCGCCGGCCGCGGTCAACTCGGCGACGTTCACCGCCGACCAGAAGGCGGCAGCCGCGGCCTACCAGAAGGTGCTCGACCCGAAGGCGACCGTCGCCGAGCGCAAGGCCCTCATCCAGGACGCCGACAAGCTGAACACGATGCTCGACGCCATGCTGTCGAGCCAGCTGGTCAGCTCGGTCAGCATCAAGACGAACGATGTCAAGATCGACGGCGACAAGGGCACGGTCAACTTCGACATCCTGCTCGGCGGCGCCGCCGGCGCCGTGCCGCCGATCGACGGCAACGTCGTGAAGCAGGACGGTACGTGGAAGGTCGGCGGCAAGACCGTTTGCACGCTGGCCGGATACGCCCAGGTCCCCCCGGCCGCGGAGTGCTCCGGCTACTGAGGCACCCCGCTCCGCCGGAGCGTCACGAAGTGAATCGGCCGCGGCTGCACATCCTCCGCATGTGCAGCCGCGGCCTTCGTGCGTTTTGCTGGGTACATCCGCACCACCCGACGCCCAGCCCCGCCGGAAGGAACTCCGATGCGCCGCACACGCCGTACTGCCGCCCCCGTCGCGGTCCTCTGCGCCGTGCTGCTCGCCGCCGGCTGCGGATCACGCGTGCCGGAACGGGACTTCGTGCCGAGCAATGCCCCCGCGGGCGGCGGGGCGCCGGCCGGGGGAACGGCCAACAAGGCCTCGGACGTCGGCGTTACTCCGACCGAGATCAAGATCGGGATGATCGACACGTCGTCCGGGCTGCTCGGCAAGGACACCTTCTCCGGGCCGATGTACGGCGCGCAGGCGTTCTTCCAGGCCCTCAACGACAAGGGCGGCATCAACGGCCGCAAGGTCACCGTCGTGCCGTGCGACGACGCGGGCGTCGGGTTCGAGAACCAGAAGTGCGCGCGCAAGCTGATCGACGACGAGAAGGTGTTCGCGTTCGCCGGCAACAGCATCTACAAGTACGACGGCGCGCCCTTCGTCAGCTCCAAGGGCGTCCCCGACGTCGGCGGCATCCCGATCGGCAACGCCTACGACACCTACCAGCACCTGTACAGCCTGTACGGGTCCAGCGCCCCGCGGAACGGCAGCGTCGGCTGGGACGGCACGCTGTACCAGAACACGTCGGTCTACCGGTACTTCAAGGAACGCCTGGGCGCCCGCACCGCCGCCGTGGTGTCGTACAACCAGGCCGACTCGGCGCGCTTCGCCCAGACCATCAAGGACGGCCTCAAGGCCGAGGGCTACACCATCGTCGACAAACAGCTCGACTTCGCGCTGCCCAACTTCGACGCGGCCGTCATCGACATGCGCAACCGCGGCGTTGACATCGTCTTCGACGCGATCGACACGCGCGGAAACGCGCAGCTGTGCAAATCGATGGACGGCGCCGGGCTCAAGGTGCAGGCCAAGGTGTCGACCGTGCAGAACCAGAACGCGACCATCGGCACCGACTTCAAGGACTCGCCGACCTGCCGCAACTCCATCCAGGTGACCGGCGGCAGCCGCAACTACGAGGACGTGCAGAACCCGGCGGTCGCCGACTTCCGCAACGCGATGGCCAAGTACTTCCCCGACCGGGCCGGCCAGATGTCGCAGTGGGCGCTGGAAGGCTGGGCGTCCGCACAGTGGCTCACCGACGCGATCGGCTCGTGCGGCGCCGACGTCACCCGCAAGTGCGTCGAGCAGTTCGTCAACAGGCCCGAAGGCTACGACGCCCACGGGCTGCTGATCCCGGTCAACTTCAACCCGCAGACCGCCGAGCAAGCCGCGGCACCCGCCAAGGCCTGCCTCAACGTCGTGCGCTGGCAGGACAGTGCCAACGGCGGGCAGGGCGGCTGGGTCGACCAGGTGCCGGATATGGACGCGAACTGCTTCGTCGTGCCGTCCCTGCCTTACAAGCCCTGAACCGCGCCCCCTACGGGTGCGGCTTGAGCGTCGGGCAGCCGCTCGTCTTGTACGACGCGCGGTACTCGAAGTGCCAGGCTTCGTTCGCGTAGATCTGGCACCAGCCGTACTGCGAGCCCTTGCTCTTCATCCACGCCTGCGCCGCGATGTTGATGTCGATCGCGATGCCCTGCACATGCGACGACTCCCCGGGCGGCAGGACCCGGTTGCGGGCCGCGGCCGTCGAGCCGGTGTCGCGGACTTCCTGGTCCCACAGGTCCTGCTGGTGCTGGAACGACCGCTTCCCGGACGTGAGCGTCAGGGTGATGCCGTTCGCCGCCATGGCCGTCTTCGCCTGCTGGTACGCGGTGCGCGCGGCACCGGACAGCTGGTTCGGGTCGGTCGCGCCCGGGTCGTCGGTGATGCCGTCCCCGTCGTCGTCCGTGCCGGTCTTCGGCTTCTTGGTCGTGGACGTGGCCGTCGGCGACTTGGAGGACTTGCCGGTCGTGCTCGCCGTCGGGGAGGTGGACGGCGGCGCGGACGTCGGACCGGCGCTGGTCGCGGGCGCCGAAGGCGGCGCCGCCTGGATCGTCGCGGTCGGCGATGCCGACGACGCCGAGTTGTGGTCCTTGTCGCTCTTCATGGACTTCACGGCCACCAGGCCCGCGCCCACGAGCGCCACGGCGCTCACCACGCTCCACACCGCGATCATCTTGCGTCGGCCCCGCGGCCGATCCGCCTCGGGCGCCGCGGGGAAGGCACCGGGCCCGGACGGGGCGCCCCCGCCGGCCGCGGCCGCCGGAGACATCGCGTACGCGCCCAGGTCGACCGGGTTCGCGTCGGCCGCACCGCGCGGCCCGGGCACGCCCGCAGCCGCCGGGTGCGCCGCGCGGGCGGACCGCGGATCCGCGGGCGGGAAAGGCTGCGCGACGGTCTCGGCACCCGCACCGGCAGCTGCCCCGGGGCCGGAAGCGGCGGGCGCAGGGCTCGGCTGCGCCGCGGCCGGCGGCACCGGCGCGGACTGCACCGGCACCGACTGCACCGGGACCACCTGCGTCGGGATCTCGTGCGGGTTTACCGCCGGCCCCTGACCGCTGCTCTCCCGCCACGCGTTGTCCAGGTACTGCGCGGCATCCGAGTACGCCGCCTGCGGATAACCGGGCGCACGCGAGTCCACGCGATGGCGCGGCACCCCCGCGCCCGCCGGGTCGTCCGCCCCGCGGCGGTCCTCTGGTATCTGATTCACCGTCGAATTCCTCCCCGCCGGATCATGTCGTATGACCTGGACGCGCGCGGCCGGAATCCGGTTCGCGGGCGTATGGCATTTCCCACGCGGAACTCGTGCAACGCGGCAGGCGCGCATGACGTACCCGCACATGTCGACAAAGCGGTGGTGCTGGCCAGGGCGGGGTGGCACCTGCGTACCCTGGGGGCCGAAAACGGGAGGCCCCGGTCCGCGCACGTCGCGCCGGGAGGTGAGGAGGCGCCGCGATGAGTGTCCAGGCCCAGACCGGGGGCGGGCTCGTCGACGCGTACGGGCGCACGGCCACCGACCTGCGCGTGTCGCTCACCGACCGGTGCAACCTGCGCTGCACGTACTGCATGCCCGCGGAAGGCCTCGACTGGCTGCCCAAGCCGGAGCTGCTCACCGACGACGAGATCGTCCGGCTCGTCCGCATCGCCGTGCGGCAGCTCGGCGTCACCGAAGTCCGGTTCACCGGCGGCGAGCCGCTGCTGCGCCGCGGATTCGTCGGCATCGTGGAACGCGTCGCGGCACTCGAACCGCGCCCCAAGATGTCCGTGACCACCAACGGCCTGGCGCTCACCAAGCTCGCCGCGCCGCTCAAGGCCGCCGGCCTCGACCGCGTCAACGTCTCCCTGGACACCCTCGACCCCGCGCGGTTCAAGGAGCTCACCCGCCGCGACCGGCTCCGGGACGTGCTGGACGGCATGGCGGCCGCCGCGGACGCCGGGCTCACCCCGGTCAAGGTCAACGCCGTCCTGATGCGCGGCGTCAACGACGACGAAGCGCCCGCACTCCTGTCCTGGTGCCTGGAGCGCGGCTACGAACTCCGGTTCATCGAGCAGATGCCGCTCGACGCGCAACACGGCTGGGACCGCTCGCTGATGGTCACCGCCGACGAGATCCTGGCCGCGCTGTCCGCGGCCTTCCGGCTCACCCCGGAAGGCGACGAGGCACGCGGCAGCGCCCCCGCCGAACGCTGGCTCGTCGACGGCGGCCCCGGCAGTTTCGGCGTCATCGGCACCGTCACCCGGCCGTTCTGCGGCGCCTGCGACCGCACCCGGCTCACCGCCGACGGCCAGATCCGCAACTGCCTCTTCGCCCGCGAGGAATCGGACCTGCGCACCGCGCTGCGCGGCGGCGCGTCCGACGACGAGATCGCCGACCGGTGGCGCGCCGCGATGGCGACCAAGAAGGCGGGAGCGGGCATCGACGACCCGACGTTCCTCCAGCCGGCCCGGCCGATGTCGGCGATCGGCGGATAACCGGACCCGGCGACGATCCGGCGCGCCGGGGAGCCCCGGCAGCTGTTCGAACAGGCCTCACCCGAAAGGGCGATGCAGACCGGGGCGCCCGCGCCCGGCGAGCAGCGCCGGAATCACCCGGACGAGCGACCCTCGTCCGGGTCGCCGGCCTCCGCGGCCGTCCACTCGGCGAAGTCCACGGTGTCCTTGAGGAACCCGCGCACCGCCAGGAACTGTCCTAGCGACTCGCGGTGTTCGTCGCAGGCCAGCCACGTCTTGCGGCGGTCCGGCGTGTGCACCTTGGGGTTGTTCCACACCAGCACCCAGCGGGCGTCCGCACGGCACGCCTTCGCCGAGCAGATCGGCCGGGTCGGCCCGTCGTCCGCGGGCCCGAAGGGAAGCATGACCCCAGTATCGCAATCGGGCGGGCCGTGCCCGGCGCCGGGGTGAAGTCCCGGTTCCGCTGCGCAGGGTGATGATCGCGGGGCTCGGGCGGTGCGGGAAGCGGGGCGGTCACCGGCTCCGAAAACGGGCGATGCCGGGCAGCCACGGGGGGAGCCGCCCGGCATCGCGTCGGTCGCTCCGACGGGGGATACGGAGCACGTTTTGAAGTATGGCACGTCCACGGCCGACGTGAAGCCCCATACGCGAACGCGTGTCGGGCGAATTCGGCACCCGTTCCCGACCCCCGGAGGACGGTCGGCGGTTTACTCGAACAACTTACTCACGGTTACTTTCTGACGGTCCGTCAGGTGCGGCGGGGGCGGTCTCCGGGGCCTCGCCCGGCGCGGCCACCCGGCCGTCCGCCGAGGCCGCGAACACCCCCTCGCCGGGGCGCCGCCAGGCCTGCCCGCCGAGCGGCACGTCGGCCGGCGGCCCCGCGGCCGCACCGGCCTCGGACGAGGTCGCCGGAGGGGCCTCGTGCGAGGTGTAGGCCGGGTCGTCCGACACGATCCACGCGTCGTCGGGCACCACGCGGATGTCGTGTCGTTCCGCGCTCGTCAACACCGCCTCCGGCGGCGCCTCGATCGCCTTGTGCGGCTGCGGCGGCACGCTGAGGGCGGGCGGCGGATCCGAGTTCGGCTCCCGGCCGGCGTTCGCGATCACCACGGCGACGTACGGCAGCAACAGCGCGCCCGCCAGCATCGCCCAGCGCAGCGGCCCGGTGAACACCACCGCCAGCAGGAAGCACACGGTGCGCACGGACATCGAGATGACGTAGCGGCGCTGGCGGGTCCGCACGTCCTCGGTCAGGCCCTTGCGGGCGCCGCTGATGCGGTAGACGGAGGCTTTGCCGCCCCGCTCGTGATTCATGTGCGCCCGATTGACCTGCACCCTGCCCACCTGCCGCCTCCCGGGGCGGCCCGACCCGTCGTGGCCGCCGCCTCCACGGTACGCCGCGTATCCCCCGCGAACGAGACCGGGGCGCGTGCGATGTCGCGGGCATGTCGGGACGAATCGATTCCGCGCCGCACCGGCGCCGCACGGACCGAGGACCGGCCCGGGCGAGTCCGCGCGGGCCCGGGTCAGCCCTGGCGGCGCAGGTACTCCGCCGGGACGGCGGTGACCAGCCACACACCGTTGTCCGACACGCGGAACACGTGCCCGTCGGCGTGCATGCGGGCCGCGTCCACCACCAGCACCACCGGGCGGCCGCGGCGGGCGCCGACCCGGCGTGCCGTCTCCACGTCCGGCGACAGGTGCACGTCGTTGCGGTTCATCGGCCGCAGGCCCTCGGTGAGGATGGCGTCGATGACCCGGCCCACCGTGCCGTGGTACAGCTCCGACGGGGGTTCGGCAGGCGCAAGGCCCAGGTCGATGTCCACGGTGTGCCCCTGACTCGCCCGGATCCGCATCCCGTCCTCGGAGAACGCGAACCGCTTCTTGTCATTCTGCGCCACGACCAGGTCCAGCTCGACCCGCGTCACCGCGAAACCGCGGGACCGGCATGCCGCCAGCAGGTCGTCGACGGGCACCCAGCCCGACGCGTCCAAGGTGATCCCGATGCGCTCCGGCTGATGGCGCAGTGCCCGTGACAGGTACTTCGACACCTTCACCATCCGCTTCGGATCCATCGCGGGATCCCTCGGGTCGATGTTCGTCTCCATTCGCCTCCTCGGCGTACGTCTCTGATGTGGGGATGTCTGTCTTATAAGACGCGCGGGGGAGCGGCTAGGACGCCTGGCTCACCGAACTCATGTTGAAGTCCGGCACCCGCAGCGGCGGCATGGCCGCCCGCGAGAAGTAGTCCCCCTGCTCGCGCGGCATGGTGCGCTCCGTGGCGCCCGCCTCGGTCACCCGGCCCAGCAGGTCCACCGGTGATTCGTTGAAGCGGTAGTTGTTCACCGCGCCCACGACCTCGCCGTCCTCCACGAGGTACACACCGTCGCGCGTCAGGCCGGTCAGCAGCAGCGTCTGCGGATCCACCTCGCGGATGTACCACAGGCACGTCAGCAGCAGACCGCGCTTGGTCGACGCGACCATATCCGCGAGCGACCGGTCCGCGCCCGGATTTTCCAGCACCAGGTTGTCGATCTCGGGCGCCACCGGCAGCCCGGCCAGCTTCGCCGTGTACCGGTTCGCGGGCAGCGCGGCCAGCACGCCGTCGTTCAGCCACGCCGTCGACCCCAGCCCCAGGCCGTTGTCGAAGACCGACGTGCCGTCGCCGGACGCCACCGTGGTGGAGAACGGCGCGCACTCCAGGCCCGGGTAGGCCGGGTCGCTGCGCAGCGACAGCGGCAGCGCCGCGAGCTTGTCGCCCACCCGCGTGCCGCCGCCCGCCCGGCTGAAGACGCTGCGGCCCTCGAACGCGTCGCGGGCACCCGACGACCAGTACAGGTAGATCATCAGGTCGGCGACCGCACTCGGCGGCAGGACGGTCTCGTACCGCCCGGCGGGCAGGTCGACGCGCCGCGCCGCCCACGCGATGCGCTGCTCCAGATCGGCTTCCGCGGCCGCCACGTCGACGTCCGCGAAGTCCCGCGTGGCCGCACCCGACCATGCGGACCGGGCCATGTCGGCGGACTTCGCGTTCAGCTCGAACGTGCCGGTCGGCTGGTCGTGCCGGGCCCGCAGGCCCGCGCTCGTGCCCACGTAGGTGGAGGTGACCTCGTGCTGGGCGAAGCCGTACAGCTTGCGGTCGCCGGCCGCGGCACGGGCGAACGCCTCTCCCAGCGCCGGGGCGAAGTCGCGGAACACCTCGATCGAGGTACGCGCCGGTGCCTCGTCGAACCCCGCCGCGAACGCGCTCCCGGACAGCAGCGGGTTCGCGTCCTCCGCGGGCCCCGCGTCGCGCGCCGCCTGCTCGGCGGCCCGCACCAGTTCCTCCAACTGCCCGGCGGTCACGCCGCTGCGGGACACGACACCCGACGCGACGCCCTCGGCACCGTCGACCGTGGCGACGACCGACACACTGCGGCCCTGCGACAGCCCGTTCGTGGTCAGCGCGTTGCCCGCCCAGCGCAGGTTCGCCGTCGACGTCTCCTCGGCGATCACCACGCAGCCGTCCGCGCGGGACAGTTCGAGCGCACGCTCCACCAGCTCGCCGGGCTTGGCCACCGTCGTCGATTCGCTCATCGCCCCGCCTCCTGCACCGTGTTGAGGATCCGCACCCCGCGGAACAGCGCCGACGGGCAGCCGTGGCTCACCGCCGCGACCTGGCCGGGCTGCGCCTTGCCGCAGTTGAACGCGCCGCCCAGGACGTACGTCGACGGCCCGCCGACGGCCTCCATCGACCCCCAGAAGTCGGTGGTCGTCGCCTGGTACGCGAAGTCCTTCACCTGGCCCGCCAAGCGCCCGTTCTCGATCCGGTAGGCGCGCTGCCCGGTGAACTGGAAGTTGTAGCGCTGCATGTCGATCGACCACGACTTGTCGCCGACCACGTACAGGCCGCGCTCGACCCCGCCGATCAGCTCGGCCGTCGACCGCTCCTCGGCGGCGGGCTGCAGCGACACGTTGGCCATCCGCTGCACCGGCACGTGCGCGGAGGAGTCGGCGAACGCGCAGCCGTTGGATCGCCCGAAGCCCTGCATGCGGGCCATGTTCCGGTCGAGCTGGTAGCCGGCCAGGACGCCGTCCTTGACCAGGTCCCACGACTGGGTGGCCACGCCCTCGTCGTCGTAGCCGATGGTGGCCAGGCCGTGCTCGGCGGTGCGGTCGCCGGTGACGTGCATGATCGGCGAGCCGTACTGCAGCGTGCCCAGCTTGTCGAAGGTCGCGAACGAGGTGCCCGCGTAGGCCGCCTCGTAGCCGAGCGCGCGGTCCAGCTCGGTCGCGTGCCCGATCGACTCGTGGATGGTCAGCCACAGGTTGCTCGGGTCGACCACCAGGTCGTACGACCCGGCTTCCACCGACGGCGCGGCGACCCGCTCGGCCAGCAGCGAAGGCAGCTCGGCGAGCTCGCTCTCCCAGTCCCAGCCGGTGCCGGTCAGGTACTCCCAGCCGCGGCCGGCCGGCGGCGCGAGCGTCCGCATCGACTCGTAGCCGCCCTCGCCGACCGCGATCACGGTGATGTCCGGATTGACCCGCACCCGCTGCTGCGTCGTCGTGGTGCCCGCGGTGTCCGTATAGAACTTGTTCTCCTGGACGGCCAGCAGCATCGCGTCGACGTGGTCCACGCCGTCCGCGGCCAGCAGGTCGCGGCTCCACTGCGCGAGCAGCCCGACCCGGTCCGCCTCCGGCACGTCGAACGGGTTCACGTCGTAAGCCGACACCCACGCGGCGTCCGGGTAGACCGGCTCCGGCGCCATCTCGACGCGGTCCCCGACCCCGGACGCCTCCGCGATCGACCGGGACACCCGCGCCACCGCGACCGCTTCCTCCGCGACCCGCACCGCCGCGTCCACCGTGAGGTCGACGCCCGCGGCGAACCCCCAGGCGCCGTCGTGCACGACGCGGACCGCGAAACCGACGTCGGTCCGGTCGATCGACGCCTCCGTGCGGCCGTCGCGCAGCCGCAGGAACGAGTCGCGGACCCGCTCGAAGCGGAAGTCCGCGTGGGACACCCCCAGTTCGCGGGCCCGCCCGAGGGCGGCGTCCGCCAGCAGGCGCAAGGGATACGCCTGGAAGGCCGGATCGATCGGGTGCGGCACGGCTCCACCCACCTGTCTGTCGTCGTGTCTGTCGCCGGCGTGCCGGGCACGCGCGGAACGCGCAGTCGGCAGTCAATCACGCGGATGGCCGCCCGACGGGGGAGTTTCCCGGCGGGTCGCCGCCGATCGCACGCGCATTCGATCGGCGGCGGTCGGAAGCTGCCCCCGAACGGCGCTGCGGTTGGCGAAATCCCACAGCTCCGCGGCACCCGACCTTGTCGCGGGGCGATTCCGCGTACCGCGCGGTAGACCGATACGGTCGTCGCAACCTCTCCCAAGCAGGTCCTGTCCATACATAAGGAGTGAGCCGTTGAGCCGGTCCGTACTGGTCACCGGAGGCAACCGGGGCATCGGCCTCGCCATCGCGCAGGCGTTCGCCGCCGAAGGCGACAAGGTCGCGGTCACCTCCCGCTCGGGAGAGGCACCCGAGGGGCTGTTCGGCGTCCGCTGCGACGTCACCGACCCCGAGCAGGTCGAGCAGGCGTTCAAAGAGGTCGAGGCGCACCAGGGTGCCGTCGAGGTGCTCGTCGCCAACGCCGGCATCACCAAGGACACGCTCCTGCTGCGCATGAGCGAGGACGACTTCACCAGCGTCGTCGACACGAACCTGACCGGCACGTTCCGGGTCGTCAAACGCGCCAGCAAGGGCATGCTGCGCGCCCGCAAGGGCCGCATCGTGCTGATCTCGTCGGTCGTCGGACTCCTCGGCTCGCCCGGGCAGGCCAACTACGCCGCGTCCAAGGCCGGGCTCGTCGGGTTCGCCCGGTCGCTCGCCCGCGAGCTGGGGTCGCGCAACATCACCACCAACGTCGTGGCGCCCGGCTTCGTGGACACCGCCATGACCGACGTGCTCGGCGAGGAACGCAAGGCGCAGATTCTGGCCGAGGTTCCGCTGGGCCGTTACGCGAGCACCGAGGAGGTCGCGGCCGTGGTCCGCTTCCTCGCCTCGGACGCCGCGTCGTACATCACCGGCGCCGTCATTCCCGTGGACGGCGGACTTGGAATGGGGCACTGACGCATGGGTGACCTTCTGGTCGGCAAGCGCATTCTCGTCACCGGCGTCCTGACCGACGCCTCGATCGCCTTCCACGTGGCGCGGCTCGCGCAGGAGGAAGGCGCCGAGGTCGTCCTCACCGGCTTCGGCCGGCTCTCGCTGGTCAACCGCATCGCGGGGCGGCTTCCCAAGCCCGCCCCGGTCATCGAACTCGACGTGACCAACACCGAGCACCTCGACGCGCTGGCCGAGAACGTGCGCCAGCACGTCGACGGCATCGACGGCGTCGTGCACTCGATCGCGTTCGGCCCGCAGGACGCGCTCGGCGGGAACTTCCTCAACACGAACTACGAGGACGTCTCCACCGCCGTGCAGGTGTCCGCCTACTCGCTCAAGGCGCTCACCATGGCGACCCTGCCGCTCAAGCCGAAGGACGGCTCGCTGTCCGTCGTCGGCCTGGACTTCGACGCGCAGGTCGCCTGGCCGGGCTACGACTGGATGGGCGTCGCCAAGGCCGCCCTCGAGTCCACCTCGCGCTACCTCGCCAAGTACCTCGGCGACCAGAACGTGCGCGTCAACCTGGTCTCGGCCGGCCCGGTCAAGACCATGGCCGCCCGCTCGATCCCCGGCTTCGACGCCTTCGAAGGCGTGTGGAACGAGAAGGCGCCGCTCGGCTGGGACCTCAACGACCCCGAGCCGGCCGCGCGCGGCGTCGTCGGGCTGCTCTCCGACTGGTTCCCCAAGACCACCGGCGAGATCGTGCACGTCGACGGCGGCCTGCACGCCATGGGCGCCTGATCCACCGCAGAACCCCGCACCATCCCCGGGGCCGGACCGCAGCGCGCGGTCCGGCCCCGACGCATTCCGGGTCCGGCTGCGTGCGAGACTCGATCCATGCCTGCTACACCTTCCACGCCCGGCGGCGAACCGCCCCAGGAGTCCTCCAAGGACCGGTACGCCCGCGCCGTCGCCGCCCGCAAGGCCCGCGAGGACCAGGCCCGCGCCGCCGACCGCGAAGCCGCGCGCGCCCGCGCCGCCGTCCAGGCCGCCGCCTACGCCGCCCGCGGCGAAGAAGAAGGCTTCACGCCGGTCCTCGCCCCGCCGGACCCCGACAAGCCGGCGAGCCGCGCCATGCTCGCGATCCTCGGCGCCATGCTCGTGGTGTTCGGGATCATCGCGGTCGTCGCGACCGTGCTCAGCTGAACCCGTGACAACCAACCGGTCGAGAAAGGGTGGGGGTAACCCCACCCCCGTACCGGGCGCCCGCACCCCCCGCAAGACGGCAGTCCGCCGGATGGGGCCGAAGTACCTCTCCCTCATAGCGTCGTAGCGACATCACGGGAACCCCCGACTCGGGGCGGTTCCACCGCGTACGCACACGCGACAAGGAGTGGGAACCCATGGCACGCAGGCGCAACCTCGCCGCCTCGATGGGCGGTTGGAGCGCACGGCACCGCAAGACGGCAGTTTTCGCCTGGCTGTTGTTCGTGGTCCTCTCCGTGGCCGTCAGCAGCATGGCCGGCTCGAAGCAGCTGTCCGACGGGGACATGACCCCCGGTGAAGCCGGCCGCGCGCAGAAGATCATCGAAGACGCCGGAGTCGAAGACCCCGCGAGCGAGATGCTGCTCGTGACCTCCGCGCAGGCGAACGCCGACGACCCGGCCTTCCGCTCCGCGGTCCAGGACATCGCGGCCAAGGTCGCCGCCACCGACGTCGTCGAGAACGTCCGCACGCCCTACGACGCCGGCGTGCAGGGCGCCAAGTCGTCCGACGGGCACTCCGTGCTCGTCCAGTTCGACTTCAAGGGCAAGAACGACGACGCGGTCGACCACCTCGACCCCGTCCTCGACGCGGTGAAGGCCGCCAAGGCCGCGCACCCCGACCTGACCGTCGAGCAGCTCGGCGACGCCAGCTCGGAGAAGTGGTTCGACGACACCATCGGCAACGACTTCAAGACCGCCGAGTGGACCGCCGTCCCGCTCGCCCTCGGCATCCTCCTGATCGCCTTCGGCGCCGTCGTCGCGGCCCTCCTGCCCGTCGCCCTCGCCCTCACCGCGTTCATCGCCGCCGGCGGCCTGCTCGCCCTCGCCACCCGCATCGTCCCGACCAGCGACACCACGATGTCCGTGATGCTGCTCATCGGCCTCGCGGTGGGCGTCGACTACTGCCTCTTCTACATCCGCCGCGAACGCGAAGAGCGCGCCAAGGGCCGCGACCCCGAGCGCGCCCTGGAGATCGCCGCCGCCACCTCCGGCCGCTCGGTCCTCATCTCCGGCGTCACCGTCATGGTCGCGATGGCGGGCATGATGTTCACCGGCCTCGGCCAGTTCCAGTCCATGGCCCTCGGCACCATCCTGGTCGTCCTGACCGCCATGATCGGCTCCGTCACCGTCCTGCCGGCCCTGCTGTCGATGCTCGGCGACAAGGTCGACGGGGGCAAGATCCCCGGCCTCGCCCGCATGCGCCGCCCCTCCGCCGACGGCGGCCGCTTCTGGGGCGCCATCCTGCGCACCGTGCTGCGCCGCCCGCTCGTGTGGACGGTCGCCGCGGGCGGTGTCCTGATCGCCCTCGCCATCCCGGCCGCCGACATGAAGCTGTCGATGCTGCCGCTGGACAAGGAACTGCCCAAGGACGTCTCGATCGTCCAGACCTACAAGCACGTCAACGAGAAGTTCCCCGGCGGCCCCGCCCCGGCCGAAGTCGTGGTCAAGGCCAAGGACATCAACGCCGCCGACGTGCAGGGCGCCCTCGACGCCTTCAAGAAGAAGGCCGTCGCCGACGGCGTCTCGACCGAGAAGATCGAGGTCCGCACCTACCCCGGCAAGACCGACGTCATGAGCATCTCGGTGCCGTTCGCCGACACCTCCAAGGAGGTCGAGTCGCTCAAGAAGCTCCGCGACTCCGTCATCCCCGAGACGTTCGGCAAGGTCAAGGGCCTCGACGCCCCCGTCACCGGCGAGACCGCGCGAACCGAGGACTTCAACCACCAGCTCGGCAAGACCACGCCCATCGCCTTCGGGTTCGTGCTCCTGTTCGCCTTCCTGCTGATGCTGACCTCCTTCCGGTCGCTGACGATCGCCCTCACCGCGATCGTGCTCAACCTGCTCTCGGTCGGCGCCGCCTACGGCGTGCTCACGCTGGTCTTCCAGCACGGCTACGGCGACTTCCTCGTCGGCACCGACGCACCGGGCGCGATCACTTCGTGGCTGCCGCTGTTCCTCTTCGTGGTGCTGTTCGGCCTCTCGATGGACTACCACGTGTTCGTCGTGTCCCGGATCCGCGAGGCCTACGACCGCGGCATGAACACCAATGACGCCGTCGCCTACGGCGTGCGCAGCACCGCGGGCGTCGTCACCAGCGCGGCGGTCATCATGGTTGCGGTGTTCGGGGTCTTCGGCACCCTGTCGATGCAGCAGATGAAGCAGATGGGCGTCGGCCTTGCGGTCGCCGTCCTCCTGGACGCCACGATCATCCGCGCCATCTTGCTCCCCGCGGTCATGGGCATGCTGGGCGAGCGCAACTGGTACCTGCCCAAGTGGCTCGGCTGGCTGCCGACGATGGACCACGGCGCCGGCTCCGACGACGACGCCCCGGAGCAGCCGCGGCGCGAGCCGGTCCTGGCCGGGCGCCACGCGGCACCGTACGAGCCGGAAGACGTCTCCACCAACCAGTGGATCCCGCGCCCGCCGGTCGGCTGACCGCCTTCTGAGCACCCGGTAGGGGCTGTCGAACACAACGCCAAGCGCACGTCACAACACCTCGGGTCCCGGCCGACGACGGCCGGGACCCGAGGTGCATCCGTGCCGAATTCTGAGAGGCTGACCCCATGGCATCGCAGCGACAGCGCACACTCGTCGTCATCAGGCACGCGAAGGCGGATTGGCCCGACGGACCCGACCATGACCGCCCCCTCGCCGACCGCGGCCGCGCCGACGCCCCCGAAATCGGCAATTGGCTGGTCGGCAACCGCATCCACCCCGACCGCGTCGTGTGCTCCACCGCGGCACGCACCCGGGAGACGTGGAAGCTCATGGGGAAGGTGTTCGACCCCCGCCCGCATACCTCGTACGACGACCGCCTCTACGAAGCGACCACGCAAGCCCTGCTGTACGTCGCCCAGGAGACCCCGGACGACGTCGACACCCTGGTGATGGTCGCCCACAACCCGGGCGTCGCGGCGCTGGTCGCGCTGCTCGCCGGCACGGCGGACGGCGACGCGCTGGAGCGGGCCCGGGAGAAGTACGCGACGTCGGGCACGGCGATCCTGCGCTTCGAAGGCCCCTGGTCGGAACTGAACGAGAAGAGCGCGCACTTGGCGGCGTTCGCGACGCCTCGGGCGTGACATCGGCCTGAGACAGGCGTACACAAGGCCGCCCGCGGAGTGCCGCGGGCGGCCTTGTACGTGGGTGGGGGTGTGGTGCTGGGGGGCAGGTCGCGGCACCCGGGCGCGGTGTAGGGCGGGCGCCGGACTCGGCGGACCCGCCGGCGGCGATTGCGGCGCGCGCGTGGTGGCACGGCCTCCGGGCCTGCGCCTTCCGAGGCACGGCACGAAGGAGGGCCGCCAGGCCCGGCCATCGTGAGGCGCGCATATCCACCAGACACGACCTGGGCGTGCACAAGGCCGTCCGCGGAGTGCGGCGGACGGCCTTGTGCACATGGGTGGGGGTGGGACGGGGGTGCCCGGGTTGCGGTGCCTGGCCGTGGTGCTTTGTCGGGGTGCCCGACGCGGGGCGCACGGTTTCCGGGCCGTGGCGCGGGGCTCGCGGCGCGTCCAGGCGACCGCCGCGGGCGGCGTCCGCGCCGCGGCCGGTCGGCCCGGCGGGCTGGGCCGACCGGCCGCGATGGGGTGACCCCGGGCGAACCGTCAGGCGCCCGCGCGGCCGCCCGCCGAGGCCACGCCCAGCCAGGTGTGCGGGTTTCCGACCCAGCACCAGCCCAGCTTGGGCGTGTTGTCGCTGCGCCACACGGCCGGCAAACGCCGGTCGCCGGAGCGCGAGGCGCCGAGGGAGAAGCACTTGTTCTTCGCGAGCGCGGCCGGCTGCTGCGTCACGAAGGCGATGCCTTCCTCGATGGTCAGGAGCGTGCGCCCCCGGTCGGCGATGGCGGCCATCGCGTCGTTGGGGATCGCCCCGCAGAACTCTTCGCCGCGGTCCACGTCCACGAGCAAGTAGACCTTCTCGCCGGGGATTTCCACGTCCTCGACGGTGACGAAGCGCTCCAGCGCCCCGGGTTCGTAGCTGTGGTCGACGAACCCGGGCTTCTTCTTGCCCTCCAGCGTGGTGAGCGGCATCGTCTCCTCGATCGGGACGAGCGCGCGGGTGACCACGAGCAGGAACGGCAGCCGGCCTTCCGCGGGCGCCGCGCCCCCGTGCGCCACCGCGGCCTTGCGGAGCGGGGCGACGAGGGCGGCGAACGCGTCGTCGGACAGACCCGCGAGCGCGGGGTAGCCGAGCGCGGTCAGGGTGCCGGCCTGACGGTCGAATTCGGCCGCAGCGTCGAAGGGCTGCGCCTCGGGCCGCGTCACCGGCCGCGTCTCCGGCTGCGTCTCAGGGCGGGTCTGGGGCTTGGTCCGAGTCTGCGTGCTGGTCATGCGTGGCCTCCCGGGGATGTCGTCGTGCGGTGGGGTGGGGGCGGGTGCGGTCCGACGGCGGGCGGTTGCCCGGTCAGCCGCGGCGGCCGCGTCCGAGGAATTGCGGACGGGGCGCGGTGTGCCGAACCGCTGCGGGCGGGATGGCGGCGGACCGGTACGCGAGCACCGGACGCGCCGCCTTGGTGGTGGCCTTGACTGCGGCGGCGGTGGTGACCGGCAGAGCCGCGGTGGCCGGAACGGTGAGGCCGGGTGTGATGCGCAGGTTCAGAACGTCTCCTCGACGTGATGGTCAGGGCTGCTGCCGCCGGGACGTGCCGCGGCGGCAATGACAAACTTAGGTTGGTCATAAAAATATGTCAAGCACAAACTTGGGTCCGGGTATGACATGATCGATGTATGACGACGACACAGGCGGTGACGGGCGGCCTCCGCGAGCTGAAGAAGCAGCAGACCCGCCAGGCGATCTCCGACCACGCCACGAGGCTGTTCATCGAGCGGGGCTTCGACAAGGTGACGATCGCCGACGTCGCCGCCGCGGCGCAGGTCGCCAAGATGACGGTCACGAACTACTTCCCGCGCAAGGAAGACCTCGCGCTCGACCACCAGGACGAGTTCGTCGCGAGCCTGGCGCGGACGGTCGCCGCGCGGCCGGCGGGGGAGTCGGCGTTCGGCGCGCTGCGCGCCGCCTACCGGGGCGCGATCGCGCGGCAGGATCCGGTGCTCGGGTTCTCCGGGCCGACGTTCGCCCGGATGATCGCCGACAGTCCCGCGCTCACCGCGCGGCTGCGCGACTTCCACGACCTGCGCGAGCAGGCGCTGGCGGGGGAACTGGCCAGGGAGACCGGCGACGTGGTGCGCGCCCGGGTGGCCGCGGCGCTGCTGGCCGCGGTGCACCGGACGCTGTTCGAGGAGACGCTGCGGCGCACACTCGACGGCCGGACGAACCCGGAGATCGCCGCGGCGCTCGCGGTATCGACGGAGGAAGCGTTCGCGGTGCTGGAGCCCGCGCTGGGGGACTACGCGGTGCGCGAGGTGTGAGGCGCAATTGCCGGTGTGATGAACGGCGGGGGGAGGCCCCCTTATGGGACCGGTTTAGCGCATACGCAGGGTTGTTGCGGTGTCGACTGGTGTGGGCTGTGGGCGAGTCGGCGGCCTACGGGAGGCTCTTGCCCCATGCGAGCCCGTGCCGACGTCAGCCCTGCTTCGCGGCCTTCGGGTCCGCCGCGTCCGCCGCTTCGACTTCCTCGCGGGTCAGGCCCAGCAGGAACAGCACGGTGTCGAGGAACGGCACGTTCACCGCGGTGTCCGCGGCCTCGCGTACCACCGGCTTCGCGTTGAACGCGACGCCCAGGCCCGCGGTGTTGAGCATGTCGAGGTCGTTCGCCCCGTCGCCGATCGCGACCGTCGCGGACAGCGGGACGCCCGCCTCCGCCGCGAAGCGCTCCAGCATGCGCGCCTTGCCCGGCCGGTCGACGATCTCGCCGACGACCTTGCCGGTCAGCTTGCCGTCCACCACCTCGAGGGTGTTCGCGGCCGAGTAGTCCAGCCCGAGGCGCTCCACCAGCACGTCGGTCACCTGCGTGAACCCGCCGGACACGATCCCGACCTGGTAGCCCAGGCGCTTCAGCGTGCGCACGAGCGTCCGCGCCCCCGGCGTCAGCTCGACCTTCTCCCGGACCGCGTCGATGGCCGCCGCGTCCAGCCCGGCCAGCAGCGCCACCCGCGCCCGCAGCGACTCCGCGAAGTCCAGCTCACCGCGCATCGCCGCGGCCGTCACGTCCGCGACCTCGTCCAGACAGCCCGCATGCTCCGCGAGCAGCTCGATGACCTCGCCCTGGATCAGCGTCGAGTCGACGTCCATCACCACGAGACGCTTCGACCGGCGCAGCAGCCCGGCCGGCTGGACCGCGATGTCGACGCGCTGCGCCGCCGCCTCGCCCGCCAGCTCGCCGCGCAGCTTGTCGGTCTCCACGCCGGACACCTGCAGCTCGATCGCCGTCACCGGGTACTTCGCGAGCCGGAAGATCCGGTCGATGTTGGCGCCGGTCGCCGCGATGCGGCCCGCTATGGCCGAGATCGCCGACGCCGCCAGCGGATGCCCCAGCACCGTCACGTGCGAGCGGCCTTCGCCGCGCGGCCGGTTGTCGCCGCTGCCGCTGATGATCTCTATGTCGAGCCGCTCGCCGTCGGCCCACCGGTGCAGCCGCGCCCGCAGACCGCCGTCCTCGCGCGGCGCCGGGACCAGCACGCACAGCGTGAGGCGCCCGCGGGTCACGGTCTGCTCGATGTCTATGACGTCGAGTCCGTACTCCCCGAGCACGTCGAACAACGACGACGTGATGCCGGGGTGGTCCTTGCCGAAGATCTTGACCAGGAGGGTGCGGGGCGCGGCGTCCATGATTGATCACGGTACCTGCCTGCCCGGGCGGGTCGCCGCGCGGTCCCGAGGTGTGGACAACGGCGTGGACAGCGCCGTGCCGTCGTCCCTCAGCGGCGCGGGCCGCCCGGGTCGTACGGGCCGCCGGGCCCCCGCGCTGGTCCTTTCGGGGGAGTGCCGCGGTTGGGCGGCCCCGGATACGGTCCCGCGGGCGGTGGTCCGCCGCCGGGTCCGTAGGGGCTGTACGGGCCGTACGGCGACCCCGGCCCGGCCGTTCCGCCCCCGGGCGGCGGCCCCGAACCGTACGGCGACCCGGGCCCGGCGCCCGGCGGACGGCCTCCGCCCGGCCCCGACGGGTACGACCCGCCGCCCGCCGGATATCCCGCGGGCGCCCCCGCCGCCGTCGGCCCCTGCCGCACGATGTGCCGCACCGGCCCCGCCATCGCCTTGCGGTCCCCCCGCACCGCGCGGATCCACGCCGCCAGCGCCCCGCCGAGGAAGCCCGCGCAGGCGCCCCACAGCGCGCCCAGCCCCGCCGTCATCAGGTAGTCGGCGTGCAGGCTCACCTCGCCGCCCGGCGCGGCCGCGCCGCCGAGGATCTCGACGGCGACCTTGAGGCGGATCTGCGCGATGAGCGCGGCGACCACGGCGGTCACCGCGAACGTCACCGCGAACCGCCACGCGTGCTGGTGGAGCTTCACCGTCGCGGGCGCCCGCAGCGCCATGACCGTGCCGCCGAACAGCAGCAGGAGACCGGACACCACCGGCACCCACCACGCGCGGCTGTCGAGTTCCGCGAGCCTGCTCACCGTGATCGGCATGCCCTGGCTGCCCGACTCGTTCAGCAGCTTCCCGAGCGGACCCGGCAAGCCGAAGCTGAAGTCGCCGCCGCCGCTGGACTTCCACTCCACGCCCATGCCGAGCGTCACCAGCAGCCACATCACGTTGGGCAGCGCCAGCAGCATGCCGCCGATCATGCGCTTCGGTCCCGGGGCGGCCGCCGCCACGAACGGCGTGCCCAGCAGGCCGAGCACCACGGCGCCGAAGAACACGGCCATGACGCCCGCGACCGGCGGCCGCAGGACCGCTCGGTAGCGCAGCCACACCCGCGGCAGCGGGCCCCGCTCGCTCACCCCGAGCGCCACCACCATCGCGAGGAGCATCCACACGAGGCCGAAGCCGAGCGTCGAAGGCACGTCCGTGGTGAACTCGGCCGCCGCGCCCAGATTGAAGATGCCCATCAGCTCGGACGCGTCCACGTTCGGCACCAGGTCGCCGATCGGCAGCGTGTGGCTGCCCAGCGACGCGCAGACGCCCAGGGCCGCCGCGGTGAACACCGCGATCCGCGCCATGTGCGCGAGGAGTTCGTCGAATCCGATGACCAGCCGGTAGCGCAGCGGGCGCAGGAACAGCCAGCCGAGGACCACCGCGCCGACGAGGCCGACGCCGTACAGCAGCACGTCCACGTGGCCGGTGCCCTGCGCGAGCGCCAGGTCGTCCGGCAGCAGGCCGCCGAGGATCCCGCCGCCGCCGTCGGCGTTCTCCGCGCCCTTCAAGTCGACGCGTCCGCCGACGCCGAGCGAGATCGTCGCGGCGACCAGCGACGGCATCGTGCCGCCGCCCAAGTCGCCCGCGCCCAGCAGCCACAGCGCCAGCCATGCGGTGAACGCCATCGCGGTGAACGAGGCGACCACTGCGACCAGCGCGTGCAGCCACGCCTCCGCCCCGCCGAACAACCGGGCCGCGGAGGACGGCGGAGGACCCGACGAGCCCGGTCCGAGGCGCCCCGGAGGCGGTCCCGGAGGCGGCGGCTGCCCGCCGCCGGGCGGCTGATGCGGAGGCGGGCCGGGCGGCCGATTCCCGGGCCGCTGCGGAGGATTGGTCCAGGACACGCCCGCTCCCTGCGCACGAATTGACGAGGGAACAGCAGCAGCACCCCGCCCCCATCGGACAGGAACGACTATCGGACCCGTGTGCAAGGGACGTCAACGGAATCGCCGAGACGGGTGACGGGCTGTTACGCACCCGGCTCACCAGCGCAAGAACCGCGGTGCGCGGGAATCTCCGTACGCGTCCGAACGGTTGCCCGGATCGGGCGGCAAGTTCCGGTCGCCACCATTCCTCCGCGCTTTTCCCGCCGCCTCGGACCGCGGACGGACAGCAAATGTCCGGCATTTGTCCGTCCCGTCACTTACGGCGACCGGTTGGAGGCTCCCGCCGAGTACACCGATCCGGGTGGAAGCCTCGGCGAAGAGGTGCCGAGCAGCCCCCGAGGTCCCTAAACTCGCTGGACATGGGGGGCAGGTATGCATCCGAAGACCCGGCCGTGCCGCGACTGAACGCGAGCACCGATGCCGGGCAGCCCGTCGTGCTCGAACCCGGGCGCGACTACATCGTGGGCCGTGACCCGCAGTCGTGCGACGTCGTGGTCGACGACCGGCGCGTGTCGCGCCGGCACGCCGTCCTGCGCGTCGCCGCCGACGGCTGGGAACTCGTCGACACCGGCAGCGTCAACGGCACCTATGTGCGTGCCCAGCGCGTCAACCGGGTCGTGGTGGCCGGCGGTGTCGAAGTCCTCCTCGGCGACCCCGACGACGGCGGCCGGCTCCGGCTGAGCCCGGTCGTCGAAGCGACCGAACTCGTGCCCTCGCGCCGCGAATCGCCGAGCCCGCGGCCGCAGCCCGAGGAGCCCGCGACGCCGCGGGACCCGCAGCCCCCGCACGGCCGCGACGGCGCGCAGGCGCCCGTCACACCCCGTATCCCCGACGCCCCGAGCGGCATGCCGCCCGCCGGCGGCCCGAGCACCCCGGTCGGCGGCGGAAGCACCCCGCCCGCCGGACCCGCGCCGTGGGAGAACATGGCGCCCGGGCCGTTCGCCGACCAGCGCCCCAGCGTCGACCGGCGGCCCAGCGTCGTCATGCGGATCCCCGTCAAGACGCTGCGCATCGGCCGCGCGCTCGACAACGACCTGGTGCTCACCGACCTCATGGTCTCCCGGCACCACGCCGAACTCCGCACCACGCCCGGCGGCCGCCACGAGATCGCCGACCTCGGCAGCCACAACGGCACGTTCGTCAACGGTGTGCCCGTCGAACAGCAGATCCTCGGCCCGAACGACATCGTCGGCATCGGCCACGCCACCTTCCGCCTCGACGGCAACGAACTCCGCGAGTTCATCGACACCGGCGAGGTCTCCCTCCAGATCCAGGGCCTGGAAGTCAAAGCCGGCGACAAGACCCTGCTCCACAAGGTGTCGTTGCCGGTCGGCGAACGCACCCTCCTCGCGGTCGTCGGCACGTCCGGCGCGGGCAAGTCGACGCTGCTCAAGGCCCTCACCGGCTCGATCCCGGTGAGCAGCGGCAACGTCCTGTACGACGGCCGCGACATGTTCCAGCAGTTCGCCGAACTCCGGCAGCGCATCGGCCTCGTGCCGCAGGACGACATCCTGCACAAGCAACTGACGGTGCGTCAGGCCCTGCGCTACGCCGCCCGGCTGCGCTTCCCCGAGGACACCGAACGGGTCGAGCGCGACCGCCGCGTCGACGAGGTCATCGCCGACCTCGGCCTCACCGAACGCGCCGAACTCCCGATCCACAAGCTCTCCGGCGGCCAGCGCAAACGCGTCAGCGTGGCCGTCGAGCTGCTCACCAAGCCGTCGCTGCTGTACTTGGACGAGCCCACGTCCGGCCTGGACGTCGGCTCGGCCGGCGACCTCATGGACAACCTGCGCAATCTGGCCGACGACGGCCGCACCGTCATCACGGTTCTGCACGATCTGGACAGTGCCGAAGTCTGCGACCGGCTCCTCGTCCTGGTCACCGGCGGCTACGTCGCCTACTACGGCCCGCCCGGCGAAGCCCTCGCCTACTTCGGCAAGGAAAACTGGCGCGCGGCCTTCCAGATGCTCAACAACGAGCGCGGCGAGATCCTCGCCGAACGCTTCCGCGCCTCCGAACCGCACGCGCGCTACGTCGAATCCGGGCTCAACCCGGCCGGCGGCACCGCGCCGCAGCCGCAAGCCGACCGCCCGCAGGTCAAACCGCCCAAGCCGCAAAGCTGGGGCTCGCAACTCTTCACGCTGTCGCGCCGCTACCTGTCGGTCATCGCCTCCGACCGCAAGTACCTCGCGCTGCTGATGGCCGCCCCGATCTTCCTCGGCGCGCTCTGCCGGTTCATCCCCGGCGAGCTGGTCACCGACGAACCGGGCAGCAACCCCGACGTCCTCACCAAGCTCCTCGTCCTCTTCGTCATCAGCGGACTCATGGGCTCGGCGACCGCCGTCAACGAACTCATCAAAGAACGCGCCATCTATCTGCGGGAGAGAAGCGCCGGCCTGTCGGTATCGGCGTATCTGTGCTCCAAGCTGCTGGTACTCGGAGCGATCGCCGCCCTGCAAGGCGCCGCCCTCACCGCGGTCGCCCTCGCGGGCAAGAAACTCCCCGACAAGGGCGTCGTCATGCCGCCCATGGTGGAGATCGGCATCGCCGTCATCCTGTCCGCGGTCGCCGCCATGGCACTCGGCCTGGTCATCTCGGCACTCGTATCGACCCCCGAACTCACCATGCCGCTGCTCGTCGTCGTGGCGATCATCCAGGTCGTGCTGTGCGGCGCGCTCTTCCCGCTCAACGGCGCCCCCGTCATCGAGCAGGTCTCCTGGCTCGCCCCGGCCCGCTGGGCCTTCTCCGCGGCCGCGGGCACCGTCGACGCGATCTTCCAGGCGCCGATGAAGAACGGCTCCAAGGGCCCCGATCCGCGCTGGAAGCACGAAGCGTCGGTCTGGTACACGAACATCGCGATACTCGGCGTCCAGATCGTCGTCTACGCCGGCCTCGCCATGGCCATGCTGCGCCGCCTCGACCCGAAGGTCGGCCGCAAGAGCAAGTAGCCGCCCGGCACACAACACACGACACACACACGGCACACGACACACGGCACACGACACACGGCACACGGCAAGAACGAGGGCGGGCGGCGCATCCTCTGCGCCGCCCGCCCTCGTCGCCGTCCGATCCGCTCAGCCCTGCTGCAGCGGCAAGCCCCGGGCCGTCCACCGCTCGTCCTTGTACTTGACCAGCAGCGGCAGCCCGAAGCACAGCGACAGGTTGCGCGAGGTCAGCGTGTCCTCGATCGGCCCGGCCGCGAGAACCTGGCCCTGCCGCAGCATCAGCACGTGGGTGAACCCGACCGGGATCTCCTCGACGTGGTGGCTGACCATCACCATCGCCGGGGCGAGCGGGTCGGACGCCAGGCGCCCGAGACGGCGCACCAGGTCCTCCCGGCCGCCGAGGTCGAGGCCCGCGGCGGGCTCGTCGAGCAGCAGGAGCTCCGGGTCGGTCATGAGCGAGCGGGCGATCTGCACGCGCTTGCGCTCGCCTTCGGACAGCGTGCCGAAGCGGCGCTCCGCGTAGGACGCCATGCCGAGCTGGTCGAGGAGGAACAGCGCGCGGTCCTCGTCGGACTCGTCGTACTGCTCGCGCCACGTCGCGGTCATGCCGTACGCGGCGGTCAGCACGATGTCGACGACCTTCTCGCGGCGCGGCAGCCGGTCGGCGAGTGCCGCCGACGCCATGCCGACCCGGGGCCGCAGCTCGAACACGTCGACGCCGCCGAGCTTCTCGCCCAGCACCGCGGCGGTGCCCGAGGTCGGGAACAGGTACGTGGAGGCGATCTGCAGCAGGGTGGTCTTGCCCGCTCCGTTGGGACCGACGACCACCCAGCGTTCGCCTTCGGCGACCGCCCAGGTCACCTGCTCGACCAGGTGGCGGCCACCGCGGACCACCGAAACGTCCACCAGCTCCAGTACGTCACTCATGCCCGTGCCAGCTCCCCATCGCGTTGCCCATGCGGTGCGCGGTCGACTCACCCACTCGTGGAGAAAACCTACGGCACCTGGACCCCTTAGTCTCAACCGCATGCTTGATGTCCCGCGCTCCGGCGCACTCGTCGCCTGGGGTAACGCTCTGCTCTCCGGACGTGTCGGCCCCGACGAAGCGGTGGCCCGGATCACCCACGGAGACGAGCCCCACCGGGTGGCGGGCTTGCCCGGAGAGTCCGGCGAGGTCGGGCTGAGCCTGGCGCTGGGGCGGCTGCGCGCCCTCGGGGTGACCGGTCTGCGGCTGTCCCTTCCGGTCCCCGGCGACCCGCTGGGCCTGCCGGGCCCGCCCGCGTTCAACGACGCCGCCCTGGACGCCGGGGAAGCGGCGGTGACCGTGGGGCCGCACGGCCACCAGTGGGGGCTGGTGCCCGAGGGGCTCGTGTACGGGCCGGAGGGCGACCAGGCGACCCGCGTGGTGTGGCGGGTGTACGAGGCCGCCGACCGGCCGCCCGCGGGCCCGTTCCTGGCCGAGGCCGACCGCGAGCTGGCCGGGGCGCTGCGCGACGCGACGCAGGCGCTGATGCGCCTCGACGTCGCGGGCACCGGCGCCTGGGCGAACACGGTGGCGGCGGTGCTGCGCGGCGGCCGGGACGACGAGGAATCGCCGCTGGCCCCCGGCTATCCGGCGCGCGCGGTGCGGGTGGTCGAACAGGCCCGCCGGGTCGCGTCGATACTCGCGCTCGCGTCCGGCGACCACGGCGCGGCCGTCAACGCCTTCGAAATGGCGGCGCGGGCGGACTCGTTCGCCCCGCTCGAACGCGCGTGCCGCCGCGCGCTGGTGGCGGCCTTCGGCGCCGCCCTGGAGCCGTCCGCGGCGGACTGACGCACCGTCGGATCCGTCGGTTTCCGGTCGAACAGCCCGGAGCTTGGCCGGTTTTCGCCCCTGCTCCGGCCGCCCCCGGCCGCCTACCATGGCGGTGTGGACGCATGGATGTGGTGGCTCATCGTGCTGGGCGGTCTCGGCATCGTCGGTGTCGTGTCCTCCATCGTCGAATTCGGCATGTTCATGGTCGGGGCGCTCGCCGCGTCGATCGCGGCCGGCGTGGGCGCCGGCCTCGTCGTGCAGTGCATCGTGTTCGCGGTGGTCTCCGCGTCCTTCCTGATCTTCGTGCGGCCCATCGCCCTGCGGCAGTTGAACCGTGGGCCGGTCATGCGCGACGGCGTGCAGGCGCTCAAGGGCCGTAGCGCCGTCGTGCTGGAACGCGTCGACGAGCACGGGGGCCGGATCAAACTCGCCGGCGAGGTGTGGACGGCCCGATCCATGGACACGACACGGGTGTTCGAGCCGGGCGAGAAAGTCGATGTCGCGGACATCGACGGCGCGACGGCGGTGGTCATCTGAACCGGCCCGCGGCGGAGGGCTGTTCTCGTGTTGGCGCACACCCGGGTCCCCGCACCCCGTAAAGTCGACTCGGCAACCAACGGATTCGGGGAGGGGCGCCGTGACCGTCGTCATCGTCGTGATCGTGCTCGTGCTGCTCGTGATCGTCGCCCTCGTCCGGACGGTGAAGGTCATCCCGCAGGCGAGCGCGGCGATCGTCGAACGCTTCGGCCGGTACACGAGAACGCTGCACGCGGGCCTGAACATCCTCGTGCCGTTCATCGACCGCGTGCGGCAGATGATCGACCTGCGCGAGCAGGTCGTGCCGTTCCCGCCGCAGCCGGTGATCACCGAGGACAACCTGGTCGTCCAGATCGACACGGTCATCTACTTCCAGGTCACCGACCCGCGCGCGGCCACGTACGAAATCGCCAACTACATCCAGGCGATCGAGCAGCTCACCATCACCACGCTGCGCAACATCATCGGCGGCATGGACCTGGAGCAGACCCTCACGTCGCGTGAAGAGGTCAACGACGGCCTGCGCAACGTGCTGGACGAGGCCACCGGGCGCTGGGGCATCCGCGTCAACCGCGTCGAGCTGAAGGCGATCGAACCGCCGCCCTCCATCCAGGAGTCGATGGAGAAGCAGATGCGCGCCGAGCGGGACCGCCGCGCCGCCATCCTCACCGCGGAGGGCACGCAGCGGTCGCAGGTCCTCATCGCGGAAGGCGAGAAGGAAGCCGCCGTGCTGCGTGCCGAAGGCGAGCGCACCGCGGCCGCGCTGCGTGCCGAAGGTGAGGCCAAGGCGATCGAGACGGTGTTCCGGGCGATCCACGACGGCGACGCGGACCAGAAGCTGATTGCATATCAGTACCTGCAGATGCTGCCGGAGTTGGCCAAGGGCGACGCGAACAAGCTGTGGATCGTGCCGAGCGAGATCGGCCGTGCCCTCGAAGGCATCGGCGGGGTCTTCGGCAACCTCACCGGCGCGCCGCCGGTCGGCGGTGCCGGTGCCGGCGTGCCGCCGCAGCTGCTGCCCCCGGGTGCCGGCCAGGCCGGTCCGGCGCCGCAGGTCGCGCCGCAGGCGGGGCCGCCGCCGGAGCCCGCGGCGTTCCCGGGCGGGGCCAAGGACCCGGCGGAGGTGCCGTCCGACATCTCGGCGACCGTGCCCCAGGCCGCCCCGGGCATTCCCGCGCAGTCCGCGCCGCAGGGCACCGTCCCGGCGCACGCCGATCCGCAGGACGACCCCGACGTGTCCGGCCTGCCGGGACCCGAGGTCGGCCGCCGTCCGGCTCCGCCGCCCGGCGCGGTCCGGCGGCCCGACGTCGAGCGCCCGGCCACGGCCGGCCGCCGGCAGCCGCGGGACAACGGCCCCCTCGGCTGAGCCCGGGGGAGTCCGCACGGATTCCGGGACCCGGGGGCACCGCGTCGAGCACGCGGTGCCCCCGGGTCCTCGCGTTCCGTCCCGGGCGTGCGGGGAGCGGCCGGGCGTTCACATCCAGCCGTTAGGGTTCCCCCGCGGGGGCACGCTTGTACGGATCTCGCATCCGACGGGACGGCGAAGGAACAACCAACATGACCTGGCTGGAACAGCTCGCGGTCTTCGGCGCGGGCATCGCGGCCGGCGGCATCAACACGGTCGTCGGATCGGGAACGCTGATCACGTTCCCCGTCCTGCTGGCGATCGGATACCCGCCGGTGACCGCGAACGTATCGAACACGATCGGACTCGTGCCCGGATCCCTCAGCGGAGCGATCGGATACCGGCGGGAACTGTCCGGCCAGCGTGAACGGCTGATCAAACTCGGCACCGCGTCCGTCCTGGGCGGCATCACCGGCGCGATACTCCTGCTGGTCCTCCCGGCCGACGCCTTCAAGGCCATCGTCCCGGTCCTCATCATCGCCGCGCTCGTCCTGGTCGTCGCACAGCCCGCGCTCGCCCGGCGCATCAAGGAACGCCGCGGCACCGACCAGGTGCCCGCGCACGGCGGGCCGATCCTGTTCGCCGCGATCTTCGGCACCGGCGTGTACGGCGGCTACTTCGGCGCCGCGCAAGGCGTGCTGCTGCTGGGGCTGATGGGGGTGTTCCTCAACGAGGACATGCAGCGCATCAACGCGGTCAAGAACGTGCTCGCGATGCTGGTGAACGGTGTCTCCGCGATCCTGTTCATGATCCTCGCCGACGTGGCGTGGGAGGTCGTCGCCCTCATCGCCGTCGGCTCGATCATCGGCGGCCAACTCGGCGCCAAGGTCGGCCGCCGCCTCCCACCGAACGTACTCCGAGGGGTGATCGTGGTGGTGGGGACGATCGCAGTGGTGCGGTTGCTGATGAGCTGAGCGCGCGGGCGCGATCGTGGTGGTGCGGCTCCGATGAGCTGAACGTGTGGGCGCCGACTGTGTGGTGTGCCGTGCGGCTTCGGCCGCGGCGCGCGTGCGGCGGCGAAGCGAGTGCGGAGGTCGCGCCGCGCCTGCCCCGCTGCGGCCGGCCGCTGTTGCCGGCCCGCCCTCGCGCTGTCGGCCCTCGGCTGCGGGCCGCTCGGCCGCCGGCGGCGCGAGCGCAGGGACGGAGCAGGTGTGGGGGCGTGCGGGAGTGCCATGCGGGTCGCGTCGCGGGTGCCTTGCGGCGGCTCCCACGCTCGCTGTCTCCACCCGTCGCGCCCACCATCCGTGCTTGCGCCCACGCCCCCGTGCTCGCGACGACCCCCGCACCCCGCCGGCCCCACCCTCGCACCTGCGCTGCCCCCACGTTTCGCCGCAACGCTCGGCTCCGCCCCCCCGCATGCCAAGCCGCACGGCCGACCGCCCCGCGGAGACGTGCGCATCGTCTCGCCTGCAGTCTGTGTCGCTGCCGTGCCCAGGGGGCGCCCGTGCGGGCTCGGTGCGGCGGGGTGGGAGGATCGGCGGTCGGTCGGCCCCGTCCGGGTCGGCTGTTCGGCTTGTTCCTTATATTCCGTTTGTTCTGCCTGGAGGATCCCCGGTGCGGATACCCGCCCTCGGTTTGGCGCTCGGTGTCGCCGCCGACGTGCTCGTCGGAGATCCGCGCCGGGGGCACCCGGTCGCCGGGTTCGGCACCGCGGCGTCCGCGCTGGAACGCCGCATGTACGCCGACTCGCGCGCCCGCGGCGCCGCCTACACCGTGCTCGTCGTCGGCGCGACCTGCGGACTCGGCGTCGCCGCGGACCGGCTGACGCGCCGTCACCCCGCGGCGCGGGTGGCCGTCACCGCGGCCGCCACGTGGGCCGTCCTCGGCGGCACCACGCTGCGGCGCGAGGCCCGGGCGATCGGCGCGCCGCTCGAAGCCGGCGACCTGGAGGCCGCCCGCGCGCGGCTGCCGTACCTCGTGGGCCGCGACCCGGCCGGGCTGGACGCGTCCGGGATCGCCCGCGCGGTGGTCGAGTCGGTCGCCGAGAACACCTCGGACGCCGTCGTCGCGCCGCTGTTCTGGGGCGCCGTCGCGGGCCTGCCCGGGCTGCTCGGCTACCGCGCGGCCAACACCCTCGACGCGATGGTCGGCCACCGCACCCCGCGCCACCTGCACTTCGGGTGGGCGTCGGCGCGGCTCGACGACGCGGCCAACCTCGTCCCGGCGCGCCTGACCGGCCTCCTCACGGTGGCCGCGGCGCCGGTCGTCGGCGGGTCGCCCGCCGCGGCGTGGCGGGTGCTGCGGCGCGACGGCGGCGCGCACCCGAGTCCGAATTCCGGCCGCTGCGAGGCGTCCGCCGCGGGCGCGCTCGGCGTGCGGCTCGGTGGGCGGAACGTGTACGCGGGCCGCACCGAGGACCGCCCTGTGCTCGGCGACGGCCGCCCCGCCGAAGGCCGCGACATCCCCCGCGCGAACCGCCTGTCCGCGGCGGTCGGGCTGGTGTCCGCCGCCCTCGCTTTCGGCGTGCTCGCGGCACGAGACCGGCACCGCTAGGCCGCCAAGCCGCCAGGCCAAGACTCGGTCACCTCGAAAGGACCTCCCATGAACGGCGCTCTGCTCGTCGCCGGCACCACCTCCGACGCCGGCAAGAGCGTGCTCGTCGCCGGACTCTGCCGCCGGCTCGCCCGGGAAGGCGTCAAGGTGGCGCCGTTCAAGGCGCAGAACATGTCGCTCAACTCGATGGTCACCGCGGACGGCGCCGAGATCGGCCGCGCCCAGGCGATGCAGGCGGCCGCCGCGGGGATCGCGCCGGAAGCCGCGATGAACCCGGTGCTGCTCAAGCCGGGCGCCCGGATGAGCAGCCAGGTCGTGCTGCTCGGGCGCCCCGTCGCGGAGGTGTCCGCGCTGGACTACCGCGACCTCAAGCCGCGGCTGTTCGACGCCGTCCTCGACTCGCTCGCCGACCTGCGGGCCCGGTTCGACGTCGTGGTGTGCGAAGGCGCGGGCAGCCCGACCGAGATCAACCTGCGCGACCGCGACATCACCAACATGGGCCTCGCGCGGGCCGCGAACCTGCCGGTGCTGGTGGTCGGCGACATCGACCGCGGCGGCGTGTTCGCGCACCTGTTCGGCACGCTGGCCCTGCTGTCGCCCGAGGACCAGGCGCTGATCTGCGGGTTCGTGGTCAACAAGTTCCGCGGCGACGCCAAGCTGCTGGCGCCGGGGCTGGACCGGATCAGCGCGTTGACCGGGCGGCCGGTGCTCGGCGTGCTGCCGTATCTGACCGGGCTGTGGCTCGACGTCGAGGACTCGTTGGCGCTGGAGGCCGACCGGGGCGTCGCGGCGCCGCCGCTCGGCGAGGACATTCTGCGCGTCGCGGTCGTGCGGCTGCCGCGGATCAGCAACTTCACCGACATCGACGCGCTGTCCGTGGAGCCGGGCGTGGTCGTCCGGTTCGCCTCGACCCCGGCCGAACTCGCCGACGCCGACCTGGTGGTCGTGCCCGGCACCCGCGCGACCGTGGAGGACCTGGCGTGGCTGCGCGAGCGCGGTCTGGACACGGCGCTCGCCCGCCGGGCCGCGGCAGGCCGTCCGACACTCGGCATTTGCGGCGGCTACCAGATGCTCGGCCGGGAGATCGACGACGCGCACGAGTCCCGGCTCGGCCGCGTCGCCGGGCTCGGGCTGCTGCCCGTGCGGGTCGTCTTCGCCGCCGACAAGACGCTGGCCCGGCCCGCCGGGTTCGCGGGCGGAGCGCCGGTGTCCGCGTACGAGATCCACCATGGCATCGTCACCGTCGAAGGCGGTGCGCCGCTGTTCACCGATCCCGACGGCGTTCCCTTGGACGGCTGCCGCGACGGTGCCGTGTGGGGCACGCTGTGGCACGGGGCGCTGGAGAACGACGCGTTCCGGCGCGCGTTCCTCGCCGAGGTCGCGGCGGTCGCCGGACGCCGTTTCACGGTGTCGCCCGACACCTCGTTCGAGGCGGCCCGCCAGGCCCGGCTCGACGCGCTCGGCGACCTGGTCGCTGACCACCTGGACAACGCGGCCGTCGACCGGCTCATTACGCAAGGCGCCCCGGCGGGACTGCGGTTCGTCCCGCCGGGCGTGTGAACCGAGCGGTCCTACAGCGGCGGCACGGCGGGCCGCGGCGGCGCCACAGGCCGCGGCGGGTAGGCCGCCCACCGCCGCCGGTTCGACCGGCGCCGCAGGGCGATCAGCACCGCGGCGAACACCAGCAGCACCGCCAGGACCGTCGCGATCCACGCGGGGACGCCGCCGATGGTCAGCAACTCGTCGTGGTAGCGGACGCGCTGGTAGCGCTCGTCGGCGGGGGCGGCACGGAACTCGTAGTCGCCGGTGATCGCCGCCGGCCGGCTCAGTTCGTTGCGCATCGCGGTCAGGAACACCGCCGGGCCTTGGCCGCCGTCCCAGCGGACCTGCTCGGGGTCGGGCTTCCCCGCGTAGAGGGTCTCCAGCGAACCGCCGCCGCCGATCCCGGCGACCGGTTCGACGCGGTGCGGGGCGAAGACGAACAGGCGCAGCAGCTGCGCGGTCTTCGCGCGCTGCGACAGCCGCATCGGGTAGACGAGCTTGTCGGAGGCGAACGTGAGCTTCAGCGGGTCGAGGTCGCCGCCGAGCGTGGGAACGGCCTTGCCCGGCACCGACCGTCCCGCACCGCCCGGGTTCGCGGCCGGGGCGAGCTTGACCGCGACGTACTCCCAGCCCTGGTCGACGTACGGCTTCAGCGAGTCCGCCAGCCCGGCCGGCATGGTGAAGCCGTTGGTGTGCAGCCAGGATTCCAGCGCGGCCGGGTCGGTCGCGGCGAGCTGCGCGTACTGGAAGGGGCCGAGTTCACCGCTGCCCACCACGCTCACCGGCGGTGCCGCGGCTCCCGGCGCCGCCGCGGACGACGCCCCGTTCGGCTTCTTGTGGTCGCCGCCGAACGGCCAGTCGCCGTCGCGCGGCCAGAAGTAGTGCCGGGTCTTGTCGACCGGCGCGACCACGGTGTCGAGCCGGGAGAACAGCTTGGTGTCGCCGAGTGCCAGGTCGGCCCGGGTCGGGACCGGCATGATCCAGGCGGCGTTGGCCGCGTCCCCCGTCACCGTCAGCTGCATGAGGATCTCCTCGGTCCGGCCGTCCCACCGCACCGCCGACGTCTCCTCCCGGACCGCCATGGACGTCTGGTTGCCGGGCACCATCGCCCCGCACCCGCAGGCCCATGCCGGGCGGATCAGCGCCGCCATCTGCACGAGCATCACCAGCACCGCCACCACGGCCCCCCGCCGCACGACTGCTCCGCCGACCACCGCAAACCCCCTGATCTCGCCCCGTTCCGACAACCGATGCCCGATCCGACGGGGAAGCCCGCGATCCGGTTCCCGAGCCGCGGGTTACGCTGCGCAATGCGGATTTTGCTGACGGGGGACGTGCACGGAAATCTCGCGCACGTGCGGACGGTGCTGGACGCCGCCGCCGCAGAACACATCGACCGGATCTTCCAGCTCGGCGACTTCGGCTACTGGGAGCACGAGCCCGGCGGAGTCCGCTTCCTCGACGAAGTCCACCGCGCGGCCCGGGCGCAGGGCATCACCGTCTACTTCCTCGACGGGAACCACGACAAATCCGGCCTCATCCTCGAACGGTACGGCGAGCACCGCGACATGGAGGGCTTCCTGAGCGTGCGCGGCCGCGTGCGGTACGCCCCGCGCGGCCACGCCTGGACCTGGGACGGCGTCCGCTTCCTCGCCTTCGGCGGCGCCTGCTCCGTCGACCGCGAGTACCGGCTGGAGGCGGAGCGGCGCCGCACCGAGAAGGCGCTCCGCAAGGAGAACTACCGGCTGGCGGCGGGACGTCCGTCCCACAGCGTGCCCGACCACGCGGGCACGCTGTGGTTCCCCGAGGAGGAAGCCACCGATGCCGACGCGCAGGCCGTGATCGACACCGCCGGCCCGGTCGACGTCCTCCTCACCCACGACAAGCCGCGCGCGACCACCCCGGGCGTCAACCGCAAGGACCTGCCGGTCTGCCACCCGAACCAGGACCGCATCCAGCGCCTCGTCGACGCGCTGCGGCCGCGGCTGGCCGCGCACGGCCACCTCCACCACCGGTACACCCAGGTGCTGGAGGAGCCGCACGCGCCCACCCGCGTCGAAGGCCTCGCCGCCGATCCGGTGGCGTCGTTCGAGGCGCCCGGCTACCGGGTCGCCGACTCGTGGCTGGTGCTCGACACCGCGACCGTCTGAGGCCGGGCCTCGGCCGGGGCCGGTGCGCCGCCTTCGTCGATGCCGAACCTGGCGTGCACGCGGCGCAGGAACGCCGGGGCCCACCAAGATCGTTCGCCGACGAGCGCGAGTGTCGCCGGGACCAGCAGCCCGCGCACCACGAATGCGTCGACCAGCACCGCCAGCGCGAGTCCGGCGCCGAACATCATCGTGTTGGTCACGCGGGATGCGCCGATCGCCGCCATCACGACGGCGAGCACGCAGGCCGCCGCGGTGATGATGCTGCCGGTGCGGGCCAGTCCGATCGCCACGGAGTGGCGGTGGTCGCCGGTGGTGTCGTACTCCTCCTTGACCCGGGACAGCAGGAACACCCCGTAGTCCATGGACAGTCCGAAGGCGACGCAGAACATCAGCACCGGCAGCTGGGTCTCGATCGACCCGGTGGGCGTGAAGTCCAGCAGGCCGGACAGGTGGCCGTCTTGGACGACCCACACGACCGCGCCGAACATCGCCGTCAGGCTCAGCGCCGCGAACAGGACCGCCAGCAGCGGCATCACCACACTGCCCGTCAGCAGGAACACCAGGACGAAGGTGGCCAGCACGACGACCGCCCCGGCGATCCACAGCCGGTCTGCGATGGCGTCCTTGCCGTCGACGACCACCGCGGCGGCGCCGCCGACCAGCGCCTGAGCGGGTGCCGGGGTCGCCCGGACCTCGCGCACCAGCTCCTGCCCGGCGGGGGACAGCTCTTCGCCGGCGGGCACCACGGACAGGTACGCGCTGCCGCCCTCGAGCCGGCCGGGCTCGGCCGGTCCCGCCGGGGACTCGGCCTGCCCGGCACGGAAGACGCCGTCCGGGCCCACGACCCGTGCCACGCCGTCGAGCGCGGACAACCGGGCCGCGTACCCGGCCCGCTCCGCCGCGGAGGTGTCGCCGAGCACGATCTCGATCGACCCGGCCGGGCGGCCGTCGATGTGGTCGCGGATCACCTGCTGAACCTGCCGCGACTCCGCGGTCACCGGCAGCTGCCGGTCGTCGGCAGTACCGAACTTCACGCCCAGGAAGGGCAGTCCGAGGACCACCAGACCGGCCAGCGTGGCGAATGCGACCAGCGGCGCGCGCCGCATCACGGTGTGCGCGACCCGTAGCCATCCGGTGCCGTCGGTGCTCGCGGCGCTCTGTGTGCTCTGGGTGCCCGGTGTGCTGTCGGTGCCCGCGCCGCGCGAGCGCCGCAGCCTGCGGAACGGCTTGCGCAGGTCGCCCGCGTCGATCCGCTTCCCGAGCAGCACCAGCGCCGCGGGCAGCACCACCAGCGCGCCGACGGCGGCCAGCATGACGACGGGGATGCCCGCGTAGGCGAACGACCGCAGGAAGTACTGCGGGAAGGCCAGCATGGCCGCCAGCGACACCGCCAGGGTCAGCGCCGAGATCAGCACCGTGCGGCCCGCCGTGCGCAGTGTCGTGGCCACGGCTTCGGTGGGGGAGAGGCCGCGGGCCAGTTCCTCGCGGTACCGGCGGACCATGAACAGGCCGTAGTCGACCGCGAGTCCGAGGCCCAGCACGGTCGTGAGGTTCTGCGCGAACACCGACACGTCGGTGACACCGGCGACGACCCGCAGCACCGCGTTTGTGCCGAACATCGCGAACAGCCCCACGCCCAGCGGCAGCAGCGCGGCCACCGCACTGCCGAACACCAGCACCAGGATCAGCAGCGTGATGGGCAGGGCGATCATCTCGGCGCGGACCAGGTCGTCGCGGATCGTCGACTGGATGTCGTGCTGCACCGCCGCGAGGCCGCCGATCCGCACGTCCAGACCGCCTTGCGTGCCGCGGTAATGCGGAGCGATCCGGTCGAGCGTGTCCGCGACGGCGTTCTCGCTGCCTTCGAGATGGGCGAGCACCAGACCGCTGCGCCCGTCGTCGGTGCGCAAGGCCGGGGAGCCGGTACTCCAGTACGAGCGCACGCCCACGATCCCGGCCTCCGCCGCGAGGCGGTCGGTCAACGCCTTGGCCGCACCGGCGCTTTCGGGGGAGTCGACGCCACCGCGCGCGGGCGTGACCAGGAGGACGAGGTTGGGCCGGCTGCCGGGGAACTCCCGGTCGAGCGCCGCCGCCGCGCGGGCCGACGACGACTTCGGGACTTCGGTGCCGCCGGCGAGGAGGTGGTCGCCCGCGCCGCGGCCCACGAAGCCGGCGAGGGCGAGGAACAGCAGGGCGGATATGAGGACGAGCCGTGGTCGGGCGGCGGTCAGCCGCGCCAGGGCAGGGAACATCGCCGACCTTCCGTCGAGGATATCGTAGGTTGAGCATACGATAGGAATCTGAATTCATATGCACTGCCCATGGTTGGTGGTCGGTAGAGTTGACGCCATGCAGAGACGCCCGCCGATGAGCAACCGCACCGGATACCGGCTGGTCAAGCTGGGCGAAATGCTGCTGACCCTGGCCGAGGACGCCCTCGCGCCGCTCGGCGTGAAGGCGAAGCACATCCACGTCATGGAGACCCTGCTGGCCTACGACGGGCTGTCCCAGCAGGACGTCAGCCGGATGCTCGGCATCGACCCCAACGTCCTCGTCGGACTCATCGACGACCTCGAAGCGCGCGGCTTCGCCGAACGCCGCCGCAACCCGGAAGACCGCCGCCGCCACCTGGTCCACGTCACCGACGCCGGCCGCGCCGCCGTCGAGCAGAGCCGCACCCTCCTCGGCGCCGCCGAAGACGGGTTCTTCGCGGTCCTCGACGAGGACCAGCGCGACGTCCTGCGCGACGCGTCCGAACGCCTCCTCACGGCGCACCGGCCCGACTGGGCGGAAACCGACTGCTGACCGCTCGTCACCCCGGCAACACCCGCCGCGCTCCGGCCCGTTCCCGCCGCCCCTGACACACCGCGGCAGCCCGCGGCAACCCGCTTGACGCGGCGTCACCCGCGCCGGGTACTCTCCGCGCACGCGGTCACGCGATGATCACGCAGCTCGTCCCGCAGCCCGACCGCGCGGAGCGGCGGCGGCACGAGGGGGGAGGGACGCGGCAGTGGCCGACGAGTCCGACACCGGGGCACCGGAAGACACGGCCGAGGGCTCGCCGGAACACGCGGCCGAGGGCTCGCCCGACGGAGCCGAAGCCGGCCGTGCCGACGAGGCCGCCGACACCGCCGCACCGTCCGATTCCGCACCCGTGGACGCGCTTTCCCCGGCCGTCCCGCCGCAGCCGCCCGCTCCTCGCCGCGGCCCGCACCCCGCGCTCATACCCGTCATGGCGATCGGCACGGCGCTGGTCCTCGTCGTCACCGGCTCCGCGCTGTTCGCCAACGCCGGGGCGTCCGACCTCCTCGCCAAACCGGGAACCGCGGCAAGCGCCGGGTCCGGCACGTCGGCCGGGCCCTCCGCCACCCCCGCCCCGACCCGCACCGAGATCACCACCGACGAACTCCGGGCCCTCGCCGGCACCCAGACCGACGCCCTGAAGCGCGGCGACGTCGACGGGTTCCTCGCGCCCTACGACCCGGCCGCGACCGACCTGATCGCGGAACGCCGCCGCCTGTTCGCCAACCTCAGGCTCGTCCCCTTCACGCAGGCGCAGTACCGCTGGGAACGCCTCTACACCGGCTCGCTGTCCGGCAAGGACGCCGGCCGGCTCACCGCCGACGTCGTCGTCGCGTTCGTCCACCAGGTCACCGGCGTCGACGCCGAACCCGTCGCCGAGCAGTACATCTGGACCGTCGAACGCCCCGCCATGGGCGCCCCGCTGCGCATCACCGGCGTCCGCGGAACCCCCGGCCGCAGCGGCTCCTACCCGCTCGCCTGGGACCTGGCCCCACTCGTCAAGGCGGAACGCCCGCACGTCGTCATGCTGGCCGGCTCCGCCGACGCCAACAAGATCGCCGGCTGGGCCGACCGCGCCGAGAACGCCGCCAAGCGCGACCTCGACCTGTGGAAGGGCCCCAGCGGAGTCCCGACGCGCTTCCTCGTGTTCGCCAGCCCCGACCCCGAGCTGTTCGCCAAGGCGTACGGCGGCACCATGCCCAAGGGCACCGTCGCGTTCTGCGCGCCCATGGCCGCCGACAGTTCCGACACCCGCGGCCGTGTCATCGTCGGCAGCCGCATCACTTGGGACACCCGCTCCAAAGGCATCAAGAACACCGAAGAGCAAACCGGCGTCCTGCGCCACGAAATGGGCCACGCCCTCGTTGCGGGTTTCATGGCCTCCGCCCCCGGACAACCCGACGTCCCGCTGTGGATCGTCGAAGGCTTCGCCGAATACCTCGAATGGGTCGACCGGTTCGGCCAGTACTACGTGCCCGCCGCACGCGACTTCGTGGCGAGCGACGGGTTCACCGGGAAACTCCCCGGCGACAGCGAACTGTACGGCGAGGACGCCGAAGCCAACGGCATCGGCTACCACCTGAGCATGACCGCGATCCGCTACCTCGTCGACAAGTACGGCGCCGAGAAGGCCTTCGCGTTCGTCGTCGCCGCCTACCGCAACCCGCGCGACCCGGACAAGGCCCTGCAGGAGACCACCGGGCTGGACCTGGCCACCTTCGAATCCCGGTGGGCGAAGTGGGTCAAGAGCCACGTCTGACGGGGCCCTGGAGGCCCCCGCGCGCCGTACTCGCAGCCGCCGCCGCCCTGCTCGCCGGCCTTGCCGTCCTCCTCGGCTATGCGACGCCGTTAGGCGACCGCGCGTTACGCCCCGACTCGGCCCGCGCCGTCGTCGACCACGCCGCCCAAGGCCGCGGCGACGCCGCCGACATCCGCACCGGCGCAACCCCGCTCCCGGGCGGCACCGGCGACCTCACCCGGGACGAACTCACCGGCCTGATCGCCGGCCAGAACGACGCCCTCGCCCGCCGCGACGCGGCCGCGTTCCTCGTCCCCTACGCCGCCGACCGCCCCGACCTGCGCGCGGAACGCGGCCGGCTGTTCGCGAACCTGCTCAAGATCCCGTTCAGCCGCGCCGAATACCGCTACCAGGACGCGCAGCCCGTGCCCGCCGAATCGGCCGGACGCCGCCGCACCAGCACGGTGACCGTGGTCTTCAGCCACCAGATCACCGGCGTCGACGTCGCCCCGATCGGCGAGACCTACCGCTGGACCGTCACCCGCCCCGGCCCCGGCGAACCGCTCGCCATCACCGCCGTCGACGGCGGTGCACCCGACACTGCCCACCGCAACACCACCTACCCGGCACCGTGGGACGCGGCCGAACTCGTCCTCGTGGACAAACCCCACGTCCTGCTCCTCGCCGCGAAACAGCACCAAGCCAAGGCCGCGCTGTGGGCGACGCGCGCGGAAGCCGCCGCCACCCGCAACCTCGCGAGCTGGCAGAGCCCGGAGCCGACCCCGGGCCGGTTCGTGGTCTTCCTGACCCCCGACCACGCCGCCTTCGAACGCGTCCGCGGCGGCGACACGGTCACCACGAACGCCATCGGCGTCTGCGTCTCCCTGCCCGCCGACCCGGCCGGACGCGGCCCCGCCACACCGGACTTCGCGGGCAGCCGGATCTACGTCGACTCCACGGCGCAGGACATCACGACCGGCAAGGCCGAGGACACCATCGCGATCTTCCGGCACGAAATGGGACATGCGATGGTCGCACCGTTCCAGAAGCGCGTGGCGGGCAACGGGCCGCCGCTGTGGGTGGCCGAGGGATTCGCGGGCTACCTGGAGTGGAGCGACCGTTCGCTGGAGCGCTGGTATGTGCCGGCGGCGCGCGACCAGGTCCGCTCCGGGACCTTCGGCGGAAAGCTCCCGACCGACGAGCAGATCTACGCCGACGATCCCCGGACCAGCTCCGCCGGGTACCACTTCGCGATGCTCGCGATCCGCTACATCGCCGAGAAGTACGGCGCCGCCAAGGCCTACGCGTTTGTCATCGCGGTGTACCGCGACCCGGCGTCGGTCGGTGCGGCGTTGCGGACGGCGACCGGGCTGGACCACGGGCAGTTCGAGGCCAAATGGGCGCAGTACGTGAAGGCGAAGGCGGGCTGAGGGGCTCGCCGGCCCCGGGCCGCGCGGGCGCGGGCCGCCTGCCGCGGAGGCCCGACAACGCGTGCGGAATGAACCGGCGCGACGGTTGCCGCGTCTCTGCACCGGACGGGTGCGGTGGAGACGGCGCCGTTCCCTGCGGCCGAAGCCGCCGGATATCCTCACCTGCACCCCACGGGGGTGGAGCAGATCGGCGAGCACAGGGGCACAGGCATGGACGACAGCGCCGCGGACGCCATGCCCGCACACCGAGCGGCGCCGGACCAGGGACGTGTGGACGGGGGAGAGGTCGTGACGGGGGGCGGGATACCGGAGGACCGCGGGAGATCGGCGGACCCGGCCGGGTCCGCCGGCCCGGAACCGACGGCGTCGGCGGACGTGCCCGATCCGGCCGCGACCGCAAGCGACGAAAACGACCGGCGGCCTGCCGCCGCGACACCCCCGGCCGGCCGCGACGTGATGTCCCGGCAGGCAGCGGAGAGCGGCGCCGAAGCCGGGGCGGTCGTGTCGGCGAGCGGGCGGCCCGCGCCGACTCCCCCGCCGCGCGTACCCGAGCCGACCGCGGCCGAGGCCGCGCGCGTTGCAACCGCCGCCGCCTCCACCGCGCCCGGACTCGCCGGCGCCGCTTCCTCCCCCCGCGGCGACGGCGCCCCCGCCGACAGCCGCCCCCGTACCCCCGCCGATGCCTGGCCCGCCGCGCACGAAGTGGTCGGGATCCCCGGCCCTCGGGTCGGCGCACCGACCTACCCGTATGCCCCCGGCAGCCCGCCGGGCCCGGTGCCGGGGGCTTACGCGTGGGTGCCCGGGCCGCGGGTGTCCGGGCCGGTGCCATACCGGCGGCCGAACGACACCTTCGGGCTGTGGCCGCACGCGGTCGTCGACCCGCGTCGTGATCGGCAGACCCCCGCGATCGTCGTCTCCTCGCTCGTCGCGTGCCTGACGGTCGTGCTGCTGATCGTCGCCTTCGTCCGGCCCCTGCAGTCCGGCGAAGCCGGGGCGATCGCCGACGTCGGGACGGCGCCCACCGCGCCCGCGACTCCGCCCGGCCACGAGCCGGGGCCCAAAAACCCGGCGACGCCGAGCACGAGCCCCGACACCGGCAAACCCCCGACGCTCAACGGCTCCACGGCCTCGCCCGCCGCCAAGTCGGCCGTGCTCGCGCGCACCCAGGCCCTGGCCGCCACCCGCGGCCCCGCCCTGCGCGCCAACGACGTCGCGGCGTTCACCGGCGGCCTCGACAAGAACGCCAGGGAACTCGTCGACACCCAGAGCCGCCTGTTCGACAACTTGCGCAAACTGCCGCTCGACAAAGCCGATTGGACCGCAGGCCGGGTCGCCGACGCGCGCGCCCAAGGCGCCGGCAGCGGCGGATGGCCGATCGTCGCCAACGTCGACGTGGCGTTCGTCCACCAAATCGACAACGCCGACGTCCGCCCCGTCGCCGAGCACTACCTGTGGACCGTCCGCTGCACCTCCGACGCGGACCCGTGCACCGTCACCGCCGTCAACGGCGCCCCCGACGGCAGCCTCACCGGCCCGGCCGGCTACCCCGCGCCCTGGGACCTGTGGGAACTCGCCGTCGAACGCCGCCCGCACGTCCTCGTCGTCGGCCCCGCCGACCTCGCCGCCGACCTGGCGTCCCGTGCCGACGAAGCCGAAGACGCGGCGCTCTACGACCTCGCCCGGTGGACCGGCATGCCCGGCACCTCGCCCGGGTTCGTCGTCGCCCTCACCCGCGAACGCGCCGACTTCGACCGCATCTACAGCGGCGAATCGGCCGGCGACTGGGCCGCCGGCTTCGCCCTCCCGCTGGTCTCCGACGGCGACGTCGACGTGGTCGGCGGCAGCCGCGTCGTCATCGACCTCGACGAAATGGACAGCGAACCGGACTTCGCCCGGGTCATCCTGCGCCACGAACTCGTGCACGCCCTGCTCGACCCGCTCACCCAAGCCGCCTACGACCGCATACCGCTGTGGGCCGCCGAAGGCTTCGCCGACTGGCTCGCCCAGTCCGACCACACCATCACCGACACCTACGACGCGCGCGCCGCCCGGCAGCTCATCCGCGACGGGAAGTTCACCGGATCGCTCCCCACCGACGCCGACTTCGACGCGGACGACGAAGAAGTCATCGACAACGCCTACGTCCTCGGCCACCTCGCGATCCGCTTCCTCGCCGACACCTATGGCTCCGACAAGGCCTGCGCGTTCATCACCGACGTCTACCGCGGCACCTCGCGCAGCATGGACGAAGCCGTCCGCGCCGCCACCGGCAGCAGCCTCGCCGACTTCCAACGCGCCTGGTCCGACTGGATGCACCGGACCTTCGGATGACGAAACGCCTGCCGCCGTCCACCCGCAAGGGGGACGGCGGCAGGCGTTCGCCGGAACTTCCCGGTCAGGCGGTGGCCGCGACCGCGGCGCCGAACCACGCCTGCTGCTCGGCGGTCACGCCGAACGCCAGCACCAGCGCCCGCGTCCCGGCCGGCTCGTACGGGTCGAACAGCAGCCGCATCCCCGCCTCGTCCGGTGTCCGGTCCGCCTTGCGCTGATTGTCGGCCGCGCAGGCCGCCACCGTGTTGAGCCACGAGTCCGCCCCGCCGCGCGACTTCGGCAGCACGTGGTCCACGGTCGTCGCCCGCCCGCCGCAGTACGCGCACGTGCGCGCATCCCGCTGCAGCACCCCGCGCTTCGACCACGCCACCCGTTGTCGGAACGGCACCCGGACGTACCGGAGCAACCGGATCACACGCGGGACCGGCAGCTCCAGCGCCGCGGCACGCACCACGCGGCCCGGATCGGCGTCCTCGACCACGGCCTTCTCCTGCAGCACCAGCACCAGCGCGCGCCGGAACGACACCGTCGCCAGCGGCTGGTACGTGGCATTCAGCACCAACGTGTCCCGCATGCGTCCGCCCTCCCTTCGGGGTCGGACCGCCGGGAACCCCGGGCGCGCCGGATCCGGACCGGGCGCCCACGCCCGCCGGAACCGCCGGCAACGTGCCGGAAGCCTCAGGTGAGCGGTGGTGCCGCGGTGGTCATACGCGCCTTTCGCCTCGACGGTCCTCGTTCGGCCGACGAAGCGGCCGGATCGGTGGTCTCGGCCCGCGCCGAGCGGCGGCGGGCCGAGACCACTGTGCCCCGAGCAGATCACCCGGACAACGCAATTTCCGCGAACGAGACCGAGATACCGTCAAGTGTTCGATCTCTGTTCGAACGCCGGATCAGTGCGCGTACACCGGCGTCACGATCGCCCGCGCGAGCGTATGGAAGAACAAGTTGAACCCCACCACCGCCGGCGTCGCGTTCTCGTCCACGCCCAGCTTCTCGACGTCCACCGCATGCACCACGAACGCGTAACGGTGCGCGTAGTGCCCCTGCGGCGGCGCCGCCCCGACATACCCCGGCAGACCCGCGTCGTTCCGCACGTGGAACGCCCCGCCCGGCAGCCCCTTCCCGTCCGCGGCACCCGCGCCCGCCGGGAACTCCGTCACCGACACCGGCACATCCACCACCGACCAGTGCCAGAAACCGCTCCCCGTCGGCGCGTCCGGGTCCAGGCACGTCACCACGAAGCTCTTCGTCTCCGCGGGGAACCCGGCCCACGACAGCTGCGGCGACACGTCCTCGCCGCCCGCGCCCATGACACCGCTCACCTGCGGCATGCTCAGCGTCACGCCGTCCGCGACATCCGTGCTCTCCACCGTGAACCACGGCTTCTCCGGCAGGAACTCGTACGGCATCGGCGGCATCTTCGGCTCGCTCACGAAGGGCACTCCATCTCCCGGCCGACTCCGTCGGCCACCTAGGTCCGGGCACCACCCGGAAGACACCCGGTACGCACGACCCGACCCTACGCCGTATCCTCCCGCCAGCCAGACGAACCACCCTGGTGGAGAGCCACTCGACGGATCACCGGACACCGCCGGGACACACCCCGGCACGGCAAGGGAGCGGGCGCGTTGGCACAGTCGCGACGGAACGCCGGGACACCCGCATCGGCCCCGCACGGCACCCCCACCGCACCCGGAAACGCGCAACCGCCACACCGCCGCCGCACCGGCCCCCCACCCGCGCGCGGACGCATCGCCAACCGGCTGACCGTCACCCTCGTCGCCCTGCTGGCCGTCCTCGCCGCCGTCATGGCCTACGGCGCCACCCACAGCCGCCAAACCACCACCCGAATACCGGCCGGCACCCCCGTCGGCTCACCCGCCCCCGACACCGCCGCGCCCCAAGCCCCCGACGCGGTAACCCCCACCGAACTCGCGGCACTTGCCGACACCCGCAGCAAAGCCCTCGCCGACGGCGACGAAGACGCCTTCCTCGCCGCCCTCGACCCCGCCACACCCGGCCTCGTCGACGAACAACGCCGCCTCTTCCGCAACCTGCGCCCCATCCCCTTCGACGAAGCCGCCTACCGCGTCGCCGCCACCCGACCCGGCCCCGGACCCGGCGACCCGCTCACCGTGGACGTCTCCTTCGACCACCGCATCACCCACGCCGACACCTCCACCGTCGGCGAGGGCTACCGCTGGACCGTCACCCGCCCCGCGCCCGGCGCCGCCCCCCGCATCACCAGCATCACCGGAACCCCCTACGAAGGAGGCGCCGGCTACCGCTACGCCCGCGACTACCCCGCCCCCTGGGACCGCGCCCAACTCACCGTCGCCCGACGCCCCCACGTCGTCGTCCTCGCCGAACAAGCCCTCGCCGACCGCGCCGAACCCCTCGCCGACGCCGCCGAACAAGCCGCCGCCGCCGACCTCGCCGCCTACGCCGGACCCCGCGGCACCGCCCCCGGCTTCGTCGTCGTCCCCGTCGCCGACCGCGCCGCCTTCTACGAGCTGTACGGCGGCCGCGCCGACCAGCACGGCGACGAATCCGGCCTCACGTACGCCCTCCGCAGCTCACCCACCGGCAACACCGCCGCCACCGCCCGCCCCGGCACCACCGCCCAGTTCGGCGGCGCCCGCATCGTCCTCGACGTCACCTCCGGCTACTTCACCGGCGGCGACGCCATTCGCACCGGCGACCTCCTCCGCCACGAAATGGCCCACGCCCTCGTCACCCCCCTGCGCAGCGACCTCGCCGGACAGAACCAACCCGTCTGGGTCGTCGAAGGCTTCGCCGACTGGCTGGCCTTCCGCTCCGACCGCGACCGCCTGTCCGCGCAATTCGGCGAAGCCCGCACCTACCTCCGCACCGGACGCTTCACCGGCACCCTCCCCACCGACGCCGACCTCTACCAGGCCGACCCCGTCGGCAACGCCGCGTCCTACCAACTCGCCCACCTGGCGATGCTGCGCATCGAAGAGACCCACGGCACCTCGGCCGTCTTCCGCTTCGCCGCCGCCGTCTACGCCGACCCCTCCGCCGCGGCCGTCGACCGCGCACTCCGCGACGCCACCGGCCTCGACCGCGCCGCCTTCGAAGCCGACTGGGCGCGGTACGTGAGAGCCCTCCTCGACCACGGGTGACCGCGGCCCAGGAGGGCTCATCCACGAGGGTGGGAGCACCGTCCTACCGTGCGCGCTCCCGCGGCATGCTCAGAACCAGCCGCGCCGCGACCCGACCTCGTGCAGCCACCCGTGCAGGTACGCCGCCCAGTCGGTCTGGCCGATCGCCGCACGGTCGATCGTGAAGTGCCGGTAGGCGTCGCTGCCGTCCGACAGCATCCCGCCCTTCTTGTCGATCTCCAGGATCACCTCGGTGGCGTGCTCGTCCGACACGAACGTCAGCTCCACCTCGTTGATCCCGCGCGCGTACTGCGCCGACGGCGCGAACTCGATCTCCTGGTAGAACGGCAGCCGCTGCCGCGTATTGCGGATGTGCCCCTTCTCCAGGTCCGCTCCCTTGAAGTGGAACCCGAGCGCACCGAACGCATCGAGGATCGCCGCCTGCGCCGGGATCGGGTGCACCTGGATCGGGTCCAGGTCGCCCTTGTCCACCGCGCGGTCGATCTCCAACTCGGTCCGCACGCCGATGCTGGTGCCGCGCAACTGCACCCCGCGGAACACCGTCACCGGCGTCTCCCACGGAATCCCCAGCGCGAACGGCACATCGTGCACCGCACCCTCGCGCAGCTGGAACGTTCCGCCTACCTGAAGACGGGCGAAATCCTGGTTGACCTTGTACTCGCCGTCCTCGGTCTCGACCTCCACCACCGCACGCAGCTCCACATAGAGCCCCTCGATGACCTGGTCGACCTTCCCGCCCTGAATCCGGATCCGCCCCTCGGCGACCCCGCCCGGCGTCACATCCGCCCGGAACAGGTCCGTCTCCACGGAAGCCCCGCCCGCCCCCATGCTCGCCATCAACTTCTTGAACACCATGCAGCCTCCCCGGCCGTCGCCCTTCCCCGTCGCCGTAGAGTCTCGCGTATGGCCGCCGACGTACGCCGCCCTCTGCCGCGCTCCTTCTTCGTCCGCCCCGTCCTCACCGTCGCTCCCGACCTGCTCGGGCGCCTCCTGGTCCGCGACACCGACGCCGGACGCACCGTCCTGCGCATCACCGAGGTCGAGGCCTACGACGGCACGAACGACCCCGGATCGCACGCCTTCCGCGGACAGACCCCGCGGAACAGCACCATGTTCGGCGCCGCGGGACACCTGTACGTGTACTTCACCTACGGCATGCACCACTGCGTCAACGTCGTCTGCAGCCCGCCCGGCAAAGCCTCCGCCGTCCTCGTCCGCGCCGGCGAAATCGTCGAAGGCCTCCCGCTCGCCCGCGACCGCCGCCCCAACGCCCGCCGCGACACCGAACTCGCACAAGGCCCCGCCCGCCTCACCGTCGCCCTCGGCATCGGCCGCGCCGACGACGGCGTCGACGCCTGCACCGCCGGCACCGGCTTCCGCCTCCTCCGCGGCACCCCCGCCGCCGCCGACACCGTCCGCACCGGGCCGCGCACCGGCGTCGGCGGCGACGGCGCCGGACACCCCTGGCGCTTCCACATCGCCGACGACCCCACCGTCAGCCCCTACCGGGCCCACGTGCCCCGCACCCGCCGTGCCCCACACTCGCCATAATCGGGTTCGCGCCGCGACCGGCCCGTCGGGCAATCTGTAGGCCGCGGCCCACACGCCGCCGCAGTATCGACCCCCCGCAGCACCGACCGAGGAGACGAACGACCGTGACGGACATCGTCGAGGACCTGAAGTGGCGCGGGCTCATCGCCCAGACCACCGACGAGGACGCACTGCGCAAGGCGTTCGCGGACGGTCCCGTCACGGCCTATTGCGGCTTCGACCCCACCGCCGCCAGCCTCCACGTCGGCCACCTCACCCAGGTCCTCACGCTGCGCCGCCTCCAACTGGCCGGCCACCGTCCGATCGCCCTGGTCGGCGGCGCGACAGGTCTGATCGGCGACCCCAAGCCGTCCGCCGAACGCCAGCTCAACGAGGCCTCCACGGTCCGCGAGTGGGTCGGCCGCATCCGCGGGCAGCTCTCCGCGTTCCTCGACTTCGCGGCCGGCGACGACACCGACGCGCCCAACGCCGCGCTGATGGCCAACAACTACGACTGGACCGAGAACCTCAGCGCCATCGACCTGCTGCGCGACCTCGGCAAGCACTTCAGCATCAACCAGATGCTGGCCCGCGACACCGTGAAGTCCCGGCTCGGCGGCGAAGGCATGTCGTACACCGAGTTCAGCTACGTCATCCTGCAGAGCTTCGACTACCTCGAGCTGTACCGGCGGCACGGCTGCACGCTGCAGATCGGCGGCAGCGACCAGTGGGGCAACATCACCGCGGGCCTCGACCTGATCCGCCGCGTCACCGGCAACCAGCCGCACGGCCAGGCACACGCGATGACCACCAACCTGCTGACCAAGGCCGACGGCACCAAGTTCGGCAAGACCGAAGGCGGCGCGGTCTGGCTCGACCCCGAGCTGACCACCCCGTACGCCTTCTACCAGTTCTGGCTGAACGCCGACGACCGCGACGTCTCCCGGTACCTGCGCACCTTCAGCTTCCGCTCGCACGAGGAGATCGAGGAGCTGGAGCGTGAGGCTGCCGAGCGCCCCGCCGCTCGCGCCGCGCAACGCGCCCTGGCCGAAGAGCTGACCACGATGGTGCACGGCGCCGACCAGTGCGCCGCCGCCGTCGAGGCGAGCCGGGCGCTGTTCGGCCAGGGCGACCTGGCGGCGCTGGACGCCGCGACGCTCGCCGCCGCGGTCGCCGAGCTGCCCTCCGCGCAGGTGGCGGAGCTGCCGACGGTCGTCGACGCGCTGGTCGCCACCGAGCTGGCGCCCAGCAAGGGCGCGGCCCGGCGCACGATCAAGGAAGGCGGCGCGTACGTGAACAACACGAAGGTCGTGACCGAGGACGCGCTCCTTACGTCCGCCGACCTGCTGCACGGACGCTGGGTGCTGCTCCGCCGCGGCAAGCGCAACCTCGGTGCCCTCGAACTGAGTTGAGAGTCGGCCGGCCCGCTTCGGAACCCCTGCCGCGGGCCGGCCGAGCACCATGTGAACTTCCGACCCCCCGGGACTTGACTCGTACCGGGGGGTCGTCTAATGTCGTCCGAGTCGCTCGTTCGGGAGATCCGGACAGACGCGCCCTCCGTGAACCCTCTCCAAGTGCCGCACGCAAGTTCGTGCGCCTGGTTGGTGCGTGCACGTCGGCGCCCTGGCCGGTCCCGCAGCGATCCTCACAACGAACCAGCGAACGGAATCGATCAAAGATTTCCGGGCGTCTATCTTTGTGTTGTCCGTATTTGCTTTCCGCCCGTTTTTCGGGAATTCCGGGAAGTGGTTCGGAGCCCCGCGGACACCTGCTAAGGTTGAAGCATCGAGAACGCCGGATGCGCGGCTTGTTCCGACCCGCAGAGCGAAAGCCCGGCGAGTTGAGAACGAGAAAACGGATCTGGTAGGCTCGGAGAGCAGAAAGAAAGGCCGGAAGAAAAGCCGAAAGGCCGCTCGGAAGGCCGGCGGAAAGCGAAAATCGGGCCGGAAACGGTGTGATACGCTGGAAGCGCAGAAACAAAGAAACACAGCAAAAACGAAGAAGCGAAACGCCCGGAGAGACCGGTGAAAGGGTCTCAAAGGAAGCGTCCGTTCCTTGAGAACTCAACAGCGTGCCAAAAGTCAACGCCAAAGAATATCCCCGGCGTTCGCGGAAGCGGCCCTATCTGGGTCGGTGAAGTGTTCGCAGGGATTCCTTTGAAAAATCCTCCGGCTGGTCAGCGGCCGGGGGTCACAGCAAGGACGCAAGCGCACATCGGACTATTCCTCCGGTGGGGCGCGGCTCCTTCGTATGTGTCTGACCGGA